>NZ_JBNCNY010000005.1:0-392951 GCF_049847225.1 Micromonospora sp. DT81.3
GCCGTCCTGATCCAGGAACACCGCCCACACCTGCGCGCACACGCGCAGCTCCTCCGCGGTCGCCGGGGGTGCCGCATTCACCCCCACACCGCGCGCGCAGGCCGCCAACTCCTCGTCGGGCGGCCAGGTGCGCGCTGCGTCCCGCGGTCATCGCCAGATGGGACAACGGTCCGAGCACCGCGACGACACCGTCGACTCCGACGGCGCCGTCGATCAGCGCGGCCCGCATCCCCGGGAACGGGGCGGGCAGCTTCTGCCCCGACGACGGGGCGACCTGCTGGTGCACACCGCGGGCGGCGCGCTCGTACCCGGTGACGGTCTGCTTCGAGACGAGCGTGGCGCGCTGGACCAGCTCGGACACCGACCGGCACCCCATCCGGGTGGTGAGCCGCCCGTCCAGGGAGGCGGCGGCGGAGCGGTCCTGCACCTGTCCGGTGCACTCCACCAGCACCGCCTCCGCCCGACGGATCATCCGCGCCGCGGTCGCCATCACCGTGAGCAGGTCCTCATCGCCCAGCCCCGACACGGTGTCCGCCGTGAACGCGGCGGCGACCGTTTCACCGAGCGCGGTCTCCAGCGCGTGGAGGGTGTCGGTGAGCGGGTGCATGTGTTCATTCAACCGCCAACCACCGACATCCGAGCCGCCGGAACAGCCCAGATCAGCAAAACAAACCAGGCCCTGTTCAAACCCTAATTCGGGTGCTCCCTGTGGAGGAAGCGACGACACCGCCGGCGCTCCGCGGAGGTTCCTAGGCGATTCGTCTCGCTACGCTCGCTCAGCGACCGGGGATAGAACGCTTTGAAGCGCTCAGAGTCACGGCTGAGGGCGATTCATCACGCGAAGCGGTCACTGAGCGAGGAGCCGAACGACGCTGCGCTCGCTCAGCCACCGGGACTGGGACGCTCCGACGCGCTCACGCGCCCGACTCCGGCGGGCGGCCCTCGTTGCGGCGTGCGTAGGCTGCGGCATCCCGGCTCGAAAGGGCGAGGAGGACGAGGATGTCGAAGGCGAGCGTCACGAACGTCGTGTTGATGGTGATCTCCTGGTCCTCGGCCCACCACGCCGCGAACGAGAACGAGATCGACACGACCGAGAACCCCATCACCAGGACCCGGGCCCAGTTCACCCCTCGATAGATGAGGAACGCGAGCAGCGCCTCCACCAGGAGCCCGACCCCTCCGACGACCAGCACCACCGTGATTCCCAACGACGCAGCCTGCGCATCCGAGGCGGCCTCCAGCGTGATCTGAGAGGTCTCAACAAGGTCGGGAATCTGCAGCACCAGCGCCCCGAGCCAGAACATGCCGGCCACGACGCGCAGAAGCACGAGCGCCGCGCCGGCGACCGTCGCCAGGGGGCGCGGCATGTCCGGGTCGTAGTGGGTGCGCTCGAGCAGCCGCGCCGCGGGTTCGTACGCCGGCCGTTTGTTCTCCGTCACGTCGCCTCCGCGGAGTGCGTGGGCAGCGGCGGCGCCGAGCCCACGACCCGTCGCACGTCGACGATCGGCAGGTCGCCGTCGGTCCGGATGCTGTCGCCACCCCCGTTCCGGGCGTGGTAACCCGTGGAGAAGTCGCGCACCACATCCACCGAGATACGCGGATCGGCGGCAGTCATCGTCGTGACGATGTGGTCGCGCTCGATATCGGTGTCGGCATCGATCTTGTGCGTCACCTGCAGCGTGAACAGCGACAGCCCGACCGAGGTGTCGAAGGTGCCCGCGGCGAGCCAGTCCACCCGGATGCCGCCCGGGAGCAGCCAGTCGTCCGGGCACCTCCAGAACCGCACGTGATGACGCTGGGCCGGGTTGCCGTCGACCTCCTGCTGGTACGCGAAGTCCTGCTGGCGCCCGAACAGGAAGAGCGGGCTGACCGGCGCTTGGTGATAGCTCCGACGGCTGAGCGTCGACGTGATGATCCCCCACGACGACGCGAGCGTCACCGGGTCGGCCCTCGTCCAGTGGGCGTCCTCCATGGCCGAGTGGATCTGGTCGGCCTCCCCCATCAGGGCGAGGTTCACGGGGTCGCCGAGCAGTCCGTCGCTCGTACGAGCCCGACCGATGAAGTACTCGGGAACGTAGATCGTGGTGAGGATCCGATGCAGTCTCGGCAGCACCAGATAGGCCAGCAGCGCCCAGAACAGCACCGCCGCCAGCAGTCCCCACCAGCCGACGCGAAAGCTCTCCGTGAAGCTCAGGTAGGCCAGCCAGATCGACGAGAGGCCCGCGAAGATGAAGAAGAACCAATCCAGGGCGACCCCGCGCGAGTATCGCCGTCGGCGCCGGCGCCTCGCACGGTCATCCTCACTCTCGCTCATGATGTGGCGGGCTCGCTCATGAGCTGGCCGGCTCGCTCATGACCACAGGGGGATCCGCGGACTGTGCGCCAGGGCTTCGCCCGGGCGCTCCGACGGCACGTCGGCGATCGCCGCCGGGTTCCACTTCGGGTTGCGGTCTTTGTCGACCAGCTGCGCGCGGATGCCTTCGCGCAGATCCGGCTGGGTGGTCGCGAACCACATCACGAGGGCGTACTCCTGGGAGAGCGCCGCACGGAGGTCGGGCAGTTCGCGCGCCGCCCGCACGGCGGCGAGGGTGACGGAGAGGGCCGTGGGCGAGAGCTGCTCGAGCGCATCGGCGGTGGCGGATGCCGCATCCGCGTCGCTCGCACGCAGCCGGCCGATGATCTCGGCGACGGTGTCGGCAGAGAAGGCGTCGTCGATCCAGACCTGGTCGGCCCTCAGCCGGCCGGGCTCGACCGACTCGTCGAACAGCAGCACGAGTTCGGTCGGGCTCGACGGGTCGGCCCGGGTCTCCAGCGCCTCCGCGAGGGACGAAAGGCGATCGGAAGGGACGAAGTGGTCGGCGAAGCCGGCATAGATGGCATCGGATGCCGTCATCGACGCGCCGGTCAGCCCGAGGTACTCACCCAGCCGGCCCGGTGCGTGGGCAAGCAGCCAGGTGCCTCCGACATCCGGTGTGAACCCGATGCGGGTCTCGGGCATCGCCAGCCGGGACCGCTCGGTCACGATGCGGATCGC
This sequence comes from Micromonospora sp. DT81.3, assembly GCF_049847225.1. NCBI lineage: Bacteria > Bacillati > Actinomycetota > Actinomycetes > Micromonosporales > Micromonosporaceae > Micromonospora > Micromonospora sp. DT81.3. Next base: position 3,035 of record NZ_JBNCNY010000005.1, read on the forward strand.
GGCGTGCCCCGCCAGTCCGATGCCGCCGCCCATGGTGATGCCGTCGGCGAAGACGACGACCGGCTTGGGGTACTCGGCGAGGCGCGCGTTGAGGGCGTACTCCTCGCGGAAGAAGCCACCGGTCTCATCCGTCTCCCCGGCCACGATCTGCTCGTACAGTCCGCGGACGTCGCCGCCGGCGCAGAACCCGCGCTCGCCCGAGCCGTCGAGCAGGACGAGCTGCACGTCGGGGTGCGTGCTCCACGCGTCGAGGGCCGCTTCGAGGTCGCGGATCATCCCGAGGTCCAGGGCGTTGATGGCTTCTGGCCGATCCAGGGTGAGGTGGCCGAGGCCGCCGGAGGTGCGGGCACGCACCCTCGAATCCGGGGCGTGTGTCGCGTCTGTCACGTCGGCAACGTTACTCCCGCGCTCGCGTTGCGCACCTCCCACGCCTGCGCCACCCCGTGCCTGTGGAGGGCGGGACTTGCCGACGGGCCTTTTCCGCCAAGATGGGGGGAACTGCCCACATGAGGAGAGGCTTCGGCATGCCCGACGGTCAGGTGCTGGAGTTCTCCGGCGTCACCAAGCGTTTCGGTCCGGTGACCGCCGTGTCGGAGTTCACCGCACGCGTGGAACCGGGGGCCGTGACGGGTTTCCTCGGTCCGAACGGGGCCGGCAAGACCACGTCCCTCCGCATCCTGCTCGGCCTCGTCCGAGCGACGGAGGGCACCGCGACGATCGGCGGAGTCCCCTACGCCAAGCTCTCGCACCCCCTGCGGACCGTCGGTGCTGCCCTCGAGGCGTCCAGCTTCCACCCGGGCCGCACGGCGGCGAACCACCTGAAGGTCTACGCGCAGGCCGCCGGTCTCCCCGCTTCACGTATCGACGACGCCATCGGCCTCGTCGGACTCTCGGACGTCGCGGGACGCAGGGTCGGCGGATTCTCGCTCGGGATGCGGCAGCGCCTCGGACTCGCATACACCCTGCTGGGCGACCCCGGTGTGCTGGTGCTCGACGAGCCGGCGAACGGACTCGACCCAGAGGGCATCAAGTGGATGCGCGGGCTGCTGCGCCAACTCGCCCGCGAGGGCCGCACGGTGCTCGTCTCGTCGCACCTGCTGTCCGAGGTGTCGCAGACCGTCGACTCGCTGCTCATCATCGCCCGCGGAAGGCTGGTCTTCCAGGGACAGCTAGACGAACTCTCCGATCAGACCGAGCAGGCCGTGGTCGTCGATGCGCCGGACCGCGCGGCGCTCGCCGACGCCCTGCGCAGCGCCGGCGTGGCCTTCGAGGTTCTGAGGTCGGGCTTCACCGTCCGCGCGGCCGACACCGTCCACATCGGCGCGGTCGCCGCTTCTGCAGGCGTCGCCCTGTCGTCACTGCAGCGCCGCGGGCCCTCGCTCGAGGAGATCTTCCTCGAGCTGGTCGACGGCGCCCGCGTGCACGAGAGCGCCGCGCCGGCGGTCGGTGGCGCGGCCGCCATCCCCGACGACGCAGTGGCGGACGAGGCCACGACGCCCGCCGCGTCCACCGCCGGATTCTCCGTGGCGAGCACGGGGGTCATCGACGTGATCCCCGCCGCCGAAGCCGAGCCCGACGATGATGTGCCGCCCGTGGACGACGTCCCGCCGGATCCGGTCGATGAAGAGCCCGTCGAAGAGCCAGCCGCGGAGGCCGAAGACGACTCCCGCTCCGACTCGGACGCCGACGCGGACCGGTTCTTCGCCGCCTACGACGAGACCGCCATCGAGAGCATCGACGCGGAGACAGCCGAGCCTGAAATCGAGAGTTCCTCCGACATCCACGAGCCTCTCCCGGACCCGACGGAGGAGCCCCCGGACGAGGACTCGGGCGATACGAGCACCGAGGATGAAGGGGGTGAGAGGCGATGAAGATGACGGCAGCGATTCGTTCCGAGCTCACCAAGGTCTTCACGACGGCGATCTGGTGGATCCTGGCGGTCGTCCTCGTCCTCTACGTGGGAATGCTCGCCGCGGGCATGGCCGGCCTCTTCGGGGCCCTGTCCACGGGGCAGCTCGGCTCCGAAGCCGGCTCACCGCCGCCTGACCCCGCCGGCCTGCCGCTCGTCATGTACAGCATCGCGACGTCGATCGGGTACGTCTTCCCGCTGCTCATCGGCACGCTCATGGTGACCTCGGAGTTCCGGCACCAGACTTTGACCCCGACATTCCTCGCCACCCCGGCTCGCGGCATCGCGCTCGCGGCGAAGGTCGCAGCCGGCATCGTCCTCGGCCTGCTGTTCGGAGTGATCGCGGTCGTCTCCGCGGTGGGCCCCGCAGCCGGCATCCTGGCCGCCTACGACATCGATCCCCTGCTCTCGTCGGGAGACACATGGCTGCTGCTCGGCCGGGCGATCCTCGCCCTCGTGCTGTGGGCGATCATCGGCATCGGCATCGGCGCGGTCGTGCGCAATCAGGTCGTGGCGATCGTGATCGTGCTCGCCTTCACCCAGGTCGTCGAGCCGGTGCTCCGCATCGCGGGCGGGCTCATCGACTGGCTGGGAGAGCTGACGAAGTACCTACCAGGCGCCGCAAGCGATGCCCTTGTCGGACAGAGCTTCTTCACGGGTCTCGGCGGACCATCGGCGGCCCCCGTGGCGACGCTGGAGTGGTGGGTCGGCGGACTCGTGCTGCTGGGGTACGCGGTGGTGCTGCTGGTGATCGGAAACTTCACCAGCTGGCACCGCGACGTCACCTGATCAGGTCGCGGGCGCCGGGCTCGGGGCCCGGCGCGCCCGCGGCTTCTTGGCCGCCGCGGCAGCGATGTCGACGACATCCGACGCCTCTTCAGGCACGTCCAGCCGCAGCGCCTTTACCAGCGCCAACCCGTGCCGTGTGGTGAGGATGAGTCGCTCGAACTGGTCGTCACCCTCGAGGTCGATCACGACGCTCGCGCGGTGCCTGCGCACCAGCGCGAAGTCGGTGCCTCCGGCTGACTTCCAGGCACCCATCGCGAGAACGCCTCGGAGATAGGTGCCGGGGCTAGGCACGCCGCGGAGCCACGTCCAGGCGTCATCCGTGAGCTGCACCTTGGTGATCGTGGACCGATCGACCACGACATTCCCCTTGCGGAATGACAGCGCACGCTCGGTCATCGAGAGCACGACCTCGAGCTGCGTCTGATCCAGCAGCAGAGTCACCATGCCTCTAGTCTGCCAGCGAGGTGGTCGCCGAACCCTGGGAATTGCTCACAGAGCGGCAACGATCGTGCCCGTGGCACCGGCCCCGGCCGCGCGGCGACGGTGCGAGACTGGACGTGTGACCCTGCTCGAACGCGCCTCCGGTCACCTGGCGAGCCCGGCGCTCACCAGGGCCGCTGCGGGCGCGCGGCTCACCGCCGACGACGCCGAAGAGCTGCTGCGCGCGGACGAGGACGACAGGGAACGGATGCTGGCACTCGCCGCCGGCATGCGGGACGCCGGGCTCGCCGCATCCGGTCGCGCGGGTGTTCTCACGTACTCGCGCAAGGTCTTCATCCCGCTCACCACCCTCTGCCGCGACCGGTGCCATTACTGCATCTTCGTCGACACCCCCGGCCAGCTGCTGAAGATGCACAAGCCGATGTTCATGACGCCGGAGCAGGTGCTCGCGGTCGCCCGGCAGGGCGCGGCGCTCGGCTGCAAGGAGGCGCTGTTCACGCTCGGCGACCGGCCGGAGGACCGCTGGCCGCAGGCTCGGGCGTGGCTCGACGAGCACGGCTACGCCTCGACGCTCGACTACGTGGGGGCGATGGCGCGACTCGTCACCGCCGAGACCGGGATGCTCGCCCATCTGAACCCCGGCGTGATGTCCCTCGACGAGCTGCGCGCGCTGCGACCCACGGCTCCGTCGATGGGCATGATGCTCGAGACCACCTCGCGCGCGCTGTTCGAGGAACCCGGGCAGGTGCATTACGGGTCGCCGGACAAGGATCCGCAGCTGCGGCTGGATGTGATCGAGGATGCCGGACGCGCGAAGGTCCCCTTCACCACCGGCATCCTGGTCGGCATCGGCGAGACCCTGCGCGACCGCGCCGAGTCGCTCGTCGCCATCCGCGACGCGCACGAGCGCCACGGGCACGTGCAGGAGGTGATCGTGCAGAACTTCCGCGCGAAGCCCCGCACCGCGATGCACGACGCTCCGGATGCGTCCCTCCTCGAGTATGTGTCGGCGGTCGCCGTCGCCCGGCTGGTGCTGGGGCCGCACATGCGCATCCAGGTGCCGCCGAATCTCTCCGACCCCGAGGAGTTCGCACTGCTGGTGCGCGCAGGCGCCGACGACTGGGGCGGCGTCTCGCCGCTCACCGCCGACCACGTCAATCCGGAGCGGCCGTGGCCGCACCTCGATGATCTGACCGCCCGCACCGCGGAGCTCGGCTTCGACCTGCGCGAGCGGCTCACGGTGCACGGCCCCTACATCGCCGCGGCGGACGAGTGGCTCGACGCCGCGATCACGCCGGCGACGCTGGCCCTGGCGGATCCCGAGTCGGGACTCGCTCGAGCGGATGCCGGCACGACGCGCCCAGCGGCCGAGCGTCCAGTCGCCGAGCCTGTCGAGGCGTCGACAACCACCCCGGTCGCCGAGCCTGTCGAGGCGTCGACAAACACCCCGGTCGCCGAGCCTGTCGAGGCGTCGACAAACACCCCGGTCGCCGAGCCCGTCGAGGCGTCGACAACCACCCCGGTCGCCGAGCCTGTCGAGGCGTCGTCAACCACCCCGGTCGCCGAGCCTGTCGAGGCGTCGTCGGCGGGTGGGGACGACCCTTCGACAAGCTCAGGGACCGGTTCAGGCACAGGGACCGGTTCAGGCACAGGGACCGGTTCAGGCACAGGGACCGGTTCAGGTACAAGGACCGGTTCGAACGGGTTCGCACGACTCCTCGAGTCGGCCGCCTCGGACCCGCTCTCGCTCGACGACGCCGACTGGGAGCGGCTGCTGCTCGCCACCGGTGCCGACCTCGACACACTGACGGCGACGGCCGACTATGTGCGGAGGTACACCGTCGGCGAGGCGGTGAGCCTGGTGGTGAACCGCAACGTGGCGTCGACGAACTTCCGCGCCGCTCCGACGGGCGAACCCGACACCTATGGCCTCGACGACCTCGCCGCGATCGCCGCGGATGCCTGGGACCTCGGCGCCACGGAGCTCTGCGTGCAGGGCATGCTGCCGGCATCCGAAGACCCGCTCGGCTACCTCGAGATCGCCCGGACCATCAAGGCGGCGACGCCGCGGGTGCACCTGCACGCCTTCCGCCCGGCGGATGTGGTCGACCTCGCCGACCGGGGCGGGCTCGGCCTCGATGGCGCCCTCGTGGCGCTCCGCGAAGCGGGTGTGGACACCGTGCCCGGCACCGGCGTCAAGGTGCTGAGCGAACGGGTGCGTGCGCTCGTCGCCCCTGGCGACCTCGAGATCGATCGGTGGACGCAGGCGATCGTCGCGGCGCACCGCGCCGGCTTCCGCTCCACCTCGGTGCTCTTCTACGGGCACGTCGAGACAGCGGCCGAGCGGATCGCGCACCTTCGTGCCCTGCGCGCGATCCAGACGGCGTCGACAGGCTCAGCGACCGGAGGCGGGTTCACGGAGTTCGTCCCCATCCCGTTGCCAGGGCACGGGGTGCCCCTCGTCGAGGGCCGTTCGCCCATCGGCGAGCACCGCGCCATGTTCGCGGTCGCGCGGCTGATGCTGAGCGGATCGATCCCGCACCTGCAGGTTCCGTGGACGCGGGTCGGGCGCGAGGACGCGGCGGTGCTGCTGGGTGCCGGTGCCGACGACCTCGGCGGGTCGCTGCTCGACGGCCGTGTGCTGCCGCGGGTGGGTGCGGAGTACGGACTCGAGCTTCCCGCGGCGGATGCCGCGCGCATCGCGCGCCGACTGTTCCGGCCCTTCCGCCTGCGTACGACGGATTACCGCGAGGCGCACTCGTGAGCGCGCCCATCGATGTTGCGATCGTCGGGGCCGGCTTCGCCGGCATCGGCATGGCGCTGGCGCTGCGCCGCGAGAGCCGCGAGTCGTTCCTCGTGCTGGAGCGCGGGCACTCCGTCGGCGGAACCTGGCGGGACAACACCTATCCGGGCGTCGCCTGCGATGTGCCCTCGCACCTCTACGGCTTCGTCGAGCATCCGAACCCGCACTGGTCGGGCGTCTTCGCCCGGGGCGCCGAGATCAGGACCTACCTCGATCGCGTCGCCGACCAGGTGCGCGACCACATCGAGCTGGACACCCCGCTGCTGCGGGCCCGCTGGGACGGCGACCTGTGGCAGCTCGACGTCGGCGGCGCCGGCGCGCGCCGCATCGAGGCGAAAGCTCTCGTCCTGGCGTGCGGGCGGCTCACCGAGCCGTCGGTGCCCGACATCCCGGGGCTGGAGTCTTTCCCCGGCCCGCTGTTCCACTCCGCGCGCTGGGATCACTCCGTCGCCGTCGACGGAGCCCGCATCGCGGTCGTCGGCACCGGTGCGAGCGCCGTGCAGCTCGTGCCCGAGCTGGTCCGGCGCGGCGCCGCCGTGACCCTGTTCCAGCGGACGCCCGCCTGGATCGTCCCGCGCGAGGGCCGCGAATACACGGATGCCGAGCGCCTGGCGTTCGCGAGCGACGCCGGCGCGCTCGCGCGCCTGCGCGCGGACCTGTACACCGAGGGGGAGGCCCGCTACGCCTCGCGCTCCGGAGACGTCGCGGCCGCGGCATCCGCTCGCTCGATCGCCCTCTCGCACCTGACCGCGCAGGTCCCCGATCCCGCGCTGCGCAAAGCTCTCACGCCCGACTACGCCTTCGGGTGCAAGCGCGTCCTGCTCTCCGACGACTTCTACCCGGCCGTCGTGTCCGGCGCCGTGACACTCGAGGCATCTGCGCTCGCGGCGGTCGAGGGGCGGGCTCTCGTCTCGGCGGGCGGAGCGCGCTACGACGCCGACATCCTCGTGCTCGCCACCGGCTTCGAGGCGGCGCGCCAGCCGTACGCCGATCTGGTCGAAAACTCCGACGGAGAAACGCTCGCCGCACACTGGAGCCGGGGAATGACCTCGGTCGCCTCGACGCTGATCTCCGGATTCCCGAATGTGTACGTGCTGAACGGGCCCAACGGGTCGCTCGGCCACAACTCCGCGGTGCTCATGATGGAGGCACAGTCGGAGTTCGTGCTCCGCTGCCTCGCCGACGGTCGCACGATCGACGCGCACGCCGACGCCGAACAGGCGTACACGTCGGAGATCGACGACCGGGCCGCGAGCACGTCGTGGGTCGCCGGCGGATGCCGCAACTGGTACGTCGACGAGCGCTCCGGCCGCCTGACCCTGCTCTGGCCCGGCACGGTCGCCGAGTTCCGCGAGCGCCTCGCCCGCATCGATCCCGCGGCGTTCGCCCGCGAACCCTCGCCGCTGTCGGAAGGAACCCCATGACCATCCCCCTGCGCTTCGGGTACAAGGCATCCGCCGAGCAGTTCGGCCCGCGCGAGCTGCTCGAGTTCGGCGTGCTCGCCGAGGAGATGGGCTTCGATTCGGTGTTCGTGTCGGACCACCTGCAGCCATGGATGCACGAGGGCGGCCACGCCCCGGCATCCCTCCCATGGCTCGGCGCGCTCGGCGAGCGCACCTCGCGCATCGTGATGGGCACCTCCGTGCTGACGCCGACCTTCCGCTACCACCCGGGGGTCGTGGCGCAGGCCTTCGCGACGCTCGGCGTGCTCTACCCCGGGCGCGTCATCCTGGGCGTGGGAACCGGTGAGGCGCTCAACGAGGTGACCCTGGGGCTGGACTGGCCGGAGCCGCCCGAGCGCTTCCAGCGCATGAAGGAGGCGATCGCGCTCATCGAGAAACTCTGGGCAGAGGACCGGGTGACCTACGAGGGCACCTACTACTCCACCCACGACGCGACGATCTACGACCGTCCACCGGCCGACCAGAAGGTGCCGATCTACATCGGCGCCTCCGGCCCGGCGGCGACGCGGCTGGCGGGTCGCATCGCCGACGGCTACATCACGACGTCGGGCAAGGCCCCCGAGTTGTACACCGACACGCTGCTGCCCGCGCTGCGCGAAGGACTGTCCAAGGCGGGCCGGGCCGACGACGCGATCGACACCCTCATCGAGGTGAAGGTCTCGTACCACCCGGACCGCGCGGTGGCGCTGGAGAAGACCCGGTTCTGGGCGCCCCTCGCCCTGTCGGCCGAGGAGAAGATGGCTGTGCACGACCCCCTGGAGATGCAGCGGCTCGCGGCGGAGCTGCCGATCGAGCGCGTCGCGTCGCGGTTCATCGTGTCGGACGACCCGGAAGAGCACGTGGAGTCGATCTCGCGGTACATCGACCTGGGCTTCCGCCACCTCGTGTTCCATGACCCGGGGCACGACCAGGAGGAGTTCCTTCGGACATACGGCGCCGAGATCCTGCCGCGGCTGCGCGCGCGGCATCCGGAATGACCGGCTGGACGGTCCTCGTCCCGGTCAAGCCGTCGGTCCTGGGCAAGTCACGGCTCGCCGTCGACGCCGTGGACCGGGTGGCGATCGCCCGCGCGGTGGCGCTGGACACGATCGCGGCGGCGGCGGCGTGCGAAGCGGTGGAGCGGGTCGTCGTCGTGACGGATGACGCCGGGCTCGTTCTGCAGGCGGCGGACATCCCGGGTCTGCGTTTCGTCGAGGAGACGCCGAGCGCCGCCGAGGCGCTGACCCTGCCGCCCACCGTGCTCGCCGGCGGACTGAACGGGGCTATCGCACGTGGGGCGGCCGCCGTGGGCGAGGGGATGCCGCGGGCTGCCCTGCTCGGGGACCTGCCGGCGCTGCGCTCAGAGGATCTGGCCGCGGCGCTCTCGGCCGCCGCGATTGTCGACCGGGGGGTGGTGGCGGATGCCGAGGGCACCGGTTCCACGTTGGTCACCGCGCGTGCCGGCATCCCGTGGAGCTCGGCCTTCGGCGAGGGGTCGTTCGCCGCGCACCTGGCTCTCGGCTTCGCGGCGCTGCCCGTGCCGGAGGACTCGACCCTGCGCCGCGACGTGGACACCGCCGATCAGCTGGCGCAGGCCACGGCGCTCGGCCTCGGCCGGCGAACGGCCGCGCTGCTCGCCGCCTCACCGCCTCGGGTTCTGCCGAACCTCGGGGCGTGATCCGTCCGTCGGGGCGCGTCTCGTGCGCCCCAGCGGAGGGAATGCGCCCCAAACCCGTGCACACGGCCCGGATGCCACGCGCTCGGGTCGGGAGTCAACGTCGCCCGGCGCCGAGCGCGGCACTGGCGAGGGCGGCCGAGGTGGCTTCGTCGCGCATCCACAGCGGCGCCACGACAGCACGGATGCCGGCGGCTTCGACCTCGGGGGCCAGTACCTCGTCCTCCTCGCCGAGCAGCCAGGCGTCGAGCACTCCCCCACTCGCGCGGGCTCCGTAGTGCGCGGCGATGGCCGAGGCGTTCGATTCGACGCCGATCGCCGCGAGGCAGACATCCGCCATGCCCCGGACGACTCGGCCGCCGATCACGGGGGACACGCCGACGACCGCCGCGCGCGTCGCCGTGAGCGCATCCCTGATGCCGGGCACCGCGAGGATGGGCCCGATCGAGACGACGGGGTTGGAGGGTGCCAGCAGCACCACGTCGGCGTTGGCGATCGCCTCGGCGACTCCGGGTGCGGGCCGCGCCACGGCCATGCCCGGATTTTCGAAGCGCACCGGTTCGAGGGCGGCCCGCCACCGCGTCCACCACTCCTGGAAGTGCATGGGCCGCTCGCCATCCTGGTCCCGCACGGTGACGATGGTGTCGACCTCTGAGTCGGTCATGGGGAGCAGGTGCACGCCGAGGGGCCAGCGGCGAGACATCCGATCGAGCACCTGCGTCGGCGTCGCGCCGTCGCGAAGCCACCCCGTGCGGGCGAGGTGCGTGCCGAGATCGAGGTCGCCGAGGGTGAACCAGGGCCAGCCGGCGCCCCACGCCTGCAGCTCCTCGTTGACCCGCTCCGTGTCCCCCGCGCGCCCCCAGCCCCGGTGCGTGTCATTGACGCCGGCGAGCGCGTAGACGATGGAGTCGACGTCGGGCTGCAGCCGTACTCCGCTCAGCCACAGGTCGTCGCCGGTGTTGGCGACCACGGTGATGTGGTCGTCGTGACCGGCCGCCGCGCGGACTCCGAGGGTGAACTTCGAGCCGCCGACGCCTCCGGCGAGTATGAGAATGCGCACTCGTTCGACCCTACCGGCGGCTGCGGCACCGGCGTGTCGCGCGGGTTCCGGTGTTCTCTTTCAACGTACGCAAGTCTGCGCTGAGGTTCGCGCAGACTTGAGTGTCGCCGGGCAGGGGGTGGTTCCCCTGCGGCGTTTCGCGCCGCCCTTCGCGCTGCGCTTCTCGACGCGCGCTGCGGGGACATGAGCCGCGCGTGCAGGAATGTGCAGCACGAAGCGGCAAGGGGGCGCCGAGGGCGCTCCGTCGGGGCGGCAGCTCGACGAACGCCGTGCAGCGCGAAGCGGCAAAGGGGCGCGCGGCGCCCTAAGGGCGCGGGGCGGATGCCGCGGCACGGGCCGCGGCCGGGAGCGCCTCGATGATCCGGCCGAGGGCCTCGTCGTCGTGCGTCGCCGTGAGGAACCAGGCCTCGAAGACGCTCGGCGGGAGCGAGACGCCCGCGTCGAGCATCGCGTGGAAGAACGGCGGGTAGCGCCACGACTGCTGCGCCTGGGCGGCGGCGTATTCCCGAGGCACCGAAGCGGCGAACACCAGCCCGAACAGGGACCCCGCCCGGGGCACGGCGTGCTCGACGCCCTCGGCCGCGAGGGCGGACGACAGGACCGTCGCGACCGCGTCGGCGGCGGCATCCACCCGCGCGTACACCTCGGGCGTCGCCAGCCGCAGCGTCGCGAGGCCCGCGGCGACCGAGAGCGGGTTCCCCGAGAGGGTTCCGGCCTGATACACCGGCCCGGTGGGCGCGAGCCGCTCCATGATGTCTGCGCGTCCGCCGAGCGCGGCGAGCGGCATCCCTCCGCCGACGACCTTGCCGAACGTGAAGATGTCGGGGGTGTAGTGCTCGCCCTGCGCCGCCTGCAGCCCCCAGAAGCCCGCCGGGTGCACACGGAACCCGGTCAGGACCTCGTCGATGATCAGCAGCGCCCCGTGGGCGTGCGTGCGCTCGGCAAGGGCCGCGTTGAAGCCCGGAAGCGGCGGCACGACGCCCATGTTGGCGGCGGCGGCCTCGCCGATCACGGCCGCGATGCGGTCGCCGTGCGCGGCGAAGACCTCATCCACCGCGGACACGTCGTTGTACGGGATCACGAGCGTCTGCGCGGCGACCGGTGCCGGCACGCCGGCCGAGCCCGGCAGCGCGAGCGTCGCGACGCCGGATCCCGCCTCCGCCAGCAACCCGTCGGAGTGCCCGTGGTAGTGCCCGGCGAACTTCACGAGCAGGTCGCGGCCGGTGTACCCGCGGGCGAGCCTGATCGCGGTCATCGTCGCCTCGGTGCCCGTCGACACGAGGCGCACGCGTTCGATCGGCGTGGGGACGGGCGCGTCCGGCGCGACGACACGGCCCGCGATCAGATCGGCGAGCTCCACCTCGGCACCGGTGGGTGCGCCGAAGGACAGACCCCTGCTCGCCGCCTCGCGGACGGCCTCGACGACCTCCGGATGCGCGTGCCCGAGCAGCGCGGGGCCCCACGAGGCGACGAGGTCGACGTAGGTCCGGCCGGCGGCATCCGTCACGTACGGCCCGCTCGCCGAGGCGAGGAACCGCGGCGTGCCGCCGACGGAGCCGTACGCGCGCACGGGCGAGTTCACGCCGCCGGGGATGACGGCGCGCGCACGCGCGAAGAGCTCGTCGTTGGCATCGAAGGGATGAAGAACGGTCACGATCGGACTCCGTCCCGCAGCCAGCCGGCGGCCTCGATCGCCCAGTACGAGAGCACGGCGTCCGCTCCGGCCCGGCGGATGCCGAGCAGCGACTCGAGCACCGCCCCGCGGCGGTCGATCCAGCCGTGCGCCGAGGCCGCCTCGATCATCGCGTACTCGCCCGACACCTGGTATGCCCACACGGGAATGTCTACGGCGGCGCGCACCTCGGCCAGCACGTCGAGGTAGGGCAGCGCGGGCTTGACCATGACGACATCCGCACCCTCATCGGCATCGAGCAGCGCCTCGCGAACGCCCTCGCGTCCGTTGCCGGGGTCCAGCTGGTACGTGCGGCGGTCGCCCTTGAGCTGGGAATCCACGGCCTCTCGGAACGGTCCGTAGAACGCGCCGGCGTACTTCGCCGAGTACGCCAGCAGGAGCGTGTCCGAGAAGCCTTCGGCATCCAGAGCCGCACGCACGAAGCCGACCTGGCCGTCCATCATGCCGGACAGGCCGAGCATGGCGGATCCGGCACGCGCCTGCGCGAGGCCCATCGCGGCGTAGCGGTCGAGGGTCGCGTCGTTGTCGACGCCGCCGCGCTCGTCGAGCACGCCGCAGTGGCCGTGGTCGGTGAACTCGTCGAGGCAGAGGTCGGTCTGCACCACCAGCGCGTCGCCCACTTCGGCCGCGACGGCCGTGGTCGCGACGTTCAGGATGCCGTCCGGGTCGTCGGCTCCGGAGCCCCTGCCGTCGCGGACCTCGGGGACGCCGAAGAGCATGACGCCGCCGACGCCGGCGGCAGCGGCATCCGCCACCGCGCGCCGGAGCGAGTCGAGCGAGTGCTGGACGATCCCCGGCATCGAGCCGATCGGGACCGGCTCGCTCAGCCCTTCCCGCACGAAGAGGGGCAGGACGAGCTGCGACGGCGCGAGGTGCGTCTCTCGCACGAGCCGCCGCACGGCGGGCGACTGCCGCAGCCGCCGAGGGCGGTGGGTGGGGAAGCTCACGATTGGAACTCGTCGGCGGCGTGCGGGAGCTTGAACTGAGAAACAGCCTCGATGAGCGCATCGACCGTCTGGCGGTCGGCGACGACATCCACGGAGAGGCCGACCTTGCGGGCGTCCTTCGCGGTGCGGGGGCCGATCGCGGCGATCACGGTCTCGGACGGGATCTCGGGGAACTGGGCGTACACCTGCTCGGCGACCGAGCCGCTCGTCACCAGGATGGCGTTGATGCGGCCGCTCGCCACGTCGCGCGCGATGCGTTCGGTGACCGGCACGCCGACGGTGCGGTACGCCACGACGCTGCGCACGTCGTGGCCGGCGGCGATCAGCGACTTCGTCAGCACGGGCTTCGCGATCTCGCTCCGCAGGGTCAGGATGCGCCGCGGCGGGGGCGCCGGCTCGAGGGCGGTGAGCTGCTCGGCCATGCCGGCGGCGGAGTTGTCGCGATCGGGAACCAGATCGACCCGGTAGCCGGCGGCCTGGAGGGCCGCCGCCGTCGTCTCACCGACGGCCGCGATGCGGGTGCGGGCGGGGATGAACGTCCGATGCGCGTAGAGCACATCGACCGTGGTCGCGCTTGTGACCGTGAGCCAGTCGAAGTGGCCCGCCTCGAGGTCGGCCAGTGCGGCATCGAGCGCTTCGAGATCGTTCGCCGGTGCGAAGTTGATGAGCGGCGCCACGACGGGGGTGGCACCCTGCGCTCGAAGGCTCGCGGCCACGCCATCACCCCACGGACCGCCTCGGGGCACCAGAACGCGCCACCCGACGAGGGGCTTGTCGGGTTTCGGGTGTCCGAAGGCTGGGTTCATGGGGCTGACTCTCGTGGTACCAGGCCGGCTGCCCCACGTTCGAGCAGCCGATGGGCGACAGCGTGCCCGATACCGCGAGCGCGGACGATCGGGTCTGTGCCATCGGCAGCGTCCGCTCCATTGCCACTGCCTTGCAATCGAATATACCCCGGGTCCACGCTGTCTGTTCTGTCGACGGCCAGGCGCCGATCGCCGCCCGGCGCGTAGACGACCGCACGCACCCGCAGTTCGCCCGCGAGCAGCCGGGCGTGCACCCCGACGGGGGCATGACAGCCGGCCTCGAGTTCGGACAGCACGGTGCGCTCGGCCGTGACCGCGATGCGGGTCGCCGCATCGTCGAGCCGGGAGAGCACTTCGAGCAGATCGGATGCGGCATCCGCCCGCGTTTCGACGGCGAGGGCCCCCTGGCCGGCGGCGGTGGGCCACTCGGCGAGCCCGAGGGGCTCGAACCCGAACTGCTGCGAGCTCAGGATGTCGAGCCGCGACAATCCGGCGGCGGCCAGCACGACGGCATCCAGCTCGCCGTCCCGCACGCGCCCGAGGCGGGAGTCGACGTTGCCCCGGAGGTCCTGAACGCGGATGCGCGGGTTGTGCCGGCGCACCTGGGCGATGCGGCGAGGCGATCCGGTGCCGACCGTGGAGCCGGCCGGCAGGCGGTGCAGGGGCGTGCCGTCGCGGGTCACGACGACGTCGCGGGCATCCTCGCGCACCGGAATCGCCGCGATCGTGAGGCCGGGCGGGTCGGCCGTCGGCAGATCCTTGAGCGAATGCACGAGCAGATCGCATTCGCCCGCCAGGAGCGCCTCGCGGAGACGGGTCGCGAAGACGCCGGTGCCGCCCAGCTCCGCGAGCGAGGCGCGGGAGACATCGCCCTCGGAGACGATCGGCACGAGCTCGACTTTCCGGCCGGAAGCGGCCGCGAGCGCGTCGGCGACGTGGGTCGACTGGGCGAGCGCCAGGGCGCTGCGCCGGGTGCCGAGCCGCAGCGGCGCCGTCATGGGCACGTTGCCCCGTGGTGCGCCGCGGCCCTCATCCCACGCCGGCTCACTGGAGAACCTCGGCGATCTCGCGCAGCTCGAGACGGCGCCCGGTGAAGAAGGGCACCTCTTCCCGCACGTGCCGACGCGCGTCGGTGGCACGGAGGTCGCGCATCAGGTCGACGAGCTCGGTCACCTCGTCGGCCTCGAGCGGAAGCAGCCACTCGTAGTCGCCGAGGGCGAACGAGGCCACGGTGTTCGCGAGGACGCCCGTGAAGGCCGCCCCCTTGCGGCCGTGCTCGGCCAGCATCCGCCGCCGCTCCTCCTCCGGCAGCAGGTACCACTCGAAGCTCCGCACGAACGGGTAGAGGCAGAGCCACCTCTTCGGCGGGATGTCGCGCAGGAATCCGGGCACGTGCTGCCGGTTGAACTCCGCGTCGCGGTGCACGCCCATCGCGTTCCACGTCGGCAGCAGGTTCTTCAGCAGCTCCGTCCGGCGAAGTCGGCGCAGCGCGCGCTGCAGGTCCTCGGGCAGCGGTCCATGCAGCCACACCATGAGGTCCGCGTCGGCGCGCAGCCCGCTCACGTCGTAGAAGCCGCGCACGGTGACGCCGCTCTGCTCCACCAGGTCGACGATCGCCGTGAGCTCCGTGTCGTCCGGTTCGACGACGGGCCGCACCGGATCGCGCCGCCACACCGCCCACAGCGTGAAACCGCTCGGCGATGCCGTCAGCGGGTCGGGTGAATCCTGCAAGGGCGCGGGTGAGAAGTACTCGGCCATGGGTCCAGTCTGTCCCGCCACGTGCTCGCGGCCAAACGCACGGTCCGGCGGGTCAGCGCGCGTAGGCGCGCACCGCCGCCCAGACGGCAGTGCCCACGGCTGCGGCGATGCTGACGACGGCGGCGATCGCGGCGGCCGGCTGACGGCGTGCGAAGACGCGCGCCTTGCGCACGCCGTCGTCGGTGGCGGTCGTCAGCCGCTTGGGCACATTGGCCTTCACTTCGATCGCCATCAGCGCGGCCTTGAGCTCGGCGCGCGCACTCTCGACCGGATCGGAGATCCCGAGCGGGACCGCGGTGCGGGGAACGGGAACGGGCACCTGCTTCTTCGGTGCCATCGCGCTGCTAGAACTCATCGCCGACCTCTCTCACCATGCGGACGTCCTGCTGCACCGAGTCAACGGGCGTGCGGCTGCTGGACATCTTACGGAAGCGCAGATAGCCCAGCAGCGCCAGCACGAGGGCCACGACGACGAGGAAGAGGAACACGACGAGCGCCGACACCCAGGCCGGCCACCACGAGGAAAGGCCGATGATGACGAACGCCCCGAAGGCCGCGATCGACCAGAACAGGAAGAACAGGGCGGCGACGAACCACCCGGCGCCCACCCCGACGTCCTTCGCCGTCTTGGTCACCCACACTTTGGCGCTGTCGACCTCTGCGACGACGAGGTTGCGCACCAGCTCCGGGACGTCGCCCAGGAGCGTGAAGAGGCTGTCGTCCGCGCGATCGCGGAAGCCCCGTGGTGTCGTCATCAGATCTGGCCGGTGGGCAGCGACGCGGCGTTCGGTCCGGTGACATCGCCGTTCGCGGGGGCGGCCACCTCGTCGAATGAGGCGTTCGCCGCTGCGGCCGTCTCGGCCGCGGCCTTCTTGACGTCTTCCGCCGATGACTGACCGGCCTTGATGCCCGAGTCGAGCTTCTCGCCCGGTGTTCCCTGCTTCGTGACGGCGTTCTTGACCTTGACCGCGCCGTCGAACACGGCCGACGGCAGCGAGGCGATGCTGGACTTCGCGAAGTCCTGCACCTTGGTCACCTGCTGCTGCACGGGTTCGGTGTTCCAGGCCTTCAGGAACTGCTCCTTGATCTGCTGGTAGCGCTCCTTGCCGGCGCGGGAGCCGAGGATGTAGCCCGCTCCAAGGCCGATGACGAGTCCGACTTTGCCCTTCATGGGGTCTCCTTACGCTCGGGTTTTCCTGCTGATCTGCCTCCAGGTTAGCCCCGCATGCCGAAGTCGGCATCCACCCGTCGTAACCCTTGACACCGGGCGGTCAGGAGTGCTTAACCGCCTATTTCAGCCCCACAGCGCCGACTGGCGCACCCTCTCGGCCTCGGCGATCGCGTCCGGCACCACCTGGGCGAGGCCGGTGCCCGAGAGCCACGCGCCTGTGGCCGCGAGCCCGTCCACCCCGTGGATCGCGCCGCGTGCCGCGGCGGCCGCATCCCGCTGACCGAGCACCGAGGCCGGCTGGGCCTGCCCGTAGGGCTCGAGCCGTGCGTCGACCAGCTGGCTGGCTGAGAGGGGCACGCCGAGCAGAGCGGATGCCTCGGCGAGGGCCAGCGCGGCGGCGTCCTCGTCGCTCAGCCCGGTGGTCGCGGGCGGCTCGCCCTGGCTGCCGAAGGACACACGGACGACGTGCCGCCCGGCCGGCATGCGCTCGGCAAGCCACGGCCACTTCGCGGTGGAGTGCGTGAGCGCCTTCGCCGCCCTCGCACCCGCGACGGTGAGCACGCCGGTGCCGCGGGGGTGCGCGTCGAGCGCCGGCGCGTCGAGCACGAGGGTGACGACGTGCACGTCGGGGCCCGGACGCAGGGCCGCGGTCCCGAGCGCGGGCACGGCCGTCGCGAGCAGGCGCCGGGCGGCGGCCTCGGGGGTGGCGACGATCACGGCATCCGCGCGCTCCTCCTCCTGCCCCGCCACCGAGACGGTCCAGCGCTCGCCCACCCGATCGACGGACTCCACGGTCGCGCCGGTGTGCACCTCGGCCCCGAACTCGTCGAGCCGTGCCAGGAGCGCCCCCACGAGCCGGTACACCCCGCCATCGATTCCCTCGATCGCCGCCCCGGGGGCCGTCGTGCGTTCGCCACGCAGCACCGCCACCGCGCCGGACAGGGAACCGGCGCGGGTCAGCGCGGCGTTCAGGCCGGGGGCCGCGACGTCCACGTCGATGTCGTCCGGGTGCGACGAGTAGACGCCCGTGGTCACCGGAGCGACCAGGCGCTCGAGCACGGCGGTTCCCATCCGCGTTCGCACGAGCCTGCCGAGGCTGCGCTCGTGCCCGATCGTCAGGGGCGGTCGCACGCGGTCGAGATAGGCACGCCAGGCGCCGCGCCACCCGATCACCCGGCGGACGTCGTCGGCGAAGGGGTTGTCGGGGATGCCGAGCACCCCGCCCTTGGGGAGCGGCGCCGCGCCCGGCGACGCGGGCAGCCCCACGACCCATGCCCCACCGGGGGTGGGTGCGACGATGCTCCCGCCGAGGCCGAGCTCCTCGACGAGTGCGCGCACGTGGCCGCCGCGGGTCGCGTAGCTCTCCGCGCCGACGTCGAGGGGGATGCCCCCGACGTCCGCCGTGCGCACCGAGCCGCCGACGAGGCCGGACTGCTCGAAGACGGCGACGCGGATGCCGACCTTGGCGCACTCATAGGCGGCCACCAGCCCGGCGATGCCGGCGCCGATCACCACGACGCGCGTCTCGCGGGCGTGGGCGGCCAGCTCCTCGAGGGCTTCGCCGCTCACGACGACTCCGCGTGCACCAGCTCGACGATGCGGGTCAGGGTGTCGGGGTCGGTGTCCGGCGGCACTCCGTGCCCGAGGTTCACGATATGGGCCCGGGCGGCGCGGCCGCGGCGCAGCACGTCGCGCACGTGCTGCTCGAGCACCGGCCAGGGAGCTCCCAACAGGGCGGGATCGATGTTGCCCTGCACCGTGGTGTCGGGTCCGAGGATCGCCGCAGCATCGTCCAGCGGCATCCGCCAGTCGGCGCCGACGGCATCCGCCCGTCCGTCCAGCCGCATGTCCGCCAGCACGGGACCGGTGCCGACACCGAAGTGGATGAGGGGAACGCGTCCGCGCACGGCGTCGAGCGCCGCCGCGGAATGCGGGGCGGCGAAGGCGCGGTAATCCTGGGGCGAGAGCGAACCCGCCCACGAGTCGAAGAGCTGCACGGCGGAGGCGCCGGCGTCGACCTGCGCCGAGAGGAACGCGCCAGAGACCGCCGCGAGCCACCCGGCGAGCGCGTGCCACGAGGCGGGGTCGGCGTGCATCAGCGCGCGGGCTCGCAGGTGCTCCTTGGAGGGGCCTCCCTCGACGAGGTAGGCGGCCAGGGTGAAGGGCGCTCCGGCGAAGCCGATGAGGGGCGTCTCGCCGAGCTCGGCGGTGACGATGCCGACGGCTTCGCGGATCGGGTCGGCGGCGGCCGACACGGTCCGGGGGTCGATCGCGATGAGGCGGGCGACGTCGTCCGCGGTGCGGATCGGCTGCGCGAAGACGGGACCCCGGCCCGGCTCGATGTGCACGTCGACCCCGGCGAGGCGCAGCGGCACCACGATGTCGCTGAAGAAGATGCCCGCGTCGACCCGGTGGCGACGCACCGGCTGCAGGGTGATCTCGGCGGCGAGCTCCGGAGTGAGGCAGGCATCCAGCATCCGCGTGCCCACCCGCAGCTCGCGGTATTCGGGCAGCGAGCGGCCGGCCTGCCTCATGAACCACACCGGCGCGGTCTCTGGTCGATCGCCCTTCAGCGCTCTCAGAAGGGGCGCGCGCAGCAGCGGGGCATCGACCAGGGGCATACTCCCATCCTCGCACCCGCCCCTCTGGCCTGGCGGCGTTGCGCGGCCCGGTAGAATGTATGCGTGCTGCTGTGCGTGACGGCGAGTCACAAGACCGCCCCCTTCGACCTCCTCGAGAGGCTCAGTCTGCACACCCGCGACGTCGCTCCGCTGATCGCGGAGCACGACGAATGCGTTCAGGGGGCCGTCGTGCTCGCGACCTGCAACCGGTTCGAGGCGTACATCGACATGGACGAGCCCGTGACCGCGGCCGGCGCCGTCGGCGTCGAAGCGGCGATGCTCGCGATCGAGGCCGCCACCGGCGTGACCACCGCGCAGCTCGAAAGCTCGTACTCGGTCGTGACCGGCCCCGCCGTCGCCGAGCACCTCTTCGCCGTCGCGTCCGGGCTCGAATCCGTGGTCGTCGGCGAGGGCGAGATCGCTGGCCAGGTGCGTCGCGCGCTGACCGAAGCGCGGCGCCACCGCACCACCTCCCCCGAACTCGAGCGCCTCTTCCAGCGCGCGACCGAGGCGCAGCGCGGCGTCAAGAACGCCACGGCTCTCGGCCGTGCCGGGCGGTCGCTCGTCCGGCTCGCCCTCGACCTGGCCGACAGCCGCATCGCGGACTGGGCGACGCAGCGCGTGCTCATGGTCGGCACCGGTTCTTACGCGGCGGCGACCCTCGCCGCCCTGCGCGATCACGGCGCCACCGACATCCGCGTGTACTCCCCCTCGGGACGCGCGTCGCAGTTCGCGACCAAGCACGGCATTCGTGCGGTGGATGACGCCGGCTACGCCGCGGCCGCCGCGGGCGCCGACCTCGTCGTGACCTGCACGAGCGCCGAAGCGCCGGTGCTGACGGCGCAGACCCTGCGCACGGGTGCCCTCGCCGCCGGCACGCAGGGTGCGCACCGCCGGCTGATCATCGACCTCGGCCTCCCCCGCAACGTCGACCCGGACGTCTCGTCCGTTCCCGGCGTGGCGCTGCTCGACCTCGAGACGATCCGTCTGCATGCGCCCCTCGAAGAGCTGCAGGCGACGGATGCCGCTCGGCAGGTCGTGAGCGACGCGGCCCGCCGCTTCGCGATCGTCGGCGAACGGCAGAGCCTCACCCCGGCGGTCGTGGCCCTTCGGACGCACGTCTTCGGCGTGCTCGAGTCGGAGATCGCCCGTGCGCAGGCCCGCGGGGACGACGGACGCACCGAGCAGTCGCTGCGCCACCTCGTCGGCGTGCTGCTGCACACGCCGACGACCCGGGCCCACGAGCTCGCGGAAGCGGGGCGCGCCGAGGAGTACGTCGCCGCCCTCAACACCCTCTTCGGCATCGAGGTCGACGAGCCGGGCGAGTCCGCGGCCGGCAGCCCCGACCAGCTCGCCGCCGGCTGACCGGCGCCCTTCGACCCTCATTCCCCGCGAGCGGCGCGTGCCTCCGCACGCGTGAGCGGCGCTGTGCGGGAGACGGTCTCTCCACGCTGATCCTCGCGGCCCGCAACCCGCCCGCGCAGGGTCTCCGAGGTGATGCGGCCGTCGTGCAGCTCGATCAAGCGGTCGGCGCGCTGCACGAGCAGGGGGTCGTGTGTCGAGACCACCGCGGCGAGCCCCTGGGTGTGCACCAGGTCGCCGATCAGATCCATCACCGTGCCAGCAGTGCGGGAGTCCAGCTGCCCGGTCGGCTCGTCGGCGATCAGGATCCGGGGGCGCGTGACGATCCCGCGGGCGATGCCGACGCGCTGCTGCTGGCCGCCGGAGAGCTCCGCGGGGCGCTGTGCGGCGTGAGCCTGCAGGCCCACCAGGGCAAGTGCATCGGCGACGCGGGCGGTGCGCTCGGCCGGCGGGGTCCTGGCGATGCGAAGGGGCAGCTCGATGTTCTCCGCGGCCGAGAGCACGGGGATCAGCCCGAACGACTGGAACACGAAGCCGAGGTTGTCCCGGCGAAGCTGCGCCAGCGCGTCCTCGTCGAGCCCCGTCGTCTCGGTGTCGCCGATCCACACTCGACCTGCGGTCGGGCGGTCGAGCAGACCCAGCAGGTTCAGGAGTGTGGTCTTGCCCGCGCCGGACGCGCCGCGCACGACGAGGATCTCGCCCGAACGCAGCTCGAGGTCGACGTCGGCGCACGCATGGACGTCGCCGGCGGGCGAGGAGAAGGTACGCGTGAGCCCCTCCGCACGCAGCACGATACCGGTGGTCATGCGGGGTGCTCCTCGTCTGTGCTGCCTGTGCTGTATGTGCTGCCTGTGCTGTGTATGGGGCCTGTGCTGTGTATGCGGTCGGTGCGGCCTGTGCTGCCCGTGCTGTCGGTGCTGCCAGCGCTGCCAGCGCTGCTTGTCGTGGCGGGAGCGCCGGGACGCACGGCCACGTGGTCGGGCTCGAGCGCGAGGCGCACGCGCTCGCGCAGGTCGAGGGCCGCGACGAACTCGTCGGGAAGCTGCAGTCGGCCGACGCGGTCGAGCACCGCGTACTCCTCGGCGATGCTGTGCTCCGCGCCGTGCTCGTCGACCTGGGTCGAGCGCAGCACCTCGGTCGAGGTGCGCCCGTCCCGGATCTGCACGGTGCGGGCCACGTGCTCCGACACCGATGCGTCGTGCGTGACGATCAGCGTCGTGACGCCGAGCTCGCGGTTGACGGAGCGCATGGCCTCGAGCACGTGGGCGCTGGTCTCGTCATCCAGTTCGCCCGTCGGCTCGTCGGCCAGCAGCACGCGCGGTTCGTTGGCGATGCCGACCGCGATCGCGACGCGCTGCTGCTCGCCTCCCGACAGCTGGGCGGGCCTCCGGTCGGCGCAGTGCGCGACACCCAGCAGGTCGAGCAGCGCGTTCACGCGCTCGGCCCGTGCACTGGCCGCTCTGAGCGTGCCCGTGATCGCCAGTGCGGCGGCGACGTTCTCGGCCGCCGTCAGGTAGGGCAGCAGATTGCGGGAGGTCTGCTGCCAGACGAACCCGACCGATTCCCGCCGGAACCTCACGCGCTCGCGCGCCGACATCGTCAGCAGGTCGCGCCCGGCCACGCGCGCGACCCCCGCGGTGGGGGTGTCGAGGCTCGACAGGATCGAGAGCAGCGTGGACTTTCCGGAGCCGGACGCCCCGACGACCGCCACGAGCTCGCCCCGCTCGATCAGCAGGTTCAATCCCTGCAGCGCCTGCACCTCCACGCCCTGAGCCGTGAAGATGCGCACGAGGTCCGCGCACAGGATGTCGGGCTCGGCATCCTGTGTCGTCGACGCGCCGGTGAGGACGGGGGCGGTCATGAATCCTCCACAGTTCGAAGTATGGATGCGGCGTGCACGCGGCGGGAGATTATGAGCGCGATCAGTGTGAAGACCGCGGTCACGACGAGGAAGCCGCCGATCGCGGCCAAGAGGATCAGCGGGTCGACCGCATACGCGGGCTGTGCCGAGTCCCCGGTGAAGGGGCGCAGGTCGACGACCTGCAGCAGCAGCACCGGCAGCGCGAAGCCGTAGAGGGTTCCGGCGATGACCGCCGCCGCACACGCCGGCCAGAGCTCCCAGGCGATGATCGCCGACCCGGACCGGGGCGGCGCGCCGAGTGTCTGCAGGAGCGCGAGGATGCGCGACCGCGAACCCGTACCCAGCACCAGCGTCATGACGACCGCGATCGCGCAGAGCAGCGCAGCGAGCGCGATGCAGGCGATGAGCGTCACGCGAAGGGCGGATGCCGCGGGCCCCTGTTCGATCGATGACCGCACCGAGGCCGGCGTGAGGGTGCGCACGTTGTCGCCGAGGGACTCCTGCGCGGCGATCGCGACTGCGGTCGGATCGGCGCCCGCGTCGAGCCTCACGAGGATGCTGACGACGGGAGCCGGCCTGCCGTTGACGGCCTCCATGTAGGCGTCGGCGGTGAGGAGCCACGCGCTCAGCGACGTGAAGGGCGCCGTGTCTCCGGCCGTTCTTGCCACCTCGGCCGGCTCTCCTCCGACGCTCAGCTCGCTGCCCGGCTCGAGCACCTCGACCGCTCGCTCTGACAGGAGCAGCGGGATCGGCTCGCTCCCATCCCCCAGCGAGACACCCTCGGGCACGGTGCCGTCGCGCCCCTGAACAGCGGCGAGGGACTGCTGGTCGACGAAGTACACGGGGGCCAGGCGCCGCGCCGAATCGACCAGCACCTCGATGCTGCGGGCCTCGGCCACCGCCGCGACCGCCGCGACGCCGTCGAGGCCGGCCACGACATCCGCCGCCCCTTCTTCGAATCGACCGGCCTGAAGCTGCAGGTCGGCGCCGGCCTGCAGCTGCGATGAGCGGGCGATGCCGGCTTCCAGCGTCGAGAGCATCACCCCGGAAGACACCGCGATCGAGATGCCGACGATCAGGGCCAGCACCGGCGCCACCCCGGTGCTCGGATCCCGCAGCGCCCGCGCGGCGCCGACGAACCCGGTGAATCCCACCGCCCGCTGCACCCGTGACTGGAGGGCGCGCAGCAGCACGGGGTAGGCGTGCAGTGTCGCGATGCACACCACGAAGGCCAGCAGGAGCGGCGCGACGACGACCAGCGGATCGAGCGGCGCGGTGGGGTCACCCATCCCACGCAGCACCAGCACCGTCGTCGCGACCGCTGCAAGGCCGATCACTGCCCACTCGAGCACCGGTCTCCAGGCCGACCGCCGTGTCGGGGCGTCGGCCCGTTCCGCGCGACGCGGGGAGCCGGACGAGACCGCCAGCAGCGCCGACGGCGCGATCCCGAGCAGCGCGGGGATCAGGAGGATCGCCGGCGCCTGCAGCGGACTCGGCATGGCGCCCACGTCGGAGAGGGTCGCCGCGGCGACCGCGTATCCGAGGGCAACCCCTGCCGCGACGGCCGGAGCCGCCACGATGAGCCCTTCGATCCCCATGAGCAGGCGCAGCTGCGACGATCCGGCGCCTCGGGCGGACAGGAGGGCGAGCGCCGAGCGGCGCCGCTCGAGCATCATGCGGCAACCGAGCACGAGCACGGCGGCCGCCACGCCGACGGGCCCGGCCGCGAGCATGGCGACGAGCGCCACCAGCACGCGTCCCTCCGCGACGGCGCGCTCGAGCACGGGGATGGCGCCACTGCGGAACGTGAGACCGGTGATGCCGATGCCGGTGTCGCCCCGGGTGATGGGCTGGGAGACGCTCGTGAAGCCGCGCAGGTCGGCGAGCACGTCTCCGGCGTTCTGCGCGGTCACGGCGCCGGGATCGAACGGATACCAGACCGTCGTCTGGACCGGATCCAACGCCTGCAGCACGGTCAGCCAGCCGGGATCGGCGAAGCCCGTCGCGTAGACGTAGGCCTGGTTCTCGCCGTCGTAGCGGACCGCCGGCGCCAGCACATCGCCCGCGTGCAGCCAGTACGGGTCGTCGGGGTGGACGGGCTGATAGACACCGCTCAGGCGATAGGGGTAATCACCCTCGAAGCCTTGAGCGAGCGGGTAGGGCCGCGTCTCGCCGACCGGCCACTCCATGTCGGCCGCGCTCTCCTCCGACAGCACGACCTCGATCGGCGGCCGCTCCGCCACGGGCTTCTGCGGGCCGTGACCGAACTGGTCCCACCAGTCCTCAGGCGGCGCCGCCGGCATCGAGCCGTCCACGAGCTCGATGCGATCGGCGAAGCGGGGATCCAGCGCCCACGACAGGTTGAACGATCTCCACGGCTCGATGCGCCCCATCCGCACCACGTAGGAGGGATCGCCCAGCACCCCGGTGAGCGGCGTTCCCGCATCGGTGCGGGCCTTCAGCAGCGCCGCCTCGAATCCGCCCCATACGAGCACGGTCTCCTCGGGCAGGTCGGAGGCGCCGGGCATCACCTGCGGAGCCTGCGCCACCGACGAGTCCACATCGCGCACGAGCGGAGAGACGCCGTCGAGGCGGCACCGAAGCCCCGCATCGCTGACCGCGGTGATGGCGAGGGGGGCCAGCACCGCCAGGGCCGAGAGCACGAGCACGAGCAGCGCGACGGCGAGCGAGGCACCGGGTGCGGTGCGCAGGTGCCGGCCGAACAGCGCCGGGGTCGAGAGCCCGCGGGTCACGGCGCGGCCTCTTCGAGCCTGGTCGATGACGCCTGCCGCCGGACCGCGTACGCCGTGAGCGCGGCCGCCACCCCGAGCGCGACGGCGAGCACGGCAAGGGCGGCGAGCAGAGCCCCGGGCTGCAGCACCAGTCGCCCGCCGGTGGCCACGACGGCGCCCGGGACAGCCGTCTCGGCCATCACCGGCACGAGTATCGAGGCGAGGATGAGGCCGCCCACCAGGCCGAGCGCGACGGCGAGCACGGCGACGAACAGCGCCTCGACGACCCGCGAGCGGGACTGCTCGCGGGGCGGGCTGCCGAGGGCACGCAGCACGAGCACCTCGCCCGCGCGCTGCGCCGCGAGGGCCGCGAGCAGGGCGACGAGGGCGACGCCGGCGAGTGCCGCCCCGCCGACCGCCGAGGCCCACCATGCCGGCACGAGGCCCGAGGTGATCGCCGCGGCCGCGTCGCTGGGATTCTGCACCGGCGCGCCGACGGCGTCTCCGAGGTCTGCGGCCGCCCGCGGCCGGCCGGCGGCCCATACGCCGTTCGGCGGCAGGGGCGTGGGCGCGAAGCCCGGCTGAGGGGATGCGTCGAGGAGGTTCTGGGACAGCGCGTCGAGCGCGACCATGACAGCGGTGCTCGATGACGCCCCGGCGATGGCAGGGGCGATACCGGCCACGACGAGGGCCGCCGTGCGGCCCGTCCCGTCGAACCGGGTGTCGACGGGGTCGCCCTGCTCGAGTCCCAGGCCATCGGCCAGCTCCTGACTGATCACCGCGGGCGTCGGCGGCGGCGCGAGCCCCGCGCCGCTCCAGATGGCCGCCCCCGAGACCGCCTCGGCACCGAATCCGTGCAGCAGCACCGAGGGCTCCGGCAGGGGCTCGACCTCGAGCCCCTGCGCCGCTGCGCCCTCGAGCGAGGCCAGCTCGGCATCCGAGACGAGGAGGTTCACGCCCTGGGACGAGGCGTCGCGCGTCGCGTCGACCGAGAGGAGGCGCCACGGGGCGGTGCCCGTCGGAAGCGCCGCCTCCGCGGTCAACGCCCATCCCGACTGCCCGTCATCGAGCACCGCGCTCTCGAACGACACCCGGGCAGGCGTCCCCGTCGCATCCGTCACCCAGGCGCCGATGCGCAGCGCCTGAGCCGCCTCGGGCACGGCCGTCGTCACCCGGGCGGTCACGCGCAGGCCCGTGGCCGCGTCGGGGAGCGCTGCGGATGTCTCCTCCCACGCGAGCGCGGCCGCAACGGCATCCGGATCGACCATACCTTCGACGGGCAGCAGCACCCGCGAGATGCTGTCGCTCCGCAGTGCCACGAGGGATGCGCCGCCGTCGCCGATCACAAGATCGGCGGTCAGGGCCGGTGTCACGACGGACACGCCGTCGATCTCGAGCCCCGGGGCGATGCGTTCTGGCGTCACCTCGATCGAGGCGACCGTGCGCAGCTGGGCCCCGGCTCCGAGCCGCGCGGCGTTGTCGGAGGCCGCGCGCCACGTGCCGAGGTAGCCCGCCGCGAGTGTCGCGCCCGCGACGGCGATCGCGATCATGGCGATCGCGGTCGAGAACGCCATCACCCGTCGCGCGACCTGACGAGCGGGCTCGGCGGGCGAGAAGCCCACCCGTCGGGCAGCGGCGACGGCCACGACGCGCGCGGCGGGGGCGAACATCAGCACCGCCAGCACGGCGACCGCCGCCACCCCGAGCGCGGGGGCGATGGCGAGCGCGATGGCGCGCCACGAGTCGTCGGGCGCCGCACCGCGGCTGCTGAGCGCCTGCCACACGAAGACGCCGGCCGCAAGCACCAAGAGCACCGCTGCGCCGCTGGTCGCGGCGCGTCCGATACGCCCGGCACCGGCTCTTGCGGTGCCCGCCTGTCTGGCGGCACGAGCGCCCTGCAGGCCGAGGGTCAGCGCGAACGTCACGGCCGCGGCGACCGCGAGCGGCCACCCCGCCAGGGCGGCGGCGATTCCCGGCCCCCCGTCGCGCACCGCGAGCACCGCCGCCGCCGTGCCGAGGCCGAGTGCGGTCGCGAGCAGCGCGAGACCGGCCGACTCGGCGGTCGTCAGCACCGACAGCTGACGCCGCGACAGGCCCCGCGCGCGCAGCAGCACCGACTCGCGGCCCCGGGCGGCGCCGAGCAGCCGCGACAGCTCGAGCACGGCGAACCACGCCAGCACGGCAACGAGCGCGACCGGCACGGGAGCAATCGCGGATGCCGCGGCGACGCCGATCGCGGCGGCATCCAGCGCCTCGGCGAGGTCGCCCGAATCCTCGCTGCCCTGCACTGCAGCATCCGATGCCCTGAAGGCATCGGGCAGGGCATCGACGCCGCTGCTCAGCCGTGCCAGCCTGCCGGGATCGAGCAGATCGGCCCGCGGGGTGATGCGCCACGCCACCCTGATGCTGTCGCCCTCGCCCACGTCGGTGCGCTGGATGCGGGCCGCGTCGCCGAACAGATCGGCGAACAGGGCGTCGGCCGCGGCATTCTGGCTCGTCCTGTCATCCGCTATGCGTGTCTGCACCTGCGCGTACGACGTCGCCTCATCCGCGAACGCGGCGCGGAGAGCGTGGCGCGTATCGACCGCAACCCATGCCGAGAGCCCGCAGAGCAGCGCCACCGACATCGCCACCGTGATGGCGATCCCCGCCAGCAGGCTGCGGTACGCCCCGACCCGCAGGAGCGCGAGGCGCGTGGCCGTCATCGCGTGGGTACGCGGTGCGCGGGCGGTCGGCATGCGGCGGGGATTCGTTCTGTGAAGCGGTGCGGTCGCGGCCCGGCGTCGTGGCGCGCGTCTGCCTAACCTAGCGCCCCTCGCCGGTGTGACACGGGATGCCCGGTGCCACACTGGAGGGATGACCCTTCATATCACCGGCGACGCCGAGGCCGACGAGCTGCTCACCAGCGACTCGCTCGCGCTGCTGATCGGGATGCTGCTCGACCAGCAGGTGCCGATGGAGACGGCGTTCGCCGGTCCGAAGAAGATCCGCGAGCGCACGGGCGGGCTCGATGCCACCGCGATCGCCGGAGCAGATCCCGACGAGTTCGCCGCGATGTTCAAGGTTCCGCCGTCGGTGCACCGCTTCCCCGGCTCGATGGCCGGGCGCGTGCAGGCGCTCTGCGCCGAGATCCGCGACCGGTGGGGCGGCGATGCGGCGGCTCTCTGGACGGACGGCGATCCGGACGGCCCGGAGGTGCTCCGGCGCCTGGAGGCGCTGCCCGGCTTCGGCGCGCAGAAAGCGAAGATCTTCCTCGCCCTGCTCGGCAAGCAGTACGGATACCAGGGGGATGGCTGGCGTGAGGCATCCGGTCCCTACGGCGAGGAGGGGTCGTACCGCAGCGTCGCCGACATCGTCTCGCCCGACTCGCTCGCCAAGGTCCGAGAGCACAAGAAGGCGATGAAGGCCGCGGCGAAGGCCTGACCACGACGCAGGGCGACACCGACGCGCTACGCGCCCCTCAACCGCTCGGCGAGGTAGGGGTGCAGTCCGTCGAGCGGCACCCGCTCCTGCGCCATCGTGTCTCGGTCGCGCACGGTGACGGCTCGGTCCTCGAGCGAGTCGAAGTCGATCGTGACGCAGAACGGCGTGCCGATCTCGTCCTGCCGGCGGTACCGGCGACCGATCGCGCCCGCGTCGTCGAAGTCCACGTTCCAGCTCGCCCGCAGCGACTGACCGACCTCGCGGGCGATCGGCGAGAGCTGCTCGTTGCGCGAGAGCGGCAGCACCGCCACCGAGACGGGGGCGATGCGCGGATCGAGCTTCAGGACGGTGCGGATGTCGGTGCCGCCCTTCGCGTTCGGCACCTCCTCCTCGTGGTACGCGTCGACGAGGAACGCCATCATGGCCCGCGTCAGGCCGAAGGACGGCTCGATCACGTACGGGATGTACCGCTCGCCCGACGCCTGGTCGAAGTACGAGAGGCTGACGCCCGAGGCCTCGGAGTGGTTCTTGAGGTCGAAGTCGGTGCGGTTGGCGACACCCATCAGCTCGCCCCAGCTGGAGCCGGCGAAGCCGAAGTTGTACTCGATGTCGATCGTGCCCGCCGAGTAGTGCGCCCGGTCCTCCTCCGGCACGTCGTGGCGGCGGAGGTTCTCCTCGCTGATGCCGAGATCGAGGAACCAGCTCCAGCACGCCTCCACCCAGTGCTCGAACCACTCGCCCGCCTCGGCCGGCGGCGTGAAGAACTCGATCTCCATCTGCTCGAACTCGCGGGTGCGGAAGATGAAGTTTCCGGGGGTGATCTCGTTGCGGAACGCCTTGCCCACCTGGCCGACGCCGAACGGCGGCTTCTTGCGGGATGCCGTCACGACGTTGTTGAAGTCGACGAAGATGCCCTGGGCGGTCTCCGGGCGGAGGTAGTGCACGCCCGATTCGTCGTCGACGACGCCGAGGTAGGTCTTCATCAGGCCCGAGAAGGCCTTCGGCTCGGTGTACTGGCCGCGCGTGCCGCAGTTCGGGCACGGCACGCCGGCGAGGCCGCCCTCCGGCGGACGGCCCTTGCGCGCCTCGAAGTCCTCGACGAGGGTGTCGGCGCGGAAGCGCTTGTGGCAGCTGAGGCACTCGACGAGGGGGTCGCTGAAGGTGGCGACGTGGCCGGATGCCTCCCACACGCGCTTGGGCAGGATGATCGAGGAATCGAGGCCGACCATATCGCCTCGGCCGCGGACGAACGTCTGCCACCACTGGCGGCGGATGTTCTCCTTGAGCTCGGTGCCGAGTGGCCCGTAGTCCCACGCCGACCGCGATCCGCCGTAGATCTCACCCGCCTGGAAGACGAAGCCGCGGTGGCGGGCGAGGGCGATGACTTTGTCGAGACGTGAAAGCTCGGCCATGGTGGCTCCAATGGTCGGGACGGGGGGAGAACGCATCCGGCGCGACTGCGCCGCGGCATCCGCCAAGCCTAGTCGTCGCAGGCTCGGCGCACGCGGCTCTCGGGCCGCGGTGGGCGCATGTTGAGGGTGTTGCTCGGTGAGGCCCCTGTGGTTGACTCGGCACGGGGCCCTGGCACGCACCTTCGACGAGAGGCCGACTGTGACGCGTACGTCCACGACGCACCGCAGGCACCACATCCTCCCGATGGCGCTGGCCATCCTGCTCGCCACGACCGGACTGACCGCGGTCGCGCGGCCGGCGGCGGCAGATCCCCCGACCGGCGGCTCGCCGATCGTCGATGAGACCTTCACCGGGGCCTCCGCCGCCGATCCGGCGTGGAGCATCCAGGGAGACACCTGCCTGACAGGTGCCCCATCGGGAGCGGTGCCGCTTCCCGGCGAAGCACAGATCCCCTCGTGCGTTGCGCACCGCACGGGCCCCGTGCCGCCGATGAACGGCGCGCCGAACGGGTATCTCCAGCTGACGGATGCCGCGGGCAACCGCGCGGGCAGCATCCTCTACAACAAGCCCATCCCCGCGAGCAGCGGCATCTCGGTCACCTTCGAGCAGTACCAGTACGGCGGCAACGGCGCCGACGGCATCGGGTTCTTCCTCGTCGACGGCTCGACCTCGCTCACGCAGACCGGCGGCCTCGGCGGCAGCCTCGGCTACGCGCAGCGCAATGGCGAGCCGGGCGTCAACGGCGGTTATCTCGGCGTCGGCCTGGACGCGTTCGGCAACTTCTTCGACGATGGCGAGAACCGCGGCGCGAACTGTCCGGCGGGCCAGCGCTCGCCGACGAACGCCTCCGGCGCAATCGCCCCGAACGTCATCACGCTTCGGGGCCCCGGCGCCGGGCTGAGCGGCTACTGCTGGCTCGATGCCACCGTGCCGAAGCCCATCACCAACCCCACGAAGCCGGGCACGACCCTCAACGGCGGCTCGGGCACGCTCCGTGCTGCGAGCCTCGACGCGTCCAAGCGGACCGTCAATGTCCAGGTAACCCCGGTCACGGCCGCCGACCCCGTCGCGCGGGTGATCGTTCAGGTGAGGTACACGGATGCCGGTCCGTGGGTGACCGAGCTCGCTATCCCGGCACCCCCGAACACCCCGTCGACCTATAAATTCGGATTCTCCGCGTCGACGGGCGGGTCCAACGACGTGCATCTCATCCGCCAGACGAGCATCGACACCATCATCCCGCTCGCGAGCCTCCAGCTCGAGAAGCAGATCGACAGGAGGGCCGGTCGGCAGCCGCTCCCGCCGATCATCACCGTCGGCACCGAGATCCCGTACCAGTACATCGTCACCAACACGGGCGCCCCGGTCACCGGACTCTTCATCACCGACGACCAGATCGCCACGAGCGGCATCACCTGCGACACGACGAGCCTCACGACGGCTCCGGCCGTCGGATCCTCGACGAGCTGCTACGGCTCCCATGTCGTGACGCAGGCGGATGTCGATGCCGGCCAGGTCGTCAACGTGGCCACCGCGACGGCGGTGCCGGGTGCCGGGGGCACCGTGGTCTCGCCCCTGGCGACCGTCACGGTTCCGCTGGTCTCCTCGATCACCATCGCGAAGTCCGTGACGACCCCGCCGCCCTACTCGATCGGGCAGCAGGTCACCTACTCGTACGCGCTGACGAACACAGGCGGGACCAACGTGCGCGGCTTCGTCGTGACCGACGACCGCATCGCATCGGCCGCAATCACCTGCCAGGCCGGGCAGCTGGATCCCGGCACAGCCATGACCTGCTCCGGATCCCATACGATCCAGAGCGGTGAGATCAACTCCGCGGGGTTCCTCGTCAACACGGCGTCGGTCACGGCCCAGACGCCGATCGGGCAGGTCGTGACTGCCGGCCCCGTGCAGGCGCAGATCCCGGTCGCGACGGACGTCGGGGTCACCAAGACGGTCGATGACGACGCGCCGCTCGTCGGCAGCGACGTCACCTTCACCATCACCGCGACGGGCAACGGCCCCTCGACGGCGACCGGCGTCATCGTGACGGACGTCGTCCCGGACGGCGAACCGGTCGAGAGCATCGTCTACCAGTCGTCGACCACATCAGCGGGAACCTACGATCCGGCGACCGGCTCGTGGACCATCGGCACACTCGCCACCGGTCAGACCGAGAGCCTTGAGATCATCGCCACGGTGAACACCGGTACGCCGTTCACGAACACGGCGTCGAGGTCGGCGACGGATCAACCTGACCGCGACCCGACGAACGACGTCGCCTCCGCGACGATCAACCCCGTCATCCCCTCCATGGACATCGGGGTGGTCAAGTCCGTGGACCGCGCCGAGATCCCGCTCGGCGAGACGGCGACCTTCACCGTCACGGCCACGAACTCGGGACCGCAGCCGGCTTCGGGCGTCGAGGTCCGCGACGTGCTGCCGCCCGGCCTCACGTTCGTGGCCGATGGTCCCGGCGATCCCGACAACGGCACGTACGATCCGGTGACGGGGATCTGGACCATCGGGACGCTCGGAGTAGGGCAGGCGGCCACGCGCACGATCACCGTGATCGGCGCGGCGCTGGGCACCTATGTCAACCTCGCCTCGCTCACCGGCATCCCGATCCCACCCGACAGCAACCCGACGAACAACTCCGACTCGGCGACCCTCAGCGTGGTGCACCCCGTCGCGGACCTCGCGGTCGTGAAGGCCGTCTTCCCCCAGGTCGTGACGGTCGGCGATGAGGTGACCTATCAGCTCCAGGCGAGCAACCTCGGTCCGGAGACCGCGCTCCAGGTGGTCGTGACCGACGTCTTCCCCACCGGAGTCACGGTGCTCAGCGCGACGGCATCGGCGGGGACGATCACCGCGGATGCCGGCACGTGGACGATCGGCACGATCACCCCGGGTCAGCAGAACGTCACAGCCACCGTGACGGCGACGATCGACGAACCGGGAACCCTCGTGAACACCGCCACGATCGGCTCACCCGTCGTGGATGACCCCGACCCGTCGAACAACTCCTCCTCGGCCACGGTCACCTCGGCCGAGCCCGAACTCGACATCGCCGTGGAGAAGTCCGTGACGGTGCCCTCGGGAGCGTCGCCGGATGCCGTTCCGGTCGGTGAGCAGGTCGAGTTCACGATCACCGCCGAGAACATCCCCGATCCCACCGCGGCGACCGCGACCGAAGTCGTCCTGACCGACGAGCTCCCCGCGGGCCTCACCTACGTCTCGCACACCGGCGACGGCACATACGACTCGCTGACCGGGCAGTGGACGCTCGCATCCCTGGCGTCCGGGGCCGCGGCATCCCTCACCATCGTGGCGACCGTCACGCAGCCGAGCTCGTTCGTGAACACCGTCACCGTCAGCTCGCTGACGCAGACCGACAGCAATCCGACGAACAACAGTGCGTCCGTGCAGGTGACCGGAATCGTCCTCGCCGACCTGTCGATCTCGAAGACGGCCGACCCCAGCACCTCCCGCCCCGGCGATCAAGTGACGTATACCCTCGTCGTCGCGAACAGCGGACCCAACGATGCCACGGGCGTCGTCGCATTCGATCCGATCATGCCCGCGGCCACCATCGTCAGCACGTCTACAACGGTCGGGACTTTCGATCCGGTGACGCGTGTGTGGACCATCGGAGCGCTCGCCGATGGCGCCTCCGGAACGCTGACGGTCGTGATCGAGGTGCAGCGGACCGGATGGACCCGCAACGTGGCCGTGGTGCTCGGGGTCGACCAGGCCGACCCCGACCTCCTCAACAACATCGACGACGCCGATCTGTTCGTCCCGGCGGCCGACATCGTCGTCGAGAAGGGGGTCAGTGATCCGATCGTCTTCGTCGGGGACGAGGTGACGTTCCTGGTGGACGTCTGGAATTACGGCCCTGACGCGTCGGGCGAGGTCCTCGTCGACGACGTGCTGCCCGCCGGGCTGACCGTCCTCTCGGCGACGCCGAGCGTCGGCACCTACGACGCGTCCACAGGGGTATGGACGATTCCGGATCTGCCCCCCGTCAACCTGCCCGGGCCGGGGCGAAGCGAGCCGCCGCCACAGGCGACGCTGTCGATCGTCGCCAGCGTGGATGAGGAAGGCACATTCGAGAACGTGGCGAGCTCTCCGCGCGAGGCTCCGGACGTGTTCGACCCCGATCTCGCGAACAACTCGTCGTCGGCGATCGTGACGGGCACGCCTCGTCTCGCCGAGCTGCACGTCACGAAGACCGTCGATCCGCCGTCCGTGATCGCCGGCGGAGCCGTGACCTTCACGATGACCGTCTCGAACGTGGGGTCGGCCGACGCGGAGGACGTCGTTCTCGAGGACCCCTTCCCGGCGGGCACCACGCCGGTCTCCACGCCGACGCCCGGGTGCGAGATCGCCGCAGCGACCCTCACGTGCGACATCGGGCTCCTCCCGGTGGATGACATCGCCACCGTCGAGGTCGTCGCGACGATCGACACCCCGGGCACCTTCGAGAACTCGGTGACCGCATCCACGTCGACCGCGATCTCCGAGTCGTCGACGCTGACCGCGGCAACGACCGTCGTGGCGGTCGTCGACCCGGGCGGCGGTGGAGGCGGCGGTGGAGGTAGCGGCGGTAGCGGCGGCGGTTCGCTCCCCGCCACGGGCGGCACGGGCGCCGGTGCGACTCCGCTCGGGGCGGTGGTGCTCACTCTTGCGGGGGTGCTGCTGCTCGTGTGGTCCCGGCGCCGGCGGGAGGGCGTCGCGGGCTGAGCCGCCGGCAGGGGACGGCCCCTCGACCGGCTCGGGGACCGGGGTCGCTCAGGCTTCGCGAAGGGCCTCGGCCCCGACATCCCGGATGGACGTGAATCCGGAGAGGCCCAGGGTGATGTCGAGCTCGGCGATGTGGTTGCGCAGGACTTCGCGCACACCCGCCTCCCCCGCGATCGCCAGGCCGTAGGCATAGGGGCGCCCGATCGCCACGGCCGTGGCGCCGAGCGCGAGGGCGATGAAGGCGTCGGCGCCGCCCCGCACGCCGGAATCGAAGATCACGGGCACGGCCCCGCGCACGCGGTCCACGACCCCTGGCAGGGCGGCGAGGGCCGGCACGGACTGGTCGATCTGACGGCCGCCGTGGTTGGACACCCACACGCCGTCCACCCCGGCATCCATCGCCCTGGTCGCATCGTCGGGATGGAGGATCCCCTTCAGGATGATCGGCAGGGTCGTCCACTCCCGGGCCTTCGCGAGGTCGGTCCACGTCAGCGCCGGTGTGGAGAACACGTCGAGGAAGGTCTCGACGGCGGCGCGCGGGAGCGGGGAGCGCAGCGAGTCCCGCAGGCCGCCGCCCGTCAGTGCGCTGCCCTTGCGCGCGATCTGGATGCCGGCGGCGACGGTCTTGGCGGTCATCCGAACCCCGGTCCCTGAGCCCGTCGAGGGGTCGACGGACCCAGCGACCCCGGTCCCCGAGCCTGTCGCCGGGTCGACGGACCCAGCGACCCCGGTCCCCGAGCCCGTCGAGGGGTCGACGGACCCAGCGACCCCGGTCCCCGAGCCTGTCGAGGGGTCGCCCGCCGTCCGAACGCGCTCGCGCACGAGCTGCTGGAACACCGGATCGCTCGTGTACTGCGCGATCCCCAGTCCGCGAGTGAAGGGCAGGTAGGCGAGATCGAGGTCGCGCGTGCGCCAGCCGAGCAGGTGGGTGTCGAGCGTGACGACGATGGCTTCGCAGCCGGATGCCTCTGCCCGCCGCAGCAGGGAGCCGTTCAACTCGTCGTTCGCCGACCAGTACAGCTGGAAGAGCCGGACCCCCGCCGGCGCGGCCGCCGCGACATCCTCCATCGCGAACGACGCCTGGTTGCTGAGCGTGTACGGAACGCCGATGGATGCCGCGCCCTTGGCTACCGCGATGTCGGCGTCTCGGTGCGCGAGTTCCATGACGCCGAGCGGAGCCAGCACGAAGGGCGTCGGGCGACGGCGGCCGAGCAGCTCGATCGACAGGTCGCGCTCCGCGACGTCGCGCAGGGGGCGGGGCCACACCTGCCAGCGCTCGAACGCGCGCCGGTTGGCGGCCACCGTGCGCTCGGCACCCGCTCCGCCCGCGATGTAGGCGAAGGCCTCAGCGCCCAGCGTCTTGCGGGCGGCTGCCTCCAGGGCATCCGCGTCGACCGGGACGGAGGGCCTCGTGCCGCTGATGCCCGCTCGGTAGATCTCCGATTGGGTGCGGCGGGAACTGCCCCGCGCGGCGGCGGGGTCGTGCGGAGCGACGCTGCTCTGAGCCATGCGATCAGCATAGGGTCGGCCGGGTTGCGCCCTCCGGAGCGCAGGTCTGCACCCTCTGGAGCGCTTCCACGTCCCGGATGGGGCTCCCTCGCTGATCCCGGCTCCCCGCGCGCACGCTACGAGCCGAACTGGCACCAGTCCGCGACCCAGTCGAGGATCTGCCCCTTCATCTCCTCCGGCGCGGCGAGGTTGACATCCCCGGCCTGGCCGTCGATCGCGACATCCAGGGCGAAGATCGTGCCCCGCTTGTCCTCCTGCACGGCGTGCGGGTCGCAGCGGAAGGGCACGAGCGGCAGGTCGATGACGATCGGATCGGTCGTGCCCTCGCGGACGACGACACCGAGCGGGTAGACGTCGGCGGCCGTGTCGACCTGACCGACCGAGAGGAGGTTCGTCGACCGGATGGCGGTCACCTCGCTCGCCGCCTCGCCGGTCGGCGTGAGCGTCAGGGTGAGGGTCGCCGCCTGCCCGGTCTCGGAGGGCTGGAACGCGGTGAACGCGACGGCCGTGGAGCGCTCCAGGTCGGACAGCAGG
Organism: Micromonospora sp. DT81.3; assembly: GCF_049847225.1. NCBI lineage: Bacteria > Bacillati > Actinomycetota > Actinomycetes > Micromonosporales > Micromonosporaceae > Micromonospora > Micromonospora sp. DT81.3. The sequence goes on from NZ_JBNCNY010000005.1 coordinate 39,730, forward strand.
CACTCCCGGGCGTGCAGGGCGGGGATCACCTCGAGGGGATCGGGAAGGTCTGCCGTGGACGTGAAGGCACTCCCCTCGGCGGAGTACTCGATCACCACGCGGCTGACACGGTCGGAGGGCTCCGGCTCGTCGTCGCACTCCGAGGGGGCGAGCTGGATCGTGAGGTCCAGGGTGCGTCCCGCCGGAAGCTGGGAGACCCGGTCCCGCACCGCGGGCTCGACGAACCAGTCGTCCTCGAAGGAGAGCCGGGTGATCTCGAGATCCGTATCGGATCCGTTCACGACGCGCACCTGGGCGGCGCGCTTCGCGACGTCGGCGCGCAGCTGCATGAATTCGACCGAGATGCCCTCCGGCAGCGGCACGGCGGTGGGGGACGGCGTGGGTGTGCCCTCTCCTTGGCTTCCGGCTCCCGAGCCTCCGACTCCTGGGCCTGGGGCGGCGCAGCCGGCGAGCAGCAAGGCCGCGATTGCGAGGGCCGCGCCCCGCATCCGAGAACCCATCCCTACCTCCGCACGGTCTCTCGGGCGACGGTGAACTCGTCGAGGGCGACGGCGTCGATCTCGACGCCGATGCCGTGGCCCGTCGGGACGCGCACATGCCCGTCCTCGAGCACGGCGGGCTCGGTCACGATGTCGCGGGCGTAGAAGCGCGACGATGCCGAGACGTCGCCGGGCAGGGTGAAGCCCGGCAGCGCCGCGAGGGCCGCGTTCGCGGCGCGCCCGATGCCGGTCTCCAGCATCCCCCCGCACCACACGGGCACGCCCGCCCCGCGCGCGAGGTCGTGGATGCGCACCGCCTCGAGGTAGCCGCCGACCCGCCCCGCCTTGACGTTGATCACCGAGGCGGACCCGAGCGCGAGCGCGTCGGCCGCCGCCTTGACCGACACGATCGACTCGTCGAGGCACACCGGCGTGCGGAGCCGTCTTGCCAGGGTCGCGTGGTCGACGAGGTCGTCCTCCTGCAGCGGCTGCTCGATCAGCAGCAGCTCGAAACGGTCGAGCTGCTCGAGGGCCGCGACGTCGTCGAGGGTGTACGCGGAATTCGCGTCGACCTGCAGCGGGATGTCGCCGAAGGCGTCGCGGACGGCGCCCGTGTCCCCGACATCCCGGCCCGGCTTGATCTTGATCTTGATCCGCACGTACCCCTCGTCGAGGTAGCCGCCGACGGCATCCACGAGGGCGGCCGGGTCGCTCTGCAGTCCCACCGACACCCCCGATGGCACGCGGTCGCGCTCGGCGCCCAGGTAGTCGCCGAGCGAGCGGCCCCCCGTCCGGAGTGCCGCATCCAGCACGGCCAGCTCGAGGCCGGCCTTCGGCATCCGGTGTCCGACGAAGGGCGCGAGCGCCGGAGCCACATCCTCGGGGGCGACCTGCTCGCGCTTCAGCAGGGCCGGGATGAGGTAGCGGAGCGCGACATCCCACGAGGACTGCGTGTACTCGCTGGAGTACAGGGGCGCCGCACCGGTGACGCACTCTCCCCAGCCGTCGCCGTCGGCCGTCAGCGCCCGCATGACGATGACCTCGCGCACGTGCTCGGTGCCGAACGACGTCGTGAAAGGCGACAGGAGCGGGATCTGCAGCACGCGCAGTTCGAAACCGTCGAGTGCGATGGATGCCGCTGGCCGGGCGATGGGCATGCGCTCAGGCTAACCCCATGGTGTGGCGAGCGGGTCGGTCGGCCGCGCCGGGCGGAGGACGGCCGGTGAGGGCCACGGCAGCTCGTGCCGCTGCACGGGCATGTCGATCGCGCCGAAGTCATCGGTCTGCACGACGACCCGTTCGGGCGTGACCTCGACCATCCTCACCCTGAGCGGATCGCGGCCTTCGCGCTCCAGCATCCAGACGTCGGCGAGCCACGAGAGGCCCCTCGCCTCGAGCACCTCTTCGGCCTCCAGCCACTCGCGGGGCTCGGACGCGTCGTGGCCGAGAAGCGAGACGGGCACCCAGAGGTCGCCGTCGGGCCGGATCCACCCGATGAGCTCGCCGTCGTCGCGGCGGTGCGGGGTCCAGTCGGCGGGAATCGTCATCCCGGCACGATACCGTCGGCCGGCCGGTCACCGGTGGGCCGCGGCGTCACGAACTTCGGAGAGTGTCGTCAACTTCGGGCGAATCGGCGAGAAAGGGCCGCAGTGGGTGACTCTCTCCGAAGTTCGTGCAGGCGGAGGGGTGAGCTGGGGGTGGCGCCGCGTCACGAACTTCGGAGAATGTCGTCAACTTCGGGCGAATCGGCGAGAAAGGGCCGGAGTGAGTGATCCTCGCCGAAGCTCGTGCAGGCGGAGGGGTGAGGGCTAGGGGTCGATGCCATAGCGGCGGATGCTGGACCGGCGGCGTGCCGAGGGCGGCGACCGGGGCTCAGGCCGGCAGTTCGGCGAAGGCGCGCACCGGGAACGTCCCGAAGCCCTCGACCGCGGGAGGTGCGGCGGTGAATCTCGCACCGCGCGGCGGCAGGGCCCCGAGGTTCGTCAGGTGCTCGACCACATGGATGCCCGCGCCGAGCAGCAGCGTGTGGGCCGGACGCTCGCCGCCGGATTCCGTGTCGTCGATGTTCAGCGAGTCGATGCCGACCAGCGCCGCCCCGGCGTCGATCAGCCACCGAGCGCCCGCCTCGGTGAGGAAGGGCGACCCGGTCGCGTACTCGGGAGTGCCGAAGTGACGGTCCCACCCGGTGTGCAGCAGCACGGCCGCACCCCGGACGTCGCGGTCGGCGAGCGTCGCGGGGCGGATGCCGCGCTCCGCCGCGTCGGTGAGGTGGAACACCTCGGCCGGGAGCCCGACGAGGGTCTCGAGCGCGAGCCCGGCGAGGTCCGGACCCTCCGCGTACCGGTGGAACGGACTGTCGAGGTAGGTGCCGGTGTTGCCGACCATGGACAGGACGTCGATCGCGAACTCGGTTCCCGGGGCATACTTCGCGCGGGAGTCCTCACGTGTCAGATGCGGGGTGATCGTCGGGGCCGGCAGGCCCGGATAGGTCACGAGGCCCGCCCGGATCGGGTGGCTCAGGTCGACGACGCGGGTCGTGCGCGCCACCGGCACCTCGACATCCCGGCTGCCGCGGTGGGGCTCCTCGACGATCCGCAGCCCCGTGAGGCTCACCGTGTCGACGAGCGCGAGGCCGAGGTGTCGCACGAGCAGCAGTTCGAGCTCGGGTTCGGCGACGTCGGCCGATGGAACGTCGAGCCGGAACCCCTCGCCCGTCAGACCGCCGCCGTTCGCGAAGCGGAGAGTGAAGTCGAAGTGGGCGCGGTACTGCGCCGCGGCGCGGGAGTCGGACATTCCGCCAGCCTACGAGCGGCGGGCCCGTATCCACGGGAGGAGATCTGCCGTCCGGAGGAGGAATCCCGCCGTTCCGGCCCTCCCGACCGCGGATCTCCTCCCGAAGGCGCGTCGCCTCCCGACCGCGGATCTCCTCCCGAAGGCGCGTCGCCTCCCGAAGGCGGGTCGCCTCCCGAAGGCCGAAGAACAGGACTCAGCGCCGGACGAACAGATACCCCTGCGAGTCGTCGAACCCGCCGACGACGAGCCCGTGGGTCAGGTGGCCGAGGAACGCGTCCCGCACGCGTACGCGCCACTGCGCGGCATCCGCGGCGTTGTCCCGGCGCATCGTCTCGATGTCGTGCGGCACCGCGACGGTGGCGACCACCGACTCGGGCGCGGGTGTCGGCGCCGGAGGCGCGGCGAGCGCCCACGAGACCATCACCCGGTCGGACTCATCGCCGCTGTTGATGCCGTCATCCATCGGCCCGTACTGGTTGGGCAGGTACTCGGTCACGCGCGCGCCGAGGACGCGGAGGTTGAAGTGCGCGTTGCGGGCGACGAGGGGGTCGAAGGTCCAGGAGATGTGCCCGACGTCGCGGGCGAGCGCCCACTCGCGCTGGTGCTGCTTGAGCGCGCGGCCGATGCCGTGGCCCTGCAGGTCGGGATGCACCCCGGTGATGTGTGAGTGCATCGCACGCCGCGCCGGCGCCTCGAAGAAGGCGACGGATGCCCCCACCATCCGCTGCCCCTCGAACAGGCCGACCACGTAGTTGCCGGAGTGGGCGAGGGCCCGCAGCAGCGGCGCCGGCATCGTGTTGCGGTCGCCGCCCCAGACGTCGCGCAGCAGGTCGGATGCCTCCTGCATCTCGTCGACGGTGGTGAGGCTCCGGATGCTGGGCCCCGGCGCTGCAGGACCGCTGGTTGCCGCTTCGGCGGCGCTGCGGGGTTCGTGCTGATCGGCAACACCGGGCGCATCACTCATGGGTGAAGTCTGCCACCCGGCGTATGCAGCCCGCTCAGGCGCGGAAGAGGCTCCGAAGCCGCCGCCAGGGGCGCGGGCGGTCGGTGCCGCCGGGAATCGTCATGCCGGGTATCGTCCCGAGGTCGACCCACGTGTGCCCGCTGTCCATGCCGCTCGCGCCGAGCGTGACCGCGGTCGCGTGACCGACGGCGGACCCGGACGACCGTGCGCCGACAAGAGTGGATCTGTAGGTCATACGGTCACCGTCGCCCTTTCCTGCAGCGACAAGAAGAGGGTTGACAACGGCAGAGCCCGCGGTTTCCGGCCATCGCCCGCTCCTCGCCCACGGGCTGGGCCCGGTCCGACGGCCGAGCGCGCGCCGATAGCCTGAAGCGATGGGTTCCCGCGAAGAGGACGAAAGACGGCGCCTCACGCGGATGCCGCGGCAGGGCGCCATCATCGCCGTGCTCGCGTTCGCCGGCCTCGCCTCCTCGTTCATGTTCACGCTCGTCGTGCCGATCCAGGCGCAGCTGCCCGAGCTGCTGAACGCCAGTCGCGAGGACACCGCCTGGGTGGTGACCGCCACTCTCCTGGCCTCGGCGATCTTCACCCCCATCGCCGGCCGGCTCGGTGACATGTACGGCAAGCGCCGCATCGTGCTGCTGCTGCTCGCGCTGCTCGTGGTCGGCTCGATCATCGCGGCGTTCTCGACGAGCCTGCTCGGCATCATCGTCGGGCGCGCCCTGCAGGGCACCGTCACCGGCGTCGTGCCACTCGGCATCGCGATCCTGCGCGACGTGCTGCACACCAACCGGGTCAGCAGCGCGATCGCCCTGATCAGCGCGACCCTCGGGGTGGGCGGGGCGCTCGGGCTGCCGATCAGCGCCCTGGTCACCCAGTACGCGGACTGGCACCTGCTGTTCTGGCTGGCCGCCGCGCTCGGGGCCGTCTGCTTCGCGCTCGTGCTCTGGATCGTGCCGGTCAGCGTGCTGCGCACGCCGGGGCGCTACGACTACGTCGGCACGGCGGGACTCGCGATCGGGCTGACCGGCATCCTGCTCGCCATCTCCCGCGGCAACGAGTGGGGCTGGCTCTCCACGCCGACGCTCGCCCTCGGGCTCGGCGGCGTCCTCGTGCTGCTGGTGTGGGGCTGGTTCGAGCTGCGCATCGCAGAGCCGCTGCTCGACCTGCGGATCGCCGCCCGTCGACCCGTGCTGCTGACCAACCTCGCCTCGATCGGGATGGGGTTCGCGCTGTTCTCCTCGAACGTGGTCTTCCCGCAGATCCTCGAGCTTCCGCTCGAGACCGGAGCCGGCTTCGGCCTGTCGCTCATCGCGGCCAGTCTCATCGTGATGCCTGCCGGCCTCGTGATGATGGTGCTGTCACCGGTGTCGGGCCGCCTGTCTCGCGTCGTCGGGCCTCGCGTGCTGCTGATCATGGGCGCGGCCGCCCTCGTCGCCGCCTACGCGTTCGTGCTGATCGCGAGCAGCGAGGTGTGGCACATCTTCGTCTCGAATCTGCTCATCGGCGTGGGCATCGGGTTCGGGTTCGCCGCCATGCCGATGCTCATCATGCGGTCGGTCCCCCAGAACGAGACGGGTGCCTCCAACGGGCTCAACGCGCTGTTCCGGTCGCTCGGCACGAGCACGGCGGCGGCGGTGATGGGTGCCGTGCTCGCTTCGTCGTCCACCGTGCAGGACGGCATGCAGATCCCCTCGGCGGCCGGATTCCAGCTGACCTACCTGCTCGCCGGCGCAGGGGCGCTGACCGCGCTGGTGCTCGCGCTCCTCATCCCGGCGCACCGCGCGCCGGGTGAGCGGCATCCGTCGCTGCCGGAGTAGCTCCCCGCAGCGCTACCAGCTCACCGGCTTCGTCGGCGCGGCCAGCCAGACGTCGAAGAAGGCGTCGAGCTGCTGGCCCGAAACCGACTCGGACAGCGCGATGAAGTCGTCTGTGGATGCCGTGCCGCCGCCGAACTCGGTGACCCACGTCTTCGCGAGAGCGAAGAACGCGTCGTCGCCGATCTCGCCTCGCAGGGCGTGCAGCGTCGCCGCACCCCGGTCGTAGACGGCACCGGAGAAGATGCCGAACGGCCCTGGGTCCCGCACAACGGTCTCCCAGAATTCGTCGTCGGCGGGAATGGCCAGCACCTCCTGGAAGGATTCCTCGGCGGTGGCACGGCCCCGATCCTCGCTCCAGAGCCACTCGGAGTAGGTCGCCCAGCCCTCGTTGAGCCAGATGTCCGACCAGCGCTCGGGGCTGACGTGGTTGCCCATCCACTGGTGGGAGAGCTCGTGGGCGACGGTTCCCTCGCGGGCAACGCGAGAGAAGAACGAGCGCGTCTGCGTCTCGAGCGCGTAGCCCACCGAATCGTCGTCGACGATCGCGCCGTAGGCGATGAAGGGATACGGGCCGTACCGCTCCTCGAAGAAGGTGAGCATCTCTCCTGTCAGCGCCAGCGATGCTTCGGTCGTGGCCAGGTTGTCGGCGGTGAGGTCGTCATCGAGAGCGTCGATGATCGGAGTGCCGTTGGCCGCCGTGTACTGCGACAAGGCGAAGTCGCCGACGGTCGCGGTCGCGAGGTAGGCCGCCATCGGGTCGGGCGCATCCCACAGCCACGTGGTGCGGCCGGCAGAGGTCTCGGACCCCTGCAGGAGTCCGTTCGCCACGGCCACGAGCCCCTCGGGCACGGTGATCTCGAACGAGTACGACGCCTTGTCGGTGGGGTGGTCGTTCGCCGGGAACCACGTCGATGCGCCGTCGGGTTCATTGACGACCATCGCGCCATCGGCTGTTGTGACCCAGCCGTACAGCGCACCCTCGATGTCTTCCGGCCGGGTCGTCGTGCCGCCGTAGGTCACGACGACCTCGGTCTGTGCGCCGGCCTTCAGCTTCGGGCGCGGGCTGACGACGAGTTCTTGGTCGTCTTGCGAGAACGCCATGGCCTTGCCACCGACGACGACCTGGGTGGCGGTCAGCCCACGAAGGTCGAGGTTGAAGCTGCGGAGATCCTGGGTCGCGACCAGGTCGATCGTCGCCACGCCCTGCAGCTCGCCGGTCAGCGGCGCCCCGGCAGCCGGTGGTGTGTAGTCGAGGTCGAGATCGTAGTGCAGCACGTCGATCCCGCCATTGCCGGCGAGGGGGAAGTACGGGTCGCCCACCCCTGCCGTCCCGGGGCCGTACCGCGGTGTGCCGGGGTTGCCGGGTGCAGCGTGTGCGGCGGGTGCGATGCACAGCGAGGCGACCAGGACGCTCGCGGCGGCGAGCGGGATCTTCAGCGGTGCGGGGCGTCGAGCGGGCATGCAGGCCTCCAGCGGTCTCGGTTCCCCCAGGCTAGACGGCGGTTCCGGGCAGCGCCATGGTTGGCCCAGGGGGTCGTGCCCGAGCCCGGCGAGCACTACCCTGACCGCATGGACGAGACGCACGACGGCTCGGAGCCGGCGCCGGTCGCACCCCCCACCTCGGACACGGATGCCCCCCGCACCCGCGCGGATGCTCGTGCGGCCACCATCAGCGCGGCACCGGTCCTCGGTCAGCCAGGCCATCCCGGCGACCGCGATACCCGGTTCTTCGGGCAGCCGTGGGCGCTGGCGCACGTGTTCGGCGTCGAGATGTGGGAGCGCTTCAGCTTCTACGGGATGCAGGGCATCCTCCTCATCTACCTCTATTACTCCGTCGCCGAGGGCGGCCTCGCGATGGACGAGACCACCGCGGCCGGGATCGTCGGGGCCTATGGCGGCGCCGTCTACCTGTCCACGATCGTCGGGGCGTGGCTGGCCGACCGCATGTTCGGCTCGGAGCGCGTGCTGTTCGTCAGCGCCGTCGTGATCATGGCGGGTCACATCTCGCTCGCCATCCTGCCCGGTTTCACGGGCGTCGGGGTCGGCCTCGTGCTCGTAGCCCTCGGATCCGGCGGGTTGAAGGCCAACGCGACCTCCGTGGTCGGCACCCTGTACACCCCCGAGGACCCGCGCCGCGATGCCGGGTTCTCGCTGTTCTACCTGGGCATCAACCTCGGAGCCTTCCTCGGTCCGATCCTGACGGGCCTGCTGCAGTCGGCCCTCGGCTTCCACTGGGGTTTCGCGATCGCCGCGGTCGGGATGGGCATCGGACTGCTGCAGTACTCGTTCGGACGCAAGGACCTGCCGGCCGAGTCGCGGGTGGTGCGCAATCCGCTGCCCCGGTCCCGCTACGGCCTGTTCATCGGCCTGGCGGTCGCAGGCATCGCGCTCATCGCGGTGCTGATCCTCGTCGGAGTCATCCGCGCCGACAACCTGTCGGCCGTCGTCATCGTGACCGTGCTCGGCTCGACGATCGCCTACTTCTCCGTCATCCTCTCGAGCAAGCGGATCACTCCCACCGAGCGCTCGCGCGTCTTCGGGTTCATCCCGCTCTTCATCGTGAGCGTCGGATTCTGGTCGCTGTACCAGCAGCAGTTCACGGTGCTCACCATCTACTCCGACAAGAAGCTCAACCGCGACCTGTTCGGCTGGGAGATGCCGGTGTCGTGGGTGCAGTCCATCAACCCGGTGTTCATCATCGTGCTCTCCGGAGTCTTCGCCGCACTGTGGACGAAGCTCGGCACGCGTCAGCCCTCGACCCCGGTGAAGTTCGCGCTCGGCACGATGATCATGGGGCTCGCGTTCCTGCTGTTCATCCCGTTCGCCGGCGGCGGGGCGAACTCGACGCCGCTGCTCGCGATAGTGCTCATCCTCTTCGTGTTCACCGTCGCGGAGCTGCTGCTCTCACCGGTCGGCCTCTCGGTCACCACGAAGCTCGCGCCGGAGGCATTCCACACCCAGATGGTCGCCCTGTTCTTCCTGTCGGTCGCGCTCGGCACGGCGATCTCCGGATGGCTGGCCCAGTTCTTCGACGTCGACAACGAGCTGCCCTACTTCGCGATCCTCGGCCTGATCGCGATCGGGATCGGCGCCGCCCTGCTCTTCGCGGTCAAGCCCGTGCTGAGGCTGATGGCAGGGGTGCGGTAGCACCTCGGGGGTTTGGGGCGGAGCCCCATTGAGGGGAGGGTGCGCTAGCACCTCGGGGGTTTGGGGCGGAGCCCCATTGAGGGGGGGTGCGGTAGCCAGTTCCACCCGGTGCGTGCTGCGCCCGGCATCCAGCGGCAGCTCGCCCTCCGGCGTGCGGAGGGTCGCGGTCACCCCGTGGGGCACCTCGACGGTGACGGATGCCGCGTCTCCCGCCCGCGTCCACTCCACCGCGAGCGGGCCGTAGGGGGTGCCCACGGAGGCGCGCACCGCGTCGACCCCCGCGTCGAAGTCGGGCTGCAGGACCGCGGTCCGGTAGCCGGGTGAGGTCGGGCGGATGCCGGCTACCCAGCGATACAGCCAGTCGTCGATGCTCCCCGGCGCATAGTGGTTGAACGACATGGGCCGGATCTCACCGTCGGGGGCGATCGCGTCCCACGCCTCCCAGATCGTTGTCGCGCCTCGGTCCACCTCATAGAGCCATGAGGGCATCTCGGATTGCCACAGGAGGGCGCGCGCCACCTCCGGATAGCCGGAGTCGCAGAGCACGTCGAGCAGGTGCGGGGTCGAGAGGAACCCGGTGTCGAGGCGATCGCCCCGGTCGCGGATCAGCTCGACGAGCCGCGCCGCCGTGCGCGCGCGTCGTTCGCCCGGCACCATGCCGAAGGCGAGCGCGAGCACGTAGACCCCCTGAAGGCGCACCGGCAGGTCGCCGTGCTCGTCGACGTACTCCGCCGCGAAGGCGGCGCGCAGGTCGGCCGCCCTGGTGGCGAAGCCTGCGGCATCCGCGTCCCGGCCCAACACGGACGCGACACGCGAGGCGATCGCGAGCGTCTGCGCCTGGAACATCGGCGCGATGTATTCGCTCGTGAGCGCCGGTGCGATGCCGATGGCCTCGTGCGTCGGCTTGCCCTCCATGGTGCTCGGCGTCAGCCAATCGCCGAAGTGCGAGCCCGTGTTGTAGAGCAGGGCCTGGGCGCGGAGACGCTCCTCGGGCAGATCCGCGCCCACGAGGGCGTCGGGCAGTTCGGATGCCGCGATGCGGTGCTGGTACTCGATCCAGCGCAGCATCGCGTCGTAGTTCTCCTCGAGCACATGACGATCGCCGTACCGCTCGAACAGCGTCCACGGCACGATCGCGATCGCGTCGCTCCAGCCGGCCGCGGCCACGATGGCGCCGATCCCCTGGGCGCTCGCCGCAGCCTCCGCGTCGAAGGGGGAACGGGGCGAGAAGATCGGGATGCGGCCGTCCGGCAGCTGATCCGCTCGGAGGTTCTCGAGCCACCGCGAGAGGAACGGAACGATCTGCGCGTTGTTGGCGGCCGCCCCGACGAACGCCTGGAGGTCACCGGCCCAGCCGGCGCGCTCGCGCTGCGGGCAGTCCGTCGGGATGGAGAGGAAGTTGCCGCGCTGGCTCCACACCACGTTCTCGTGCAGGCGGTTCAGGCGCTCGTCGGAGGTGAAGAACGACCCGGTCTCCTCCAGGTCGCTCGCCAGCACGACGGCGGTGACGTCCTCCGGCTGGAGCGGAGCGCTGAGTCCGCTGATCCGCGCGTACCGGAACCCGTGGAAGGTGAACTCCGGCTCCCAGGTCTCAGCGTCGCCTTCGGCGCCCCCGCCGGCCGCGACGTAGACGTCAGCCTGCTCCTTGTTGATCCCGGTGATGTTCGCGAACCACGTGCCGTCGGCCGCGAGGGTCTCGGTGTGCTCGATCATCACCCGCTGACCCGGGGTCGTGTCGCGCAACCGGAGGCGCACCCGACCGACCAGTACCTGGCCGAAATCCACGATCGCTCCCTCGGCGGTTGCGGTGATCTGTGCCGGCGCCAAGTCGTTCACTCGACGGACGGGCTCGCCGGTGAAGGGACGCAGCAGGCTGTGGTCGCGGCCGACGTCGGCCACCGGCGTCCACTCGCGGTCGTCGAAGCCGGCGCGATCCCAGCCGACGGGCATCGCCCGGCGGTCGAACTGCTCGCCGATGAAGAGGTCGGCGTACGCCCACGGGCCGGGCGCGCTCCGCGCGTCGGTCCCGGATGCCACGACCTCGGTCGTTCCGTCGGCGTAGTCGAGCTGCAGCTGCCAGATCGCGGAGGTCCGGGTGCCGAACTGGGCACTCGAACCCGTGAGGCCGAGCCGGCCGGCCCACCAGCCGTCGGCGAGTGCGATCCCGAGCACATTCTCGCCCTCGGTGAGCGCCTGGGTCACGTCGTAGCACTGCACCGAGATGCGGTGTTCGTAGCTGTCGGACCCCGGCGCGAGCACTTGGTCATCGGCTCGACGGCCGTTTACGAAGGCGGAGTAGACGCCACGGGCGGTGGCGTAGAGGCGGGCGCGCGCGAGCCGCCTCGGCACGACGAACGACTGGCGGATCAGCTGCGGCGGGCGCAGCCGCTCCTCCGGCGGACTGTCGGGGCCGAGGCCGCGGATCCAGTCGAGGATGCTCCAGCGCTCGACGACGGCATCCTGCTGGGTCGGCTCGACCCACGCGGCGACCCAGTCGGCCGCGTCCAGCAAGGCGGTCTCGAACGTGGATGTCGCCCACTCGGTCCAATTTCCGTCGACTCCGCCGGCAGCCCGGCTGCGCACGCGCCAGCTGCAGGCCGAGTTCGAGCCGAGAGACTTGCCGGCGTAGGGCACCAGCGATGTCTCCGCGCCGGCGACCGTTCCGCTGCGCCAGACCGAGCGGCCGTCCGCGGTGGACACCTCCAGCTCGTACGCATCCTGCGCGTGATCGGCGATCCACGAGAAGCGGGGCACTCGCACGCCGATGCCGATCGGCGCGCGAAGATACTCGACCCTGAGGGCCCGGCATCCACTCGCCGTCGATTCGGGGGCGGTCATCGAGCGTCCTCCCGGTGGTGAGACTCGCGTTCGTGCAGTCGCAGCTTCGCGAGGAAATCGCCCCACAGCAGCCGCATGTCGATGTCGCTGACCGTTCGGCGAAACGGCTCGCCGGTACTCGTCTGCCCGCGTTCGGATGACGGAGGTCCGAACGTCGCGTCGAGCCCGACGAGGGCGGCCAGCGCGCTGTCGCCCAGAGTGATCGCCCCGTGCAGGGTCACGAAGTGCGGCACGTCGAGAAGGCGGTCCGCGAGCCACGCTCCGAGAAAGGATCCGTGGGCCAGGTCGTACTTGACCTCGGCAAGGGAGATCCGGAGGCGCTCGTACGTCTCGCGCGGCACCTGCACGACAGGGATGGACGATGCGAGCACGAAGGCTGCGGCCGCGGCATCCGTATCGCGGTTGTATTCGGGGGAAGCGCCGTCGCCCGAAGATGCGGCGCCGCTGCCTCCGATCCACGCCAAGGTCGCGCGTTCGCAGATGCGCGGCTCCAGCGTGATCGCGGCGGCGATGTTCGTGAGCGGACCGCCGCACAGGATCGCCAGCGGGACATCGCCATCGGCCATGCAGGTCTTGACGATCGCTTGGGCGGCGGCGGAGGGTTCCGCGCCCGACCCGAACGCCTCGGCGCCCACGACGATGTCCGGGCCCTCCATCGACAGCACCTCGAGCAGCGCGTGCGCTTCCCGCCCGCCCAGGGCCGCGGTGGACGTGGGATCGACTCCCACGAGCCCCGCGAGACCCGGATCGACCGGCGTGCAGCTGATCAGCTCGACGCGGACGTCATCCGTGAGCAGCACGTGGGCGAGCGAGACGAGCCCGTCCGGGTCGCCGGCGAAGTCGTTGTCGACGATCGCTCGCCAGCGGGTGGCGGCCATGTGGACTCCTTTGTGTCGTTCGACGCTTCGACAGGCTCAGCGACCGGGTTTCCGCTCAGCGACCGGGTTTCCGCTCAGCGACCGGGTTCAGCTCAGCGACCGGGTTCGGCTCAGCGACCGGGTTCGGCTCAGCGACCGGGTTCAGCTCAGCGACCGGGTTTCCGCTCAGCGACCGGGTTCGGCGGGTGAATCGGGTGGTGAGGGTGCCGATGCCCTCGATTTCACTGAAGAGCACGTCCTCGGGCCCGAGGAAGCGCGGCGGCGTGCGACGGTTGCCGATGCCCGCCGGGGTGCCCGAGAAGATGATGTCGCCCGGCAGCAGTCGGCAGACGGCGGAGAGGCGCACGAGCAGCTCCGGCACGTCGTAGAGCATCATCGACGTGCGCGAGGACTGCATCTGCTCCCCGGACAGGGTGCAGGAGATGGCGAGGTCGTCGCGGTCGGCGAACTCGTCGGGCGTCACGAGCCAGGGCCCGGTGGGGCCGAAGCCCGGGAACGACTTGCCGAGGCTGAACTGGGGCGCAGAGCCCTGCAGCTGCGTGATGCGCTCGGAGAGGTCCTGGCCGATGGTCAGGCCGGCGACGTGGTCCCACGCGCTGTCACGGTCGAGCTTGTGCCCTTCGCGGCCGATCACGACGACGAGCTCGACCTCCCAGTCGACGTTGCCGTCGGGGAGCTCGATGACCTCGTCCTGCCCGACGATGCTCGTCGGGAACTTGGTGAAGGTGACCGGCATCGCATCCGGCGGGTATCCCGCCTCCGCCGCGTGCTCGGCATAGTTGAGGCCGATGGCGAAGACCTGCCGGGGACGCGGGACGGGCGCGCGCAGAGCGGATTCGTCGAGGGGTGCGGACGGCCCATCCGGAACCTGCCCCGCCCACGCGGCGAAAGCATCCCACTCGTCGAACAGCGCCTGCGGATCAGGCCCGAAACGGCCGTTCGACGCACGCTCCACGTCCACCGCGCCGGCTCCCGAGGCTGTCGCCCCGCCGGTCCCTGAGCCCGTCGAAGGGGTGACCACGACGGCGCGCCCCGCCAGGTTGGCGAGCCTCACCAGTCCACCCGCTCCGGCGCCGGCTCGCCGTAGGCGTCCTGCCAGCTGACCACGTGGTTGCGGAGCGTGCCGATGCCGGTGATCTCGGCCTCGATCTGGTCGCCGGGGTTCAGGTAGAAGTCGAACGGGTTCGGCTGCACAGCGGCGACGCCCGAGATCGTGCCCGTCGTGATGATGTCGCCCGCGCTGTAGATCTGCGGCGAGTGGTATGCCACCAGGTGCGGGAAGCTGATGCGCGTCTGGTTCGTGTTGCCCTGCTGGCGCACCTCGCCGTTGACGCGCAGCTGCATCGGCAGCTCGTGCATGTCGGGCACCTCGTCGGCGGTGACGATCCACGGGCCGATGGGGCAGAACGTGTCGATGCCCTTGCTGAAGGAGAAGACCCCCGACTCCATCTCCTTGCGCTGGATGTCGCGCGCCGTGATGTCGTTGAACACGGTGAAGCCGGCGATGTAGTCCTGCGCCTCGTCCGGACCGAAGAACTTGCCGGGCTTGCCGATGATGATGGCGAGCTCGAGCTCGTAGTCGAGTTCCTTGGTGAGGCTCTCCGGGTACACGATGGCGTCGTCCGGGCCGATGATCGCGTCGACGTTCTGGAAGAACACGATGCCCTTGTGCACCGGATGCGACCAGTCGACCGCGGCGAGCTCGTTGTGGTGGTCGGCGAAGTTGCCCGCCGTGTGGAAGAACTTCTTGGGGCGGATCGGCGCCTCGAGCTTCACGTCGGAGAAGGCGAGGCGCTCGCCGGTCTCGCCGACCTCGCCGCCCCGCTCGAAGTACTCGCGGGTCGAGGGCACGTCGAGTTCGATGACCATGCCCTCCTCGAGTTCGAGCCGGCCGACGCGTCCGCCGTCGAAAGTGATGAGCTTCATGTGTCTATTCCTCCTGTGTTTTCGGTCCCTGAGCCCGTCGAAGGGTCACGCGCCGACCATGTTGAAGCCGCCGTCGGCGAGCATGTAGGAGCCGGTCAGGTGCGCGGCCTCGTCGGTCGCGAGCCACAGGCAGGTTCCGGCGACGAATTCGGGAGGCGGGATGACGCCCATCGGCGTCTGCGACAGCAGCACCTCCCGACGGCCGCTCTTCCAGTCCTCGCGGTTCAGAAGGCGTTCGGTCTCCAGGAAGCCCGGCGCGAACGTGTTGACGCGCACCGTCGGCGCGAAGGCCTTGGCGTACGACTTCGTGATGCCGAGGATGGCGTACTTCGCGGCGGCGTACTGCGGCGCCCGCGCGCTGCCCCGGACGATGACCGTCGACCCGACCTGCACGATGCTGCCGTGCCCCTGCTCCAGCATCCGGGCGCCGAACTCGTGGGTCATGAGCAGCGTGCCCTTGACGTCGATGTCGATGACCGCGTCGAGCGCCTCCTGCGTCAGCTCCTGCCACGACATCTGCTCGCTCGACACGTCGCCGACGTTGTTGATGAGCACGTCGAGCGTGCCGAACGCCTCGAACACCTCATCCGCCATCTTGTTGATCGCGTCCCACGAGCCGATGTCGGCCTGCACCAGGATGCCGTCGCTGCCGGCATCCCGGATGCGCTGCAGGGTGGCCTCGGCGCCCGCCTTCGACGACCGGTAGTGCACGGCGACCTTCGCGCCCTCCTGGCCCGCGCGCACCGCGATCTCGGCGCCGAAGCCGGTGCCGGCGCCGGTGACGAGCACGGTCTTGCCGGCGAAGCGGGGATAGATGTCTGCCATGGTGATCTCCTTTTCCACCCCTCGACTCCTCGACCCTTCGACCCTTCGACAAGCTCAGGGTTCAGGGCTCGGGCGCGGGGAACTGCGTGTGTCAGACCAGCGTGCGTCCGCCGTCGATGTACATCACGTGTCCCGTGATGAAACCGGCGTGACGCGAAGAGAGGAACAGCGCCGGACCGGTGAGTTCGTCGGGGGTTCCCAGCCGTCCGGCGGGGACGAGGTTTTCCAGCTCCTCGCGCTTGCCGGGCTTGGACAGGTGGTCGGCGGTGAGCGGCGTCTCGATGTAGCCGGGCGCGAGGGCGTTGACGGTGACACCCGCCGATGCCCACTCCCGCGCCATGACGCGCAGGAGCTGGTTGATGCCGCCCTTCGAGGCGGCGTAGGGGCCGTGCGAGTGATGGGCGAGCAGCCCGGAAACGCTCGAGAGCGCGAGCACCCGGCCGTGGCCCTGCTCGACCATGTGGCGGCCGGCGGCCTGCGCGAGGCCGAAGAGCGAGGAGAGGTTGACGCGCAGGATCATGTCCCACTCGTCCTCGGTGAAGTCGAGGATCGGCCGGCGGTCATTGATGCCGACCGCATGCAGCAGGACGTCGAGGCCACCCAGGCGCTCGACGGTCTCGGCGACGACGCGGCCGCCGGCCCCGTGCTCGGTGAGATCGGCCTGAATCAGCGCATGGGGGGCCGCCATCGCGCTCAGGTCGGCGCCGATCGCGTCGAGTGCGCGGGCGTCGCGATCGACGACGGCGACGGATGCCCCGGCTCCGGCGAACGCGAGCACGCACGCGCCGCCGATCCCGCCGGCGCCGGCGATGAGCACCCGGGCGCCCTCGAGACCGAGCCAGCCGGTGTCGGCCTCGGTCGATGCCCCGGGTGCGGCGTCGATGGTGTTCGGGACCGTCATGGGCGCCTCCTCACGTGGTCGGTGTATTCATTGAATGAAATCTGCTTTCGCTCAATGAATCTAGCGGACGCTGAGGGCCGGTGTCAACGCGGCCGGCGCTCCCGCGACAGCATCGGCGAGCAGCGCGAGAGTCGCTTCGGCCGCCGGATCGCCCAGCTCGTTCAGGAAGCCGTGCAGCGCGCCGCGGAGCCGCACGAGCCGGACGTCGACGCCGGCCAGCGCCAACTCGGCCGCGAACGCTTCGCCGGAGGCGCGCAGGCGATCCCGGTCAGCGGTCACGATCAGGGTCGGAGCCAAGCCGGTCATGTCGTGTCCGCCCGGGAAGGCATACGGTTCGATCGCGTGTGCCTGGCGGGGGTCGCCGCCACCGAGATAGTTGCGGTTGATGGCGTCCGTTGACTCCGGCGGGAAGGTGAGTGAGTGCGGGAGCCCCGCGAGCAGCGCCACGAGCTCCTCGCTCGCCGGCGGCAGCGGGGCATGCAGCACCGGGTACACGAGGGCGAGGGCGCTCGGCACAGCAGCTGCGCCGTCTGCCGACGCCCGGTCGCGGAGCCGTACTCCGGCCCCGGCGGCGAGGTTCCCTCCGGCGCTCGCCCCGCCGAGGGCCACCCGCCCCGGTGATCCGCCGAAGCGCCCGGCGTTCTGCACCGCCCAGTCGAAAGCGGCGACAGTCTGGAGGGACGCCACGGGATAGGCCGCACGCGGGCCGGCGGCATCCATCTCGGCCTTCATCTGCTCGGGGGTGGGCATCCCCTCACGAGGCTCGGGCGGGCCGAGTGCGTCGAGCGCGTCGAGCGGCGCGAGCGTGTAGTCGACCGACACGACGGTCGTGCCGGCGGCGCTGAGCCGCCGACCGACCTGGTCGGCCTCGGGCATGTCGAGCGTGCCGAACATGAAGGCCCCGCCATGGAGCCAGACCAGCACGCCGCCTGTCGGCTCGGGCGCCGGGTAGACACGCAGGCGGAAGTCGAACTCCGCGGCGGTGAGGGCGACATCGTGGATCTCGGCCATGCTGGTCCTCCAATGGTTCGTGCGGGTCGTGCGGTCAGCCCGGTTCGTGCGGTCGGCCCGGCTCCTGCGGTTCGCTCTATTCGCTAAGCAAAAGTAACTTTTACTGATTGAATCAGATTCACACCCACTGGCCTAGGAGGAATTCCATGGCAGCTTCTCTCCAGCCGCGCATCCAGCCGAGGCCGCCCGCCGCGCTGAACTCCGACCAGCGCGCGCTGTATGACGCGATCGTGGGCGGCCCGCGCGCCCAGGGGCCGCAGCATTTCGCGCTGACCGCCGAGGACGGCTCACTGCGGGGACCCTTCGATGCGCTGCTGCTGTCGCCCGCCGTGGGCGCCGCCCTGCAGCACCTCGGCGCCGCGATCCGGTACCGCACACACCTCACCGATCGCGCGCGGGAGATCGCCATCCTCTTGGTGGCCGCACGGTGGCACAGCGTTTTCGAGCGCGAGGCACACGAGGCCATCGGCAGAGCGGTGGGCCTCACCGAGGCGGAACTGAGCGCGATCCGGACGGAGGACCTGTCATCGTTCGAGGGCGACGAGGCGGTCGTCGGCCACACCGTGGTGGCGCTGCTCGACGGCGATCTCGATGACGTGCGCTGGGCGGAGGCATCCAGCACTCTCGGCGATGCCGTCGTGTTCGAACTGACCTCGCTCGTCGGGTACTACTCCACGCTGGCACTTCAGCTGCGGGTGTTCCGTGTCGGCGGGTGAAATTGCGGGCCGCACGAGGCTGAGATACGTTTCCACTCTATGAAAGCCGACGACAGAGCCGAGGTCGCAAAGCCCGGCAGCCGCTATCGCATCGAGGCCCTCGCCAAGGGTCTCGACGTGCTGAGGCTCTTCGACGAGTCGGTGACCTCGCTCAAGCTCCGAGAGATCTGCGATCGCACCGGCATCCCGATGCCGACGGCGTTTCGCGTGGTGGCCACGCTCGAGGAAGGTGGGTACCTCGAGCGCCTGCCCGACGGAAGCATCCGCCCGGGAGTCGCGGTCCTGCTCCTCGGCTCGGCCGCCCTGCGAGGGTCTAGCATCGTGCAGCTGAGTGAACAGCCGCTGCGCCACCTGGCCGAGGAGTCGGGTGAGACGGTCAATCTCGGAGTGCTCGTCGGCGATCAGGTGCTGTACCTCGCGCGGCTGCGGAACTCGGATCTCGTCACCGCGAACATTCAGGTCGGCTCGACCTTGCCGGCCGCTTACACGTCGATGGGCAAGCTGCTGCTCGCATACCTCAGCGACGACGAACTCCGGGCGACGCTGGCGAACCATGATTTCGGGGCGGATGCCGGACCCAACGCCGCGAGGTCGCTCAAAGATCTGCGCGAGCGCCTGGAAGCGATCCGCGAGCAGGGCTATTCCCTGCAGGATCAGGAAGTGGCCGCGGGTCTGCGTTCGGTGTCGGTGCCCGTGTTCGGCCGCGACGAGAGAAAGCCGGCCGCGGCGATCAACATCGCCGTCGCGTCCTCCCGGCACGATGTGGCGTCACTGCGCGGACCGCTGCTGAAGCGCCTGCGGGCGACGGCCGACGAGATCTCGCGGCTGCTGCGCGCCACCTGAGCGGCGCGACCACACTCCGGTCCCCGAGCGAGGAGCGCCGCGACGAGACGAAGGGCGCTCAGCGACCGGTAGGAGCCAGCGGCGAGCCCCGGTCCCCGAGCGCAGAGCGCAGCGACGAGACGAAGGGCGCCAACTCGATCCGGGTTGATTCGGGCATTGTGCCGACTCGCGCGCGGGCTAGCCTGCCTCCTGTCGCCAAGATTGTTAACGATCGTACGAACAAGATCGGCGCCACTGCGGGGGAGACCAACCGAGCGCGAAGGAGCGTCAATGAATCGGATACGGAGGCTCGCCGCGACAGTCGCGGTCGGAGCGGTCACGATCGCATCACTGGTTGCCGGAGGCGGTGCCGCCGCGGCGGCACCGACCCGCTGGGGACCCCCGGAACTCGGCCCGCGGGTCTGTTCGGTGCTGAAGTACATCAAGATCCCTCAGCAGCTGATCGGACTGCCGACGGGCGGCGCGGCGGTCGAGTCGGCGACCTGGAATGCCGGGGGCTATTGCAGCGTCGTCGGCTGGATCTGGCCGAAGAACGCCGGGGCTCCCGGCATGCAATTTCAAGTGAACCTGCCGAAGGACTGGAACGGCCGCGCACTGCAGTTCGGCGGTGGCGGGTACGACGGAAGCCTCGTCACGGGGCTCGGTCAGTACTCGGCACAGCCGGTCGGTGAACCCGCTCCCATCGACCAGGGCTACGTCACTCTCGGCAGCGACGGGGGTCACCAGGGCGGACCCGGCTTCGATGGCACGTTCGGGCTCAACGACGAAGCGCTCCTGAACTACGGCCAGCAGTCGGTGAAGAAGGCGCACGACGCGGCGATGGTTCTCATCGCCGCGGCCTATTGGAAGAAGCCGTCGTACTTCTACTTCGCCGGCGGCTCGCAGGGCGGCCACGAGGCGCTCGACGCGGCGGCGCGGTATCCGAAGGACTATGACGGCGTCATCGCGAACTACCCCGCGTACAACGTCACGATGATGCACGAGGGGGCGGTGAACTTCCGCGACGCGCTGTACGGCAACGGCGGAGCCGGATGGCTGAGCCCCGCGAAGACGAAGCTCATCACCGACACGGTGTACGCCACGTGCGACGGGCTCGACGGCGCGGACGATCAGGTCATCAGCAACGTGTCCGGCTGCAACGACGCCTTCGACGTCACGGTGCTCAGGTGTCCGAGCGGTGCCGACGAGGGCGACTCGTGTCTCTCGGATGCCCAACTCGCATCGGCGGTGAAGATCGCCACCGACTACGACCTCGGCTTCGAGATCGCGGGCAACAGCGTCTTCGCGAAGAGCGCGCTGTTCGAGGGCGCGCTCTATCAGGGCTTCGCCGGCTTCGGAACCGATCCGGTGCCGTCGAACCCCATCGACGGCTCCGAGGCGCTGCAGTACATCATCCTCGACCAGACGTCCAAGTACATCGTCACCCGCGATCCGTCGCTGGACACGATGGCGTTCGACCCGGCGGATTGGGCCGACCGCATCCAGGAGGTCGGAAAGATCATGGACGTCACGGATGTGAGCCTCGAGCCGTTCCGGGCGCGCGGAGGGAAGATCCTGCTCACGCACGGCACAGCGGACGACTTCATCACGCCGCACAACACCATCCAGTACTACGAGCGGCAGGTGGCCGCATTCGGCGAGGAGAAGCTGGACTCGTTCCTCCGCTTCTACGAGGTTCCCGGCTGGGGTCATGGCCAGGGGCCGTTCAACGCGAAGTACGACGGGCTCGGCACCCTCACGGCGTGGGTCGAGGACGATGTCGCCCCGACGGGTCTCGTCGCCTTCGACGCCAATGAGGGAGCGAACCGGTCCCGGCCGATGTGCGAGTACCCGTCCTGGCCGCAGTACACCGGGTCGGGATCGATCGCGGATGCCGCGTCGTTCCAGTGCGTGACGGGCTGAGCCGCTGAGCGTCGACTCCTGAGCGCGAAGCGAGGCGGGGCGCGGACCGGCTTCACGAGGTCGGGTCACCGCGCTTCGTCTCGCTGGCGCTCGCTCAGCGACCGGGGCCGGGACAGAACCGCCTTTCGATCCCTGAGCGAGCGAAGCGAGACGAAGAGTCGCTCAGCGACCGGGAAAGCGCGATCGACAGAACACCGGGCGGGTCAGGACGTGACGCGGCGAGCGAAGGCGAGCGCGCGGTCGAGGAGACCGAGGCGGTCGACATCCTCGCCCTGCCACATATGGCCGGCGCCCGGGACGAGCTCGAGCTCGACCGGCACCCCGGCCGCTGCCAGCGCGCCGGCGAGCAGCTCGCTCTGCTCCGGCGGGACCGCGGAATCGGCGAGCCCGTGCGCGAGGTGGAACGGCGGCGCGTCCGCGTGCACCTGCAGCGCAGGACTCGCGGCGCGGGCCCGCGCGGCATCATCGCCCGCCGGCACGCCGAGCCACTCCGCCTCGCGCGACGCGGGACCGTGGACATTGCCGAGCTGCTCGCCCATCGCGACGAGCTCGGACGGCCCGTACCAGTCGATGACACCTCGAACACCGGCATCCGGTCTCAGTCCGACGAGAGCCGCGAGCGTCCCACCGGCGGACTCCCCCCACAGCACGATGCGCGATGTGTCCGCGCCGAACTCGTGGGCGCGCTCGGCGAGCCACGCCAGAGCCGCCGCGACGTCATCCTGTTGAGCGGGCGAGTTCGCCTCAGCGCTCAGCCGGTAGTCGACCGACGCGACCGTGAACCCGGCCGCGACGATACGACCGAACGGATCGTCATCGGCCATGGTCGGGCAGAACATCCGCCGGCTGCCGATGCGCCATCCGCCGCCATGCACGAAGACGATCAGCGGCGACCCGACCGGCGCGAGGTGCAGATCGAGGCTCAGCGGGCGAAAGCCCACCGGCTCGGCGAAGACGAGATCGCGGAGCACTGTGCGGCCATCGTCCGACCCTCCGGCCGCCGCCGGAGCGGATTCAGTCGTCAAGGAACTTGTAGTCGGGGCGGAAGACCGTGCCGTACAGCTCGCCGGCGGCACGCATCTGGTCGTACGTGGGGATGTAGAACTCGTCGGGCGAGGGGATGCCGGGCTTCGTCGTCGGCCGTCCCATCGCGTGGAAGAACCGGCCGAAGCCGCCCGAGCTCACGCCCATGATCTTCGAGTTCGACGACTCGAGCCGGAAGGCGTGGATGGTGCCCTTCGGCACGTAGCCGAACCCGCCCGGGGTCAGCACGCGGTCGCTCTTGGAGCCCTGCTCGTCGTCCATCCAGAGGTGCACGGCACCGTCGACGACGTAGAAGATCTCGTGCGTGTAGGGGTGGATGTGGGCGGGAATGATCTGTCCCTGGTTGCCCTCGCACGTGAAGACGTCGAACTGTCCCTCGGTCTCGTCGCCGGTCAGGAGGATGTCGAACAGCGTGTCGAAGACGACGCTCTTCTCGCCCTCCCCGTCGTCGAGGTAGAACGGCTTGGGCGCTCCCGGAAGGATGCCGGCGTGCGTGGGGTGAAGCTCTTGCTTCGGCGACTCCAGTGTCATTTCTGCCTACCTCCGCGTAAGTCTGGGTGGTCTCAGTCTGCGCGCGGGTGACACCACGGGCCAGTTCGAGCTACCTACTCGGCGTTAGCCGGAGACTAAGATCAGGCCATGGATGTCCCCATCCACGTGATCAGATATTTCTGCGTGCTCGCCGAGGAGCTGCACTTCGGTCGCGCGGCTGAGCGACTGAGCATCACGCCCCCCTCTTTGAGCCAGCAGATCAGCCGGCTGGAGCAGCAGCTCGACGTGAAGCTGTTCGACCGAAGCCCCCGAAAGGTCGAGCTCACCACGTACGGACGCGAACTGCTGCCCCTCGCCCGGCGTGTGCAGGACGACCACGATCAGCTGCTCAGCTGGGGTCGATCGGTTCAGCGTGATCGGAATGCGCCGGTGCTGCGGGTGGGCGTCGTTGCGGCGGGCGCGGGGACGCTCACGACCGCCGCCATCGCGGCGACGATGCAGGCCATCCCGCAGGCCCGGATCGAGATGCGCCGGCTCGGGTTCTTCGACGTGGCCGAGGAGCTCGAGGGCGGACGCGTGGACGTGGTCTTCGCCCCGTGGCCGATGCGGCTGCCGCCGCGGGTGCGTGCGGAACCCCTGTGGCGGGAAGCGCGCGTGCTCGTCGTCCGGGCCGACCACCCGCTCGTCGGGCGGGAGTCGATCTCGATCCTCGACACGAACGACGAGGTCTTCGTCGCAGTCGCGAAGGGCGTGCCAGAGGTCGTCGACTGGTGGATCGTGGACCCGCGTCCGGATGGATCGCGCCCGAAGCGCGGCCCGACCGCCGACAGCGTCGAGGGTCTGCTCGAGCTCGTGGCAGCGGGAGCCGGCGTCAATATCGCGGGTCAGTCGGCCAGTTCGCACTATCGGCGCGACGAGCTGGCCTTCATCCCGATCCACGACATCGAGCCGGCGACGATCGTGCTCTGCAGTCTCACCGACAGCCGCAACCCGATGGTCAACGCGTTTCGTGAGACGGCGCAGTCGCTGTCTCCCCTGGTGGCGGCGCCGACGTTCCACTGACGCGCGCACGAACTTCGGAGAATGTCGCGAAGTTCGGCCCCTCTCGGGCTCATCGGCCGATCGAGGCGGGAATCTCCGAAGTCGGTGCGCGGTCACGCGGCGGGCGTGGCCGCCTTCAGGGCCTGCCACGCATCGCGACGACGTGCCTGCTCGTCCGGATCGGGAACGGGAGACGCTGCCATCAGCACACGCGTGTAGTGCTCGCGGGGGTTGCGCATGACCTCGAGCGTCGGACCCTGTTCGATGACCCGACCGCGATTGAGCACGACCACTCGCTGGGCGAGGAACTCCACCACCGCCATGTCGTGCGCGATGAACAGGTAGCCGAGGTCCGCTCCGGCACGCAGGTCGGCGAGCAGATTCAGCACCTGCGCCTGGGTCGAGAGATCCAGGGCGCTCACCGCCTCGTCACAGACGACCAGCCGGGGATCCGTGACGAGTGCCCGCGCGATCGCGATGCGCTGTCGCTGGCCCCCCGAGAACTGGCGAGGGTACCGAGCTTGCGAACCGGGGGCGAGGCCCACGGCATCCAGCACGTCCTGCACCCGTCGATCCCGCTCCGAGCGCGCCACTCCGGCGACGCGCAGCGGCTCGCTGATCGCGTCGCCGATCGGACGCCGGGGGTTGAGCGAGGAGAACGGATCCTGGAACACGGCCCGCAGATCACCCTGCAGGGCACGACGCTGCGAAGCCCCCGCTCGGGTGATGTCGCGGCCCTCGAACAGGATCTGCCCGCTCGTGACGGGCTGCAGTCCGAGGATCGCCCGCCCGATCGTCGTCTTGCCCGAGCCCGACTCTCCGACGAGCCCGAGGGTCTCGCCGCGGGCGATGCTGAACGACACGTCGTCGACCGCCGGCGCGCCCTTCTTGCTGTACCGGATGACGAGGTTGCGCACCTCCAGCAGCGGCGTGGCCGCCGCATCCAGCTCCTGCATAAGACGGGTCACAGTTCCCCTCCGATCGCAACGGGCTCGCGCCACTCTTCCTGCCTGCCCCGCACCTCGTCGCGGCGGGTGCAGCGCACACCGCCATCGCCCTCGGCGCGCGGCAGCAGCGGGATGGCCGTCATGCACTCCTCCTTGGCGAATCGGCAGCGCTGCGCGAAGCGGCATCCGCTCGTCCAAGAACCCGGCAGCGGAACCTGTCCCGGAATCGAAGCGAGCCGGGTCGTCCCCTCGAACTCGACGATGGCGTGCGGATCGGCGGCGAGCAGCGCCATCGTGTACGGATGCTCCGGCCGGACGAGCACATCGCGCACCGTACCGGTCTCGACGATCTGGCCCGCGTACATGACCGAGACGTCGTCGCAGAGGTCGGCGACGACCCCCAGGTCGTGCGTGACGAGGATGATCGACATCCCGCGAGAGGCGACCAGGCCCCGCAGCAGCGCGAGGATCTCGGCCTGGATCGTGACATCGAGCGCGGTGGTCGGCTCATCGGCGACCAGCAGCCGGGGCGATCCGGCGAGTGCCAGCGCGATGGCGACGCGCTGCGCCATGCCGCCGGAGATCTCGTGCGGGTAGCTCTTCAGCACGCGCGGCGGGTCGACGATGCCGACGTCGTTCAGCAGTTCCCGCGCGATCTCGCGCGCCTTCTGCGACCCCACCTTGCGCAGCCGCTTGATGGCGGCCCCCAGCTGCCAGCCGATCGTGAACATCGGGTCGAGGGCGCGGCTCGGCTCCTGCGAGATGAAGGCGATCTCGTGGCCGCGCACCTTCGCCAGGGTCTGCTCGTCGGCCCGTGCCAGGTCGACCGAGCCCCACTGGATGCGGCCGGATCGCACCGACAGTCCGGGCGAGAGCAGTCCCAGCAGCGCATACGAGGTCACGCTCTTGCCACAGCCCGACTCGCCGACCAGCCCCATCACGCGGCCGGGCCGCACGCGCAGAGAGACCCCGGTGACGAGGGCGGGACCGCCGTCGACGCCGAGCACGAGGTCCTCCACGATCAGCTCACCGTCGGCGGCGGGTCCGCCGACTCCGGTGTGCTCGGCGAGAGCCGGAGCGCTGGCAGCGGCGTTGTCCGCCGGCAGCGCGACCGCGTCCTCGTAGTCGTTGAGCGGTTCCACGGGGAACAGCGCCGTGGCCTCGCGTGGGAGGGATGCAGCGGGGACGGATGCCGTGGGCGTCGAGGCGACGGCGACGACGTATTCGTCATCCGCGCCCTTCTTCCGCCGCTTGCGACGCAGCGCCACCAGCGGCGGCGGAGTCGCCGCACCGCCCGAGAGCACGTCCGCGAGCGCATTCGCCGCGATGATCGTCAGCGCCAGCACGGCGCCCGTGGGCACCATCATCCACGGCTGCTGGAAGATGAACCGCGAGGCCGTCTGGATCATCCCGCCCCACGTGGGTGTCGGCGGCTGCGGGCCGAGTCCGATGAAGGCGAGGCCGGCTTGCATCATGATGCCGACCCCGAAGAAGAGCACGAACTGCACGATGACCGTGGTCGACATGTTCGGCAGCACGTGCCGGAAGCTCGCGGCTGTGGGCCGCACGCCGTCGACGGTGGCGGCCTCGACGAAGAGCTGCTTCTGCAGGTTCTTCGCCTGTCCGAAGAAGATGCGGTAGAGCGCACCGAACAGCAGAACGCCAAGCAAGGTCATCACGAGGGGCATGTTGGTGCCGACCGCGGCGATGAAGGCCAAAAGGATGACGGTGCCGGGCAATGACATCACGATCTCGCTGACGCGGTTCATGACGTCCTCGGCGCGCCGGCTGCGCACGGCCCAGAGCGTCACCGGCACCGTGATGGCCACGGCGACGATCGGCGGGATGCAGGCGATGGCAAGCGTCGAAGCGGCCGCCGTCACGATGCGCGAGAGCAGGTCGCGGCCGAGTTCGTCGGTGCCGAGCAGGTGGGCGAGCGATGGTCCCTGCAGCACGGCGGAGAGGTCCTGCTCGAGCGGTCCGTAGCGCAGCCAGAGCGGAGACGTGATCGACGCGACGACCAGGCCGACCAGCCAGATGAGCGCGATCACGGCGGTGGGCGAGCGGAAGAGCCGGCCCGCTCGCCGCTTCTCGGAGCGGCGGATGGTGAGGATCGCGGTCGTTGAAACGGTCATGATGTGCGCAGTTTCGGGTCGAGGGTGCGATTGAGGGTTTCCAGCAGCACGTTGACGAGGACCACGACGAGCGTCGCGACCAGTACGAGCGCCTGCACGAACGGCAGATCGGCGGAGCCGACCGCGGCCTGCATGGCCTGACCGATACCGGGCAGCGCGAAGAGCAGCTCGATCATCACCGAACCGCCGAAGAGCACGATGAACTGGATCGCCACGCTCGCGAGGATCGGAAGGCTCGCGCCCCGCAGGGCGTGGACGTAGACGATGCGCATCGTCGGGGTGCCGACGGCGCGGAGCGTGCGGATGTGCTCCTGGGCGAGGGCCTCGGCCATCGATGCCCTCGTCTGCCGCGCGATGAAGCCGGCCGAGGTGAGGGCGATCGTGAGCACCGGCAGCACCAGGGACCGGAACCATTTGTCCGGGCTGATCTCGAAGGGCACGAAGCCCGTTGCGGGCAGCAGGCGGAGCTGCACCGCGAAGACGTAGACGAGCAGGATGCCGACCCAGAACGCGGGGAGGGAGAGCATGATGCCGGTGACCACGGTGATGCCGCGGTCGACCGCACCCCCTCGTACCGCGGCGATCACGCCGAGCACGACCCCGATGACCGCGCTCAGCAGCGTTCCGCCCAGGGCGAGGGCGGCCGTGACGGGAAGCCGCTTCGCGATGTCGGGCCCGATCGGGCGCCCGTCGATGAGCGAGACGCCGAGGTTGCCCTGGAGCACCTGCCAGACCCAGGCGAAGTACTGCTGCAGCCAGGGGTCGTACCAGCCGATGGACTGGTTGTACGCGAAGACCTGTTCGGGTGTCGCCGACTGCCCGAGGGCCACGCCGCCGGGCGTGGAGCCGGAGACGTGTACGAGCACGAACGCGATCCACGACGCGATCAGCAGCGTCAGGACCGCCCAGGCGACCCGTTTCAGAACGAAGAGGACCATCTCATCACTCCTTCTGATGCCGGTGCCGGCGGTTCACGACCACCGGCACCGGCATGCGATCAGGATGCGGGCGTGAGGGACGCGAGGAGCGGGAACGCCTCAGCGCCGGGGAAGATCGGCTCGGCGAGCTTCTCTGTGCTGTACGCCCACGGAGCCAGCTGCTCGAAGAGCGGGATCAGCCAGCCGGCATCGACGATCGCGGTGTTCAGCTCCTGAAGGGCCGCCGCCTGTGCATCCTCGTCGCCCTGGGCCGCGCCGTAGGCACCGGCCGCCGCCTGGATCTCGGCGTTCTCGGCGCCGTGGAAGTTCGCGAAGCCGAAGAGGGCCCCGAAGACCGGACCGAGGGGGTTGGTCCACTGGAACGGGATCGGGCCGCCGAGCGGCTCGGTCTGAACGACCGTGAAGAGCTCCTCGGTAGATGCCGCGTTCTTCAGGTTCATCTTCACGCCGATGGCCTCCCAGTACGGCTGGATCGCCTCCATGTCGCGCTGGCTGCCCTGGCTGATCGTGAAGTCGAACTCGAATCCTTCGGGGTAGCCCGCCTCGGCGAGGAGGTCCTTCGCGGCCTCGGGGTCGTAGGCGTACTGCTCGTCGAGCTCGGGAACGAAGCCCGGGCTGTCGGCCGGCAGGGCGTTCGCCGTCGGGACTTCACCGGGGTGCACGGCAGCGACGTACGCCTCGCGGTCGATCGCCGTGGAGAGCGCCTGGTATACGAGCGGCTCGGCCCACTGCGGTCCGAGGGCGCCCGTCTTGTCGAAGGCGATGATGTTCTGAATCGTCCCGCCGTTGGCGACGAGCCCCGTCCCCGCCGATTCGGCCTGGGCCTGCGTGTCGGCGGAGATGTTGGCGAGATCGACCTCGCCCGAGATGGCCGCGTTCACGCGCGCCTGCGGGTCGAGGATCGGCCGGAACTCGTAGGAATCGAACGCGTACGCGTCGGCGTCGGCGTCGTCCTCCTTCTTCACCAGCAGGTAGGAGTTGCCCTTGACGGTGGCATCGGCATCCACGGTCAGCGGACCTGATCCGTCCGGGGTGGCGTCCAGGCTGCTGCGGTCGGCGACGCCGGCGGGGCCCACGATCATGCCCGTGGGCGAGACCAGGTTCGACTCGAAGCCGGGCTTGGCTGCGGCGAACTGCAGGGTGACCGTG
Organism: Micromonospora sp. DT81.3; assembly: GCF_049847225.1. Classification (NCBI taxonomy): domain Bacteria; kingdom Bacillati; phylum Actinomycetota; class Actinomycetes; order Micromonosporales; family Micromonosporaceae; genus Micromonospora; species Micromonospora sp. DT81.3. The sequence goes on from NZ_JBNCNY010000005.1 coordinate 68,519, forward strand.
TCTTCGTCGACGACGACGACGTCGGTGATCTCGTTCTGACCACCGGTCGCGAACGCCGAGTAACCACTGAGGTCCGGATCGCCGCGCGAGTCGAGGTTCTGCTTCACCAGGTCGGCGCTGAGCGTGGTTCCGTCGGTGAACGTCGCGGCGGTGTCGAGGTCGAGCGTCAGCTGCGTCTGGTCTTCGCTGTACTCGAAGTTCGTCACGAGCTGCGGAACGACCTTGCCGTCCTGATCGAGCACGAACAGCGAGTCGTAGATGCCCTCGAAGAACATCCGCTGGCCGCTGCCGTAGCGGATCGGGTCGTAGCCGAACGCGGCCTGATCCGAGTCGGTCGCGATGACGAGCTTCGCCGTGTCGGCCGCCGCGCCGGTTTCGGACGCTGCCCCGCCATCGCTGCCGCCGCCGGAGCAGGCGCTGAGGACAAGGGCTGTGACGGCGACGGCGGCAAGGGCGCCGGCGCTGCGCGCGGTGATGAATCGTGACATCGGATCTCCTGTGATCGGTGTGGTGCTGCGGACTTCGCTGTCGCGGACCGTGGTCGGGCAACCGGTCCTGAGTTCAGAGTGACCGGCTCCGTGTGGTTTGGCCATTCGGATCCGACTCCGAACCGTTAGCGACGGCCTAACGTCGGCCGCTGCGGTGGTGTTAACACAGTGAAACATGCTTTCATAGAGCAAACAAACTCGATCCCAGGGGTACGTCCTGATTCCCCCGAGCCATCGCGCGGTGGAGTTCCTCCGCGTCCACCTCGTCGATCCGAAAGGCGCATCATGACCGCAGACACTTTTCCCGAGGGCTTCCTCTGGGGCGTCGCCACCGCCGGCCACCAGAACGAGGGGGACAACGTCGACAGCGACACGTGGTTCCTCGAGAACGTGACGCCGACGATCTTCCAGGACCGTTCCGGAAAGGCCACGGACGGCTGGAACCGCTGGGAATCAGACCTCGACCTCGTCGCCAGCATGGGCCTGAACGCCTACCGGTTCTCGGTCGAATGGGCGCGCGTGGAACCCCGCGAAGGCGAGTTCTCCCAGAACGCGCTGGCGCACTACGAGGCGATGATCGACGGATGCCTCGCCAGGGGTCTCGCGCCGATCGTGACGTTCAATCACTTCACGTCACCGCACTGGTTCGCCGCCCGCGGAGCCTGGCTGGATGCCGGAGCACCCGACCTTTTCGCCCGCTACTGCGGCGTCGTGATGGACCGCTTCGGCGACCGCATCCGCCTCGCGGTGACCTTCAACGAGCCGGACCTGCCCGAGATGCTGACGTGGGCGGGGCTCCCCGACTTCATCCCCGAGCTCGAGCGCGCGACGCTCGAGGCGGCGGGTCGAGCCGCGGGCGTCGAGCGCTACCGCGCCGGCAATGTGATGCTGCACGAGGACTTCGCCGGTATGCGCGCCGGCATGACGGCCGGGCACAAGGCGGCGAAGGCGGCGATCAAGGCGAAGCGCCCGGATCTGCCGGTGGGCCTGTCCCTCGCCATCGTCGACGATGTGGCGGCACCGGGCGGCGAGCAGCTGCGCGACCGCAAGCGCGCCGAGGTGTACGAGCACTGGCTCGAGCTCGCCCGTGACGACGACTTCGTGGGCGTGCAGAACTACGAGCGCATCGTCTACGGCCCCGACGGGCACGTCGCGCCGCCCGAGGGCGATCCGGTGAACGGCATGGGCACGGCCGTCGAGCCCGACTCCCTGCGCGGCGCGGTGGAGTACGTCTACGCCGTCAGCGGCGTTCCGGTGCTCGTGAGCGAGCACGGCATCGGGACCGAGGATGACACCATCCGCGCCGCCTTCATCGAGCCGTCGCTGGAGGGGCTGCGGCAGGCCATCGCCGCGGGTGTCCCCGTGATCGGCTACTGCCACTGGACGCTGATGGACAACTTCGAGTGGATCTTCGGCTACGGCCCGAAGCTCGGCCTGCACAGCGTCGATCGCGAGACATTCGAGCGCACGGCCAAGCCGAGCTCGGAGGTGTACGGGCGGTTCGTGCGCGAAGCGCGCGGGGCGACCGGCGAGACAAGCTAGTCTGCGCGTCGGCGGGAGCGGCGCAGCGGCGGGTCTTCGTTCGCGTCGCTCCGTTGAGGCGCGGATGCCGCCGCGGGCGTTGAGATCACGGGAATCTCCGGCGCGGGCGCAGCGGGTGCGGGGGTGGGTGTGCCTGGTTCCGGCTGCGGTTCCGGCGACACGGGGAACGGTTCGGGCGACACTCGCACCGGGGATGCGGATTCCGCCGATGGCGCCGGCGCAGGTGCGGCCGTGGCCGCGCCCGATCCGGTCGCGGGAGTGGTGCGCAGCGGCGCGTGCGCACGCCAGACCTGCAGGTAGGAGCGGTAGCCCGACCAGAGCCAGAGCGCGAGGGATGCGAGGGCGAACACGGCGCCGACCGCGACCGCCCAGCCGACGGGTGCGGACAGGGCGTAGAGGAGGCTGCCGACGAACAGGCCGATGAGAACAGACTCGACGACGAGGATGAGCACCATGGAGCTCGCCAGCACCTGCGTCCCCGCTCGGCTGGCGAATGGGAAGTAGGTGCGCTCGAGCCCCGGCTCGTCGTCGGCCGGCGACGTCATCAGGTATCGCTCGAGGCCCGGGTCGAGGTCGACGTACGCCCCCCGCAGGCGGTTCATGGCGAGCACGTAGGCCGCGTCCTCGGTCCCGACGTTGAACACGCGGAGGGCCGTGATGATACCGAGGACGACGAGCAGCAGCAGCACGCCGAGCGCGGCGACGCCGAACCACCCCTGGAACTGGGTCGCGTTGCCCATGACGCCGAGGGCGAGGAGCCCGACCGACACCAGCGTCAGGAAGATCGCGATGCGGGTGAGCACCTCGCTCTGGGTGGTGCTGCGCGAGGCCAGGAGGCTCCAGTGCTCCGTGGCGAGCATCGAGACGCGGAGCGCGCGCTGCGCATCCGTCAGCGGTGTGGCGTCGTCACCGTCCGACGGGACGGGCCCCAGCGCATCCGCCGTCATACCCGCATTCTGCACCGTCGCCGTCGGGTCCGCCACCGTGGCGGCTCAGTACTGGTGATGCGCTCGATCAGCGACCGCCGATTCCCTCGAGCGGATGCCGCGGCTAGCGTCGACATGCGGGCCCGGCAACACCGCCCGCCGACCTCCGGGAGCAACGAGATGACCAGCACCGAGTCAGGGCTCGAAGGCCGCACCGTCGTGATCACGGGCGCCGCGGGCGGACAGGGGCTCGCGGCAGCACGCCTGCTCGCGTCATCCGGTGCGCGCGTTCTTGCAACCGATGTGGCGGACGCCGCCCCCGAGCTGGACGGCACGGGCGCCGCGTATCGGCGGCTCGACGTCGCCGATGAAGGAGCGTGGGCCGCCCTCGCGGCGGACCTCGCCGAAGAGCTCGGCGGGGAGCCGCTGCGCGGGCTTGTGAACAACGCCGGGATCACCCATCGCAGCCGACTGGGCGACACCGCCCGAGCGGACTGGGATCGGGTCATCGCCGTGAACCTCACCGGACCGATGCTCGGCATCCAGGCTCTCGCACCGCTGATGGGCGAAGGGTCCTCCATCGTCAACATCGGCTCGTCCGCCGCCCTCAACGCCCACTACCCGGTGGCCTACACCTCGAGCAAGTGGGGCCTGCGCGGGCTGACCCACGTCGCCGCGACCGAGCTCGGGCCACGCGGCATCCGGGTCAATATCGTGCATCCCGGGTTCATCGAGACGCCGATGACCGCGGGGGCGCCCGCGGTCATGCGCGACGCACAGCTGGCGCTGACGCCGCTCGAGCGCGTGGGCAGCGCGGACGAGGTGGCCCAGGTGGTGGCGTTCCTGCTTTCGGATGCGGCGGCCTATGTGACCGGTGCGGAGATCCCGGTCGACGGCGGCTCGACGTCGTCGGCCGGTGTCAAGTTCATGGCCGACCGGATCGCCCGGGGCGACTGACGCGAGCCGCCGGCCGACCTCGACGGCGATCCGGCCCGCTACAGCGATCCGAGCCGGATCCGGACCGCCATCCCGATCCCGATCGCGATCCCGATCCCGATCCCGATCCCCACTGCGAACCCGATCCCGATCGCGATCCCGATCCCGAAGGTGAGACTGCGTCCGCGCGCCGAAACTGAGGGGGTTGCCTGCTCCCTCGGCGCGCAGACGCAGTCTCGCAGAGGGTGGAGGGTGGTGGGTCAGGATGCCGCGAGCTCCTCCGCGGCCTTCCGGGCGCCGCGGACGGCGACCGCGACGCTGGTCAGGGTCGGATTCATCGTGTTCGCGGTCGGGATCGTGCCGTTGCCGCCGACGACGAGTCCGTCGACGCCCCACACGCGCGACCAGGGGTCCGCGACGGAGGTGCCGTCATCCATCTCGCCGATGCGGGTCGTGCCCATGTAGTGCAGGCTCGAGCCGTTCGGCAGCAGCCGCGGCGGCGCGATGAACTCGCCGAGCGCGCTGCCCGCCCGCTTCAGGCGCTCGGTGGCCGCCGCGATCTCGGCGATCTCGGCATCCGTCAGCTCGTACTCGATCGTCATGTTCGGGAAGCCGCGATAGTCGAGGTTCTCGTCGTCGAAGGTGACGCCATCTTCCACCCGCGGGCGCTTGCGCACGCCGTAGCCCATGTTCACGTAGCCCCATCGGTTGCCCGCCGCCGGATGCGAGGGGTCGAGTTGGAACGGCGGATTCTCGGCGTACATCACCTGCAGCGAGTACGGGTGACTCGGCTCCGAGAAGGGGATGCGGTTCACGGCGGCCACGGGATCGGCGGGGTTGAGCGAACGCCGCGCGATCTCGGCGTCCAGGTCCTCCTCGGTGGCGAAGCGGCCGATCCTGCCGGCGTCCAGCGCCACGGTCGAGATCACGACGGGGTGCTCGGTGAGATAGCGGCCGAGGGCGGCGGGGCGGATGCCGGAGGCCCACAGCAGCTGGGGCGACCGGAAGGCGTCGGCCGCGACGACCACCAGATCCACGGGAACGAAGCGCGTCTCGCGCGTGCGGAGGTCCTCGACGGTCACGCCCGTCGCGCGTCCGTCCTCTATCTCGATGCGACGCGCGAGCGTCAGGTCACGCAGCTCGAAGCGCTCGCTGAGGGGTGAGGACGGGTCGATGAGCGGGCCGAGCACGACATCCGCGCCGGCCCAGCGCATGGTGCCGTCGGGCTGCGGGTCGCCCGCGACCGGGAGGGTGCCGGGTCCGTAGCCCTCGGGCAGCTCGCCGGCGTAGTCCTCTTCGAGCAGCGCGCGGATCCCCTCCCCGATCGCCGAATCGGCGAAGGCCGCGCTCTGCACGTGCAGCAGGCCCTTCGCGACCTCGAGCAGGTCGTCCCACTCGTCGTCCGCGATGAAAGGGATCTTCTCGCTGAAGGCCGGCGACGGGGTGGCGCAGGTCCAGTGCGCCCCCTGGCCGCCGACATTCGTGGCGGCAGCAGCGGCGGGGAAGGTCGGCGCCGTCGCCGACCCCTCCCCGCCGAAGTCGAGCAGATGCGTGCCCTGGCGAGCGGTGAACATCCCCTCGACGACCACGCCGGACGGAAGGCCGAGCGACTCGCGGAGGTCTCCGGCCTGCGGACCCTGCGACATCTCCCGGGCGCGTTCCTTCTCGGCGGGGTCGGCGATGTTCCGGACGCTCTCGCCCGGCGTCGCGGTCAGCTGCGGACCCGCCTCGAACATCACGACGCGGGCGTCGGGCAGCTGCTCCACGAGCACGCGCGCGTAGGCGGAGCCGATCGGCCCGCTGCCGACGATGGCGATGGTGGGGTGGTGCGAGGTGTGCGATTCGAATGACATGGCGTCTCTCCTTCGAGTGGTCACGCGACGGCCGTCTCGGCCGTGGTCAGGGGTGCGGCATCGTACTCGTCGGACAGCCGCCCCTGCGGGAGCAGGAGGGCCGCGACGATGCCGACCGCATAGGCGAGGGCGAGGCCCACGAAGATCGGCGCCAGCACGCTCGAGTACAGCTCCGCCACCTGGGCCTGCACCGCGGGCGAGGCGGCGGAGACGGCCTGCGGCGTGAGGGTCGCGGCATCCAGGGATGCGGGCAGCCCGAGTGTCACTCCCGCCCCGATCAACCCGCCGACGATCGCGGTCGCCGTCGTCGACCCGACCTGGCGCACGAGGCTCACAGTGGCCGTGACGCTGCCGGTGTCGGAACGCGGCGCGGCGCTCTGGGCGACGGCGACGATGATGTTCATGAACGAGCCCGTGCCGATTCCGACGAGTCCCATGGCGAGCATCGGCACCCAGAGCGGCATCCCGGCGGGCAGGAGCGCCATCACGAGCAGCCCGACGGCCGCCGCGATCGTGCCGAAGATCGGGAAGATGCGGTACCGGCCGGTGCGGCTCGCGAGCGAGCCGGTGACGAGGGTGCTCACCAGCATCCCGAAGACCGTCGCGATGGGAACGAGCCCCGAGACGGTCGCGGTCGTGCGGTACGCCATCTGGATGTACGTGGGCACATACGAGACGACGGAGAAGAGCCCTACGCCAATGACCGTCGACAGGACGATGCACACGAGGATCGTGCGGTTGGCGAAGTGCCGCAGTGGCACCACCGGCTCGGACACCCGCAGTTCGATCGCGATGAACGACGCGAACCCGACGATGGCGACGAGCGCAGCGATCAGCACCGGGGCACCGCCGCCGCTGGCACCCGCGCTCGCCCAGCCCGCGGCCAGCACGAAGGCGGTGACCGTGATCCCGAGCACGACGGCCCCGGCGATGTCGAACCGCCTGCCCGACCGGCCGGCGATGTGCGGCACGGCGACGACCGCGAGCGCCAGCGCGATCATCCCGACCGGGATGTTGATCCAGAAGACCCAGCGCCAGCCCCACGCATCCGTGATGAGGCCGCCCGCGAGCGGGCCGACGAGGATCGCGATCGGGAAGGCGGCGCCGATCAGCGCGAGCACGCGGGGACGCTCGCGCGGCGAGGCGACCTCGCCGACGATCGTCTGCGGCATGAGGTGGAGGCCGGCCGATCCGATGCCCTGGGCGACGCGCGCCGCTGCGAGCTGTGTGATGTCTTGTGCGAGCCCGCAGAACAGCGACGCGACGAGGAACAGGGCGAGGCTCGAGAGGAAGATCAGGCGCGCGCCGACGAGGTCGGCGAGCTTTCCGAGCACGGGCAGCAGCACGGTGCTGGCGAGGGTGTACGAGACGATGACCCAGCTCATCTGCTCGACGGCGCCGAGCTCGCCGGTGATGGTGGCGAGCGAGGTGGCCACCACGGTGTGGTCGAGCGCACCGAGGAAGGAGACGGTGAGAAGGGAGACGATGAGGAGGCGGAGCCTCCACGGGGAGAGTGGCATGCGAGTCACCCGAACGATCGGGCGGTCGACGCGACGGGGTGTGCCCCCTGCGCTGCATCACACAGAGGAACGGATCTCGCGGATCCCGACGTCATGTCGATTCTACGCCCTCTTTAGTCCAAAATCAACCAAAGCCGTGAGTCTGGCGGTGCCGAAGGGACGCACAACGCGAGAATTCCTCGGCTGAGGGCACCGATTGCGTCCCTTCGCGGTGGAGTGAGACGAGGTTGGAGGGGCAGGAGAAAGGCGGGGTCAGCGCCGGCGGGTGCGCGAGCGAGGACGGGCAGGCGGGATGGCGGGAGGTGCGACGCGAGCGCCGACCGTGCCGATGAGCTCGCCGATGCCCTCGACGACCATGCGCACCTCGTCGCCCTCGGCCAGCGGCGGAGGGGTGAGCTCGCCGATGCCCTCGACGACCATGCGCACCTCGTCGCCCTCGGCCAGCGGCGGAGGGGTGAGCTCGCCGTTGCGGCCCCACAGCTCGCCGAGGCATCCGCCGTTGCCGACCGTGCCGGAACCCAGCACGTCACCGGGCACGACTCGGGAGTTCCGGGATGCGTACGCCACCAGCTCAGGGAAGGGCCAGCCCATGTTCGACACGAGGTCTTCGCCGATGAGCTCGCCGTTCACGAAGACCACGGCGCGGACCGCCAGGAAGCCGTCGGCGTCGAGGTACTGCTGCACCTCGTCGGCCGTGACGATCCACGGACCGAGGGCAGTACCGAAGTCCTTGCCCTTTGCCGGGCCCAGGCGCACTTTCATCTCGCGGGCCTGGAGATCGCGGGCGGACCAGTCGTTCATGATCGTGTAGCCGAAGATGTGGGATGCCGCGGCATCCGGTGTCAGATTCCGCCCGTCGGAGCCCTCGACGGAGCCCACGACCACCGCCAGTTCCAGTTCGAAGTCAAGACGCTCGGTCATCGGGGGAGCGACCGCATCGCCAGGTCCGAGGACCGTGTGCGGGTTCGTGAAATAGAAGGTCGGCGCCTGGTACCACTCGGGCACGACCTCGCCCTTGCCGTCGACAGATGCGCTGATGCCCTCCACGTGCTCCTCGAACGCCACGAAGTCACGGATCGCCGCCGGGACGAGCGGGGCGAGCAGACGGACATCGGCGAGGGGGAAGGACCCGGACCGCGCCTCCGGTCGCCGAGCTGACTCCTCCGGTCGCCGAGCTTGTCGAGGCGTCGACCCTTCGACAGGCTCAGGGACCGCCTCCGGCTCAGGGACCGCCTCCGGCTCAGGGACCGCCTCCGGCTCAGGGACCGGATCCTCGGCGACCCGCGCGTGGAGCGCTCGTGCGGCATCCAGCCCCTGCACGAGCACATCGGCGACGGTCAGGCCATCAGGGAACGGCACGACGTGGTCGCCGACGACGAATCCCTCTCCCACACCCGGTCCCTGTGCTTCGACAGGCTCAGCAACCGAGAGAAGGGTCCAGCGGGCGATCCTCATGCCTTGACCCTCGTGTCGACGAGCGCCTCGGCGTTGCCGGTGAGGATCGCCTCCGTCACCGCGGCCTCGAGCCCGGCATCCCGAACGAAGGCGACAGGGTCATCCAGTCCCATGTCGAAGGGGAAGTCGCTGCCGAGCACGACGCGGTCTGCTCCGGCGACCTCGACCAGCGCCCGCAGCGTCCGCTCGTCGTGCACGACCGTGTCGAACCACAGCTTACGGAGGTAGGTCGAGGGCCGGTGCTCGCAGCGTCGCGCCTCGGGCCGCACGTCCCATGCGCGGTCCGAGCGGCCGATCACCGTCGGCAGGTAGCCCCCGCCGTGTGCGGCGACGACCTTCAGGCCCGGATGCCGATCCAGCACGCCCGCGAAGATGAGGTGCGACAGCGCGACCGCGTTCTCGGTCGGCTGCCCCACGGTGTTGGAGAGGTAGAACCGGTCCAGGCGCTCGTCGAGGCTGCAGCCGAACGGATGCAGGAATACGATGCAGCCGAGCTCGGCCGCGCGAGCCCAGAAGGGCTCGAGGCGCTCGTCCGAGAGTTCCACATCGCCGGCGAACGATGAGATCTCGACCCCCGCGAGCCCGCGTCCGAGCACCGCGTCGTCGAGGTACTCGACGATCCGCGACGGATGCTGCAGCGGCACGACCCCGAGCCCGATGAGCCGGTCCGGCGCTTGGGCGACGTGTTCGGCGACGAGCCGATTCGTCTCCATGGCGACCCAGACCGCGAGCCCCTCGGGCGCCCACGGGTAGAAGTGGTTGGGCGAGACGCTGACCCACTGGCGGTCGACGCCCTGCTCGTCCATGGCGGCGAGCCGCGCCCGCACGTCGGTGAGCTTGGGGATGCGCGCGCCGACCATGGCCCCGGATGCCTGCAGGCTCTCGATGCCGTTGCGGCGCTTCTCGAGCTCCGCGGCCTCGGCGACCAACTCGGGCGCGCGGCGCACGACCTCGGCGTGCATCGCGGGAAGGAGGAGGTGGGCGTGGACGTCGGTGGTCATGCGGGTTCCGCCATCTTCTTCGCGATGCCGAAGATCAGGCCGCCCGCATCCGCATCGCGATTGCCGTCGATCTGCCATTGGCCGAGCTGCACGGATGCCTCCACCACCGCCTTGGCGCGCGGCACGCGCCGGGCGTGGAAGTCGTCCCAGAGCTGCTGGTCTAGCTCATCCCGTGCGACGAGCAGCTCGGTCAGCACGTAGGCGTCCTCGAGGCCCTGGGCGGCGCCCTGGGCGATGGTGGGAGGGCAGCTGTGTGCGGCGTCGCCGATGATGATGGCACGGCCGCGGTTCCAGGCGCCGTCGACCAGGTGGGACGTGAACCAGGTGTAGTTCGCGTTCGCACCCGCCTCGAGGTCGGCCCGGATCGAGTTCCACGGGCCGTCGTAGGCCCGGGACTCCTCGAGCATGATGCGGGTCGCGTCCTCGTCGGAGGTTCCGAACCGGTCCTGCGCCTTCTCGACGAGGAACGCGTACATGCTGTCCTCGCCCGTCGGCGTGTAGCCGGCGATGTAGACCGGGCCGCCGTAGTACAGCTCGGTGCGCTCCACCTCGGCCGGACGCGAGACGAACGTGCGCCAGATGCCCATGCCGGTCGGCTGCGGCTTGGTCTCGATGCCGATGAGATCCCGCACCGCCGAGTTCAGGCCGTCCGCGCCGATCAGCAGGTCGTACTCGCCTACCGACTCGTCGTCGACGTACAGTTCGACGGCGTCGTCGGCGCGCAGATCCGCACCGGTGATCTTCCTGCCGAAGTGGATCTTGGCACCGGCGCGTTCGGCGTGCTCGAGCAGGATGCGGGTGAGATCCGCCCGCGGCATCCCCATCGACGACGGATACTCGGGCCCGCCCGCCTTGATGTCGGGAAGCTGGGCGACGATCGGTGCTCCAGGGCCCGGGGCTCGGAGGTTCAAGCCCTCGAACGCGTAGCCGGCGGCGCGGATGTCGTCCCACACGCCGAGCGCGCCGAACACCCGCAGCGCGTTCCCCTGGAGCGAGATGCCGGATCCCTGCGTGCTGAGCTCCGGCTTCGCCTCGAACAAGTCGACGTGGACCCCCGCCTTGGCGAGCTGGATTGCGGCGGCGAGTCCCGCGACGCCGCTGCCGACGATCGCGACCTTCTGCACTGCGGTCATGTCAGAACCTCTCTGTTCTCTTTCACTGCGGGTGTTCTTTCTGATTCGGGTTCGGGCGGGGCGATCAGAGGATCGCGACGGGATTGATGGGCGAGCCGACCGCACCCGTGATGGGAAGCGGTGCGGCCGAGAGCAGGAAGTCGTAGCGGCCGGATGCCGCGCACGCGGCGCCGAGCGCCTCCAGGTCCCACATCTCGCCGATCGTGAGGCCGAGGTTCGGGATCACGACCTGGTGAAGCGGCTGAAAGGCCGGCGCGTCGAACTCGTTCGGACGCACCTCGAAACCCCACGTGTCGGTCGCGATCGCCGCGATCTCGGTGCGGTGCAGCCAACCGGCGGTCGTGAGCGAGAGCCCTGGCGCCGGACCTCCGGCGTAGTCGCCCCACCCGTCCCGGCGCGCGCGAGCCAGCTGGCCGGTTCGCACAAGCACGATGTCGCCGCGACCGACGGTGGCGGAGGCGCCCTGTGCCTGGATCGTGTCCTCGAGGTCGGCGGTCGTGACGGCATAGCCGTCGGGCAGCTCGCCCGTCTCGGGCCGCAGGTGGCGGCCGACATCCAGCAGGACGCCCCTCGAGACGAGAACGGATGCCGCGTGCTCGATGCCCGTGACGAGGTCGCCCTCGCTCGTGACGACGTCGCCCGCGCGGCGGCCGTTCCAGGCCATGCCGTGGTCGAAGATGTGGCCGAGGCCGTCCCACTGGGTCGAGCACTGCAGGGGCATCGCGATCACGTCGTCGGCACCGCCGATGCCGTGCGGGAAGCCCTGGTTGCCGCGCTCGGCGTCGACGCCCGTGTCGGTCATCGTGTGCACCGGGTTGGTGCGCCGGCGCCAGCCCTTCTGCGGGCCGTTCGTGTCGAACGACTGCGAGAGCGAGATCACCGTGCCCTCGCGCACGAGGGCCGCGGCATCCACCCGCTTCTGCGGCTCGATGAAGTTCAGCGTGCCGAGCACGTCCTCCTCGCCCCAGCGCCCCCAGTTGCGGAACGCCTCGGCGCGCGCGCCGATCTCGCCCTCGGGGTTCGTTCGGTCGAGGTCCGCGGGCTCCTCGCTAGGGCCCGGTCCCTGTGGTTCGACAGGCTCACCAACCGGTTCAGCAGTCGCCTCGGTCATCAGGACGCCTCGACTGGCTCGGCGACCGAGGAGGCCGCGACGCAGCGGACGACCTGCGTGCCGAGCCCCGAGATGGAGGCGGTCATGACGTCGCCGTCCCGGAGGAACCGCTTCCAGTGCTGGCCGTTGCCCGCCGGGCTGCCGGTGAGCAGGATGTCGCCCGGCAGCAGCGGCATGGTCTGCGAAGCACCGCTGATGAGGGCCGGGATGTCGAACAGCAGGTCGCTGCTGTTCCCGTCCTGCATGACATCGCCGTTGAGCTCGAGCCGGAGGTTGACCGAGCCTCCGTCGACGAACGGCGCCGGCACGAGGAACGGTCCCGTGGGGAGGAAGCCCGGAGCGTTCTTCGCGCGGTACCAGTCGGTGCCGATCTCCTTCATGTCCTTTCGGAACACGAGGTCGCGCGTGGTGATGTCGTTGATGATCGTGTAGCCGGCGACGTGGTCGAGCGCGTCGTCCTTCGAGACCCGGAACGCCTCGCGGCCGATCACGACCGCGAGCTCCAGCTCCCAGTCGTGCACGTCGCTGTAGGCGGGCAGCTCGAGCGGCACGTCGTCGCCCACGACGCACGCCGGCAGGCCGATGAAGAAGTACGGCTCGCCGTTCGCGGCACGGTCGTCCATCATCTTGGCGGCGAACTCGCGTGCCTCGTCCGGCGTGCGGTCGGAGTTCTGCGTCAGCCCGGCGGCGACCAGCTCGATCACGTGCTGGCGGTAGTTGGCGCCCGCCTGAAGCACCTGGCGCGGCTCGACCGGAGCGGTCAGCGTCACGTCGGCCAGCGGCATCCACTGGCCCTCTTCGTCGGAGGCGAGCGCGCCGAGGCGGTCCCAGTCCGGGGCGGCGAGGAAGGCGTTGAGATCCGGGGCGCCCAGGGCTGCGGCATCCAGGAGTCTGATCCGATCCCCCGCGACGAGCCCCAGTCGCACGTCTGCCCCCTGGCGGAAGCGCGCGAGCGCGAAGGGGGCCGATAGTCCGTTCGACGACGATGTCATGTGTTCCTCCTGTGTCATCCCGGGGCGGTGGGGCGCCCGGGACGGGTGAGGGCGGGAACGGCACCCCGGCCGCCCCCGCCCGATTCAATCAGCCCTGGCCGTGCTTGGCGTAGGGGTTGAACAGCGCTTCCTTGATCTCGTCGGGCACGCCCTCTTCGGTCGCGCTCGGGCCGTCCGCGGGCGGGAAGGACTCGGTCATCGACATCGGCATCGCGCCGTTGCGGTACATGTTGTTCGAGCCCTGCGACGGACGCCAGGTGTTCGCCACCCAGTCCGGCACGTAGTTGCGGTAGCCGCCGGTGTTGAGCTCGATGCGCAGCGACGAGGGCTCGCGGTAGTAAAGGAAGTTCTGCTCGCCGATGCCGTGGATCGACGGTCCGTACTCGATCGGGTAGCCGTTCTCTCCCAGCACGTCGGCGGCGATCAGCAGCTCTTCGCGGGTGTCGACCCAGAAGGCGTAGTGGTTGATGCGGCCGGCCTTGGTCGAGCCGTCGAGCACGACGCCGAGGTCGTGCGACTTCTCGTTGGTCGTGAGCACGGAGAACACCGAGATGGGCGCCTCGTCGAGCACCGTGCGCGCCATGAAGCGGAAGCCGAGGGTGTCGACATACCACTTCACGAAGCCGTCGACATCGCTCGTCGCGATCGTGACGTGGTCGAGCTGACGCGGGGCGCCGGCGACCTTGCTGCGGCGCGAGGGACGGTCGGGGTAGATGGATGCCGCATCGCCCTCGGTGTCGTGGTGGCGGGTGACGTCCCAGTGCAGGGTCATGCTGTGCCCGAAGGGGCCGGTGAAGCGGTAGGCGCGGCCGATGTGCGGCACGTCGTCGACCCACTCGCCCTGGGCGCCGGCGGCCTCGATGCGCTTCGCGGCCTCTTCAAGCGCCTCGGCGCTCGAGGTGCGCCACGCCATCGTCTGCAGCGACGGCTCGTCGCCGGGGACGACGACCACGGAGTACTTGTAGTAGTCGCCCCAGCAGCGCAGGTACACGGCGCCGTCGATCCGGTCGACGACCGTGAGCCCGACCTGGTTCACGTAGAAGTCGACGGATGCGTCGACGTCCGGCGTCGTGATGGCCACGTAGGAGAGGTGGGAGAGAAGCTTGATCATCTTCGATCCTTTCGATGAAGCGTGCGGGTTGTCCCGAATCCCACTTTCGCTCAGGATCGACGTATCCAGGAATGGCAACTTCACGATCCGATGGATCAGTGATGTTTATAGGCGCGGGATGCCTCGCGACACCAGCGCGGCAAGATGCGCGTCCTCCGCAAGTTCGGCGAGATCGGTGGTGGCCGACCCGCCGGCGAGGGCATCCAGCGCCCGCCGCAGGGTCAGCCTCTCGTGTGATTCGTGCCGTCGCGGAAGTGTCGTCCGGCCTATGGGCGTCGTCGTGGACACGACGCCGCCGGCCTCCGACGCGTCGATCTCCGCGCGCACTTCGCCCAGCGATAGGGCGTTCACGCGGTCGGATCCGGCCAGGACGCGGACGGCCGTCAACACCGCCGGGCCGCTCCCGCCATCGGCGGTCTCGATCAATGCCGTCCCGTCGCCCGCGGCCTTCAGCGTCGGGCGCCCGCCCGAGAGCACACGCAGCCAGCCGATGGCGTCGCGCAGCACGACATCGAACGTGGATGCCGCGGCCACCGCGTCGACGGCGACCACCGCGGGCCGGGCCGCATCGGCGTCGCGCACGCTGCGCAGGTCGGCGACCGTGTCGTGCCGGAGGAACGGCCTCTCGATGAGGACGGGGAGCGATCCGAGGTCTGCTACCAGCGCTTGGACGAGTTCGGCGCCGACCGCCACCGGTCGCGACACGACGACCGCCGCGGCTCCCGCCTCAGCAGCCGCCCGCACGCCGTCGCACCACCGGGCGGTTCCCTCGACGACGACGATCGCGCCCGCCCGGTCATCCGCGAGCCGCGTGCTGAGCGGAAGCTCGGCGACCGCGACGCGGTAGGACGCGACCTCAGCCACCACGCCGATCACGAGACGACCTCCTCGGCCGGCGAGACCGACGACCCGGCGAGCACGGCCGCCGCCGCGGCATCCGCCAGGCGCAACGCGTACCGGGCGTCCTCCAGGAGCTCGTCGTACTGCACCTCGACCGTTCCCCCGAGCGCATCGAGCAGCGCACGCCACTCGGCCACGTACCCGTCCTCGACTTCGGGCGGATAGGCCGTGACCCGGCCGTCCGCGAATCGCACGCGGACGGCGGCGCTTCCGTCGTGCACGAACGCCGGCGGAAAGGTCACCTCGATGCGTTCGTCGTCGGTCGTGATGTCGAGCCGCCACAGGGCATCGGCGCCGCCGGGCAGCATCACGGTCGTGAGCCGCACGGGCACACCCGACGCCACGTACCCGACCGCGTAGCCGATCGGCGCGATGGCGCGCGCGTAGACGACTCGTTCCAGGTCCGGCGCGAGGTCGCGCAGGAGCGGCAGGTCGTGCACAGCGAGCCCCACGAGCAGCTGACGGACGACGGATGCGGCGACGTTCGGATCCGCCAGCGGCGGCCCGCCGGCTCGGGGCGCTGCCGGCGTGCTCTCCGTCACGACGTCGTGGTAGCGGTCGTTGGGCGGAAGCGCCATGGTCACGGCAAGGGCACGCACCTGGCCTCCGGCGGCGGTCAGGTGGTGCTTCGCCCGGTTCCACGCGCCGTCGAAGAGGTGATTGGTTCCGACCAGCAGCGCGACGCCCGCCGCCCTGCAGGCGTCGATCACCCTCGCGGCATCCGCCTCGCTGGTCGCCAGCGGCTTCTCGCAGAAGACGGCCCGCTTGCCTGCGGCGACGGCGGCGAGCACGTGGTCCGCGTGGACGGCCGGCGGGCTGCAGACGACGACGACGTCGACGGCGGCATCGGCGAGCAGGTCGTGGATGCCGGATGACCAGCGGGCGCCGGAGCGCCCTGCGATCACTTCCGCGGTGCCGCTTCCCGCGTCGGCGACATGCACGATGCGAAGCTCGTCCGAGAGCCGGGCGAGCGTGGGAGCGTGCAGGGCCCACAGCCCCGGACCGGCGCCGATCACCCCGACTCCATGCCGCATGCCTGCTCCGCTTCGTCGGGGGACCGGGTTTAGTCACTTGGGACGAAAGCATACATAAGTGACGTGCCTTCTGGCCATAGATGGCGGATGCTGGGCTGAAACGCGCATAGCTTGTGTCAGAATCAGGAATGGCAAAGCAGTCGACCTTGCGCTTCGGCGCGCAGACGGATGAGGTCACGAGCTTCCTGCGCATCGTCAACATGGTGCGAACCGGCGAGGCCGCGACGCGGCCGGAGATCGGACGCATCACCGGTCTCGGCCGCGGTGTCGTGGCGCAGCGCGTCGACCAGGCGATCGAGCTCGGCTACATCGAGGACGGCGAGTTCGGACCGTCGTCGGGGGGACGCGCCCCGCGCACCCTGCGGTTCCGCGGCGAGCAGGGACACCTGATCGTCTGCGCGCTCGGGGCCCTGCACATCCACGTCGGCGTGACGGCGCTCGATGGCGACGTGCTCGATCAGACCCACCGCCCGTGGGACATCTCGCGCGGGCCGGCGGAGACGCTCGAGGCGGCGATGACGATGGTCGACGAGCTGCTCGAGCGACTCCCGAGCGAGCCGGTGTGGGGCATCGGGGTCGGAGTACCAGGGCCGGTGGACTTCGTCTCGGGCCGGCCGGTGGCGCCGCCGATCATGCCGGGCTGGAACGGCTTCGACGTTCGACGTCGCTTCGAGGAGCACTACAACGCGCCGGTGTGGGTGGACAACGACGTCAACCTGCTCGCACTCGGCGAGCGCGCCAAGCGGCGCGACGAGCAGCCGGACCTCATCTACTGCAAGGTCGGCTCGGGCATCGGTGCCGGCCTGCTGTCGCACGGACGCCTTCATCGCGGGGCGAACGGTGCGGCCGGCGATATCGGCCACGTGCGGGTGCGGGATTCCGATGCACAGTGCCGCTGCGGCAAGGTGGGCTGCCTCGAGGCCGTCGCCGGAGGATGGGCGCTGGTGCGCGAGGCCACGGCCGCGGTCGCCGAGGGCGCGGGCGGCAAGCTGGCACAGCACCTCGAGAAGCAAGAAGTTCTCACGCCGGAGGACATCTCGGTGGCCGCCGAGAGCGGCGACGCCCTCGCGATCGGTCTCGTGCAGCGCTCGGCCCGCGTCGTGGGCGAGTCGATCGCCACCCTCGTCAACATGTTCAATCCGGGCGTGATCGTGATCGGCGGGGCCGTCACCGCGGCCGGTGAGGTCTTCCTGGCCGAGGTGCGTCAGCGCGTGTACGAGCTCTCGCTGCCGCTCGCGACGCGCGATCTCAGCATCGTGCAGTCCGCGAACGACCTGCGGGAGCCGCTGCGCGGCGGCGCCGAGATGGTGCGCGAAGAGCTGTTCACGGCGACCTTCCCGAAGTGGTTCGCCGACGGCCGGCCCAGCGTGGAGCGCGTCAAGGCCGCGTACTGAGTCCGCCCAGGCCAGCTGCACTACTTTTGCGGGTTCTCGACATAAGCATGTAGAGTAGGTGCGTAAGCCGGAAGGGTCCGGCGTGCCGACACGAGGATGCCGATGACGCTCTCCGCCCTGCGCGACGACGCGCTGACCACCACCGACGACGGCTTCGCCGTGCGGCTCGGACTCCCGTGGATCCGCTCGCTTCCGATCGCCAGCCTGCTCGAGCCTGAACTCACGATCGACGGCGCACGCGTCGACCCGCTGACCATCGAGCTCGGAGATCGCGCCATCGAGCCCGCGGCTCTGGCGCGGGAGACCGGGTGGTGGTTCCTGCAGGATCGGATCGTCCTCCGCGCGGACCGGGCGCTGGGTGCCGGCGCACACGACGTCGCGGTGTCGTTCCGGCTCGTCGTGCCCTACCTGCAGACGGGCCCGGACGGCCCCTTGACCCTGCCCTTCCGCATCGAGCGTCCGCTCGTAATGGATGCCGCGGCATTCAGCAGCACGGTTTCGCGCGATGTCGCCTGAACCGGAGGAGGACACCGTGTCCCTGCCGGATGGATTGACCCTGGCGGCGAGCGCCTTCAACTGGACCCCCGAGGTCATCGCCGCCGAAACCCCGGCGCCCGACATCGCCGTCGGCATCGTCCGCACCGGAGTCGCCTCGACCATCGAGCTCGAGCCCGGACAGCTGTGGCGCTCCTTCCCCGAACCGATCGACGGGGAAGTCGATGCGCTCCGTCAGGACTTGGACGACGCCGGCGGCTCGGTCAGCATCGTCGGCGCGAGCCTGGACGACTGGCTGCCCGGCGGCCGCAGGCGAACCGACGACGAACGCCTCGGGTTCCTGCTGCCCCAACTGCGTGCCGCCCAGCGGCTCGGTGCCGTGGGCGTGCGCCTGCCCATCGGCCAGGCGGGCGAGCCCCTGCTGCACCGTCTGCTGCCCGAACTGCACGCCCGCGACCTCGTGCTCTTCGAAGAGATCCAGGGTCAGCAGACGCCCGACTCTCCCGCCACTGCGGCGGCGATCGCGGTGATCCACGAGCTCGATGATTCGCATGTGCGCCTGCTGGTGGACATCTCGATGCTCATGCCTGCACTGCCCGTCACCTACCTCGCGCGTCTGCGCTCCGCCGGAATTCCCGTGGGTCTCGTGCAGCGACTGAGCGACGCGTGGCGCGACCCGTCGACAGCGACCGCCGTGGTCGATCTGCTCCGCTCGGGTGCCGTGCCCCCCGGCATCCACACGCTCTACATGAACATGCTGATCCGATTCGGTCGGTCGCACGCCGCAGATCTGCGCGGCGTGCTGCCCCTCGTCGGCGCGTTCCACCTCAAATTCTGGGACCTGCACGACGTCGACGGCCGCGTCTCGAACCCGATCAGGGACCTCGGCGCCGAGCTCGCGGGGACGCAGTTCACGGGCACCCTCTGCAGCGAGTGGGGCGGGCACGAGTGGCTCGACGATGATCCCACCCAGATGACCAGGGAACACCTCGCGCTGGCCCGACGCACCCTGAACGGAGACATCCGATGACCCTTCTGAACGTCCTGATCCTGTCCGGACACATGACGATCGAGCACGACAACGAGCACCGCAGCTTCCGGCAGCACAACCAGTGGCTGACGACTCTGCTGGAAGACACCGGTCGGTTCAAGGTGCGCGTCGTCGAGGACCCGAGGGGTCTGGGCGCGGAGATCATCGACAAGTACGACGTCGTCATCGTCGTGTTCGAGGGCCGCGACGGCTACTTCGACAAGGCGGTGGGATTCGGCGAAGAGACGGATGCTGCGCTCCTGCGCTTCGTGCACGACCACGGCAAGGGCATCGTGTGGTTCCACGGCTCGGCCGCTCAGGAGGACTCCTGGGGATACCCCGAGGAGTACAACGTCATGCGCGGCGCGAAGCTGAGTGCGTACGAGACGGGCCTCCGTCCCCGGCCGTGGGGCGAGGCGCTCCTGCAGACCGCCGAGCCGCGGCACCCGATCACCGAGGGCATCAACGCGACATGGACGGTCACCGGCGACGACATCCTCACCGGTGTGCAGATGTACGAGGGCGCTCAAGTGCTGCTGACGACGTTCGACGACCTCGAGGCCTACGAGAACGCGCCGGTCTGGCCGATGTCGCACTATCCGGTGGTGATCCCCGAGGGCGGCATCGCCGCCCTGAACGGCATGGACACCGACCAGCCTCTCGCATGGATCAACCAGTACGGGGCCGGCCGGTCGTTCACGATCACGATCGGCCACGACATCGACACGTTCCGGCGCATCGAGTTCATCCGGATGTTTCCGCGTGGCGTCGAGTGGGCGGCGACGGGCGAGGTCGCTCTCGAAGGCCCCGACCGCCGCGGCGAGCGCCGCTTCCTGCCCTGGCCGTACTACAACCACGAGGGCTGAGCCCGCGGCGCACAATAAGGTGCCGCCAGGGTGCTGCGCGCCGAGTGCACGGCTTCCCGCCGAAGGCACGGCCTCCTCGCGTGGGGATCCCGTGCACTCGAGGGCAGGCCGTGCACTCGGCGCCAGGCAGCAGTCGGCGCCAGCGGCACCGCGCGGTTCAGCGCGGCTGCAGACCGGCCGCCCGGTAGACCTCGTCGACGACTCTCATCGTGCCGACGCCGAGCGCCGCGTCCAGCGGGCTGGGCGACCCGACGCGCAGCACAGCGGCCACGTGCTCGAGCTGTCGCGCATAGCTGTTCTCGCCGTCGACGGCCCTCTCCTCGATCACCACGCGATCGCTCGCGGTGACACGCAGTTCGGCACCCCACTGCGGCACGATGACACTCGTCGCCTCCAGTTGCGCGGCCGTCCCGACGACCCGCAGCGACATGCTGCCCTGGTCGTCGCCGATGAACGACGAGCGGATGCGGGCCGGGATGCCGCGGGCCAGCTTCAGCTCGGCATCCATCTGAAGGTCGACACGGGGATCATCGGCAGAGAGAACCGCCTCGGCCGAGACCACCCTGGGTTCTCCCCACGCGGCACGGGTCAGATCGACGGCATAGCAGCCGACGTCCATGAACGACCCGCCGCCGAGGTCGCCGTCCAGCCGGATGTTGCCGGGCTTGACGACGAAGTGCGGGATGCTGAAGTCGAACTCCACGCGCTGAAGATCGCCGAGAACGCCAGATGTGAGCACCTCCAGCAGCCGGCGGGTGAAGCCGTGCAGCCGGTAGTGGAAACCCACGAAGGCGCGTCTGCCCGCCGCGTCCGCGGCTTCGGCGATCTGCGTCGCGGTCGTGCCGTTCGCCGACAGCGGCTTCTCGCACAGCACGTGCTTTCCGGCCTGCAGCGCGCGCACCGCCCAATCCGCCTGAACGGTTGAGGGCAGCGGGATGTAGACGAGGTCGACGTCGGGATGGTTCAGGACCATCTCGTAGTCCCCGGATTCGGGCACGCCGAGGCGAGCGGCCGCGGTGCGCGCACGAGCGGGGTCGCGTGCGCCGATTGCGATCACCCGCACGCCCTCCAGTACGCGCGCCGGCTCCACGATCGCCCGCTCGGCGATGCCGGCGGCACCAAGGATGCCGATGCCGATGAGTCGCTCTGTCATCGCCTCATCCTCGCGCGCGAGTCGGCTACTTCGACGAGAACGCCGCGTCGAACGCAGCGGCGGGTGGCGTGATCTCCGCGAGCCGGCGCACGAAGGCGAGCGCCTCCGGGGCGCCGATCAGCCGGTCCATGCCCGCGTCCTCCCACTCGACGCTCGTCGGACCTTCGTAGCCGATCGCGTTGAGCGCGCGGAAGAGCGGCTCCCACCGCACGGCGCCGTGACCGGTCGATACGAAGGTCCAACCGCGGCGCGGGTCGGCCCACGGCCGGTGCGAACCGAGCACGCCGTTGCGCCCGTCGAGGTTGGTGATCGACTCCTTCACGTGCACGTGGAAGATGTGGGCGGCGAAGTCGAGGACGAACGCGACGTAGTCCAGCTGCTGCCAGACGAAGTGCGACGGGTCGAAGTTGAAGCCGAAGCTCTCGCGGTGGCCGATCGCCTCGAGCGTGTCCTTCGCGCTCCAGTAGTCGTACGCGATCTCGGAGGGATGCACCTCCAGCGCGAACCGCACTCCCACCTCTTCGAACACGTCGAGGATGGGGTTGAACCGGTCGGCGAAATCCTGGTACCCGCGTGCAATGTACTCGTCCGAGGCCGGCGGAAACATCGCGACGGCCTTCCAGATCGACGATCCCGAGAACCCGTTGACCGTCTTCACACCGAGCTTCGCAGCGAAGCGAGCCGTGTCCTTCAGGTCCTCCGCGGCGCGCTGCCGCACGCCCTCCGGATCCCCGTCGCCCCAGACCCGGTCGGACAGGATGTCGCGGTGCCGTTCGTCGATCGGGTCGTCGCATACCGCCTGGCCGGTGAGGTGGTTGGAGATCGCGTAGACCTTCAGTCCATTGCGCTCGAGGATGTCGAGCCGCGACTGCACATAGTCGGCGTCGTCCCAGCGGGAGACGTCGAGGTGGTCGCCCCAGCAGGCGATCTCGAGGCCGTCGTAGCCCCACTCGCCGGCGAGGCGGGCCACCTCTTCGAACGGGAGGTCGGCCCACTGGCCGGTGAACAGGGTGATCGGACGCGCCATCGCGCTCTCCTTCGGTTGGATTCGTCAGACGGATGCCGGGACGCCTGCGGCGATGCGGACCCAGGCGGATTCGTGCTCGCTCGAGCGCTCCACGGCGTCGAGCACGCGCTGCACCGTCAGACCCTCGGCGAAGGATGGGTGCGGGTCGGTTCCCTCGGCGATCGCGGTCACCAGGTCGACGACCTGGTGCGAGAAGCCGTGCTCGTAGCCGAGCATGTGGCCGGCGGGCCACCACGCGGCGACGTACGGATGCTGCGCTTCGGTGACGAGGATCTTCGTGAAGCCCTGGCGGTCGGCGGGGGCAGTGCGGTCGTAGAACTGCAGGCTGTTGAGGTCTTCGAGGTCGAACGCGAGCGCGCCCTTGTCGCCCGAGACCTCGATCGTCAGCGCATTCTTCCGGCCGGTGGCGAACCGGGTGGCCTCGAACGAGACGAGCGCGCCGTTCGAGAGGCGCCCGGTGAAGAGCGCGACGTCGTCGACCGTGACCTCGCCGTACCCCTCGCCGGCCGTGCCGGACAGACCCGAGCCCGAGCCGAGGAGCGGGCGCTCCTTGACGATCGTCTCGATCGTCCCGGCGACGGCGTCCACTGTCTGGCCCGTCACGAACTGGGTCATATCGATGATGTGCGCGCCGATGTCGCCCAGGGCGCCGGAACCGGCATGCTCCTTCTGCAGGCGCCACGCCAGCGGCATCTCGGGGTCGACGAGCCAGTCCTGCCGGTACGCGGCGCGCACCTGCTGTACAGTGCCGACGACGCCCTCGGCGATCAGGTCGCGCAGAAAGGTCACCGCGGGGACGCGTCGGTAGGTGAACCCGACCATCGAGCGGACGCCGCGCGCGGCGGCTCTGGAAGCGGCATCCGCCATCGCCTCCGCCTCTGCAACCGTGTTCGCGAGCGGCTTCTCCACGAGCACGTGCTTGCCGGCCTCGAGCGCGGCGATCGCGATCTCGGCGTGCGAGTCGCCGGGGGTGACGATGTCCACGATGTCGATGTCATCCCGGGAGATCACTTCGCGCCAGTCCGTCGCCGACTCGGCCCAGCCCCACTTCTCCGCGGCCCCGGCAACCGCCTCGGCGCTGCGGCCGACGATCACGGCCATCTCGACCGCCTCGGGGAGGTCGAACATCCGCGGCGCCTGGCGCCAGCCCACGGAATGGGTGGCGCCCATGAAGCCGTAGCCGATCATCGCGACGCGAAGCGGCCGCGTCGTGCCCGCACTCATGCCAGGACGACCTCGCGCTCGACCGGAACGCGATTGGTGACGTAGCGACCAGGGCCGCCGTCGGTGCCGGGCATGATCTGCATGTACAGGAGCCGCATCGTCAGCACGACCTCGATGGTGAGCTTCTCGCCCGCGGCCGGAGCGTGATCGAGGGGGATGACGACCTCGGGCTTGTCGGCGACGAACCAGAGCGTGTCCCACTGCTCGGGCAGCTCCTCGATGCGGTAGCTCGTGCCGTTCAGCTCGAACCGCAGGTCTTCCTTCGGAACGGCGACGCCGTTGACGGATGCCGCCACGTCGTCGACGGCCGACAGCCACAGGCTGCGGTACCACGGGAGCTGTACCGAGACGGCGATCGCGTCGTCGCGGCGGTGGACGTCCTTCTCGGAGAAGAGGGAGTTGTGGGTGGCCATGGTCGGCTCCTCGGTTGCGGTGGGTCAGTGGAAGGTGTCGGTGAAGGTGTCGTGCGGCACGGGCGGTACGGGCTCGAGCTTCTGGACGGTCGACGGGCTGTAGGGGTGGTTCTTGTCCGGCGCCGGCTGGTCGGCCGGGGGCATGAAGACCGGCTTGCCGTCGTCGCCGAAGTACATGAGGTCGAGGTCGAAGGCGCCCTGGTTCTTCAGGCCGAAGCTGACCCAGTTCTCCTCGAACGGCGCACGGGCGAGCTCGTAGCAGCGGAACTTCCAGAACTTCCACTCGCCGTCTTGCTTGCGGAAGTCGATGGTGTACTTGCACCAGACCCAGTGCGCCCACACCTTCTTTCCCAGCACCTCGCCCGGCGAGTACATGTCGGGGAACTCCTTGGCGACCTCGGGGTCGGTCAGGCCCGACTCGGTGCCGGCCATGAGCCAGACGCCCTTGGCCGTCTCGCCGTCGGCGGCGACCTCGATCACGGGGGTCGTCGTCGCGTGCAGGATGAGCTTGCCCTCCGGGCTCGGCCGATCGCGGTGGTAGCGGGTGACGCTCTCCCACGTCGTGTACTCGCCGGCGTTCGTGTAGCGCGCACGGATGCCTGGCGTGCCCTCGCTCACCCAAAGGGGGATGATCTGCTCGTCCTGGAACGCGTTGTGCAGGTACATGTAGCGGTTGAAGAGGTTCTCGACCGCGCCACGATCCTGCGCCCGCTGCGCGAGAGCGCGGACGGCAACGACTTCTTCGCGGAGGGTCGCCAGCTCGGCCTGGAGTTCGGCAACGGTCGCTGAGCCGGACGAAGCGTCGGACGACCCCTCGATTGGTTGGTGAGCTTGTCGAACCACGGGGACCGCCCTGAGTGCCTCAGACAACGGCCTTCTCCCTCACGGTCTCTTCGATGGCGCGACGCATGAGCGCGTGCTGCTTCTTGACCAGCTCGATCGGGTCGGATTCGCCGAGGTCGGAGAAGGCGTGACCCTCCCATTCGCTGGAGAGGTAGCCCTGGTAGCCCCCCTCGACGAACTGCCGGACGATGCGCGGGATGTCCATAGCGGGCTCGTCGCCGTTCTCGTCGATGTCGTAGAACTTGGCGTGCACGTGGAACATCTGCGGCATGATGTCCAGCCACTCCTCCGGCGGGACCAGCCCGTGCATGTTGAACGCGAGGCGCGTGAACGGGCCGAACCGGAGCGGGTCGACGCCCTCCGAGATCAGGAAGTCCTCGAACTTCTGGTTGCGCACGTACATGGGCGTCGGCTCGTGCCAGATCTCGTCCATGACCGGGAAGTACTTCTCGTCCATGCCCATCTGGCTGAGTGTGCGGAGGAGGGTCGGCGAGAGCGAGTGCATCGTCGACGAGAAGTCGGCCGTGAAGCCGAGGCGGTCGGACTGGAGCTCGTCGTACATCTCCCGCATCTGTAGCACCTGCGGATCGTTCGGTCCCGACGGCGCGTGGATCTCGTACCCGAGCTTCTGGTCGTACTTCTCGGCCAGCGGCAGAAGGCTGCGCAGCAGCTCCTTGCCGTGCGAGCGGATGACGATCTTCTTGAAGCCGAGGGTGTGCGCTGTCTTGAGCTGACGCGCCAGGAAGTCGTGCTCCTCGTCCGGCGTCATGTCGCGCTCTTTGCGGCGCCCCATGTCGAGGTTCGTGCCGATCGCGCTGGGCTCGAGCCCGTAGCGATCCATGCTGTCGCGCCAGATCTTCACGAACTCATCGTCGACATCCGGGTACGTGCGCAGCATCTGGGCGATGTTGAACTCGATGCCCGGCCCCAGCCCGTGATCGGCGGCCGCCTTGATGAGGGTCTCGGGCGTGTACAGGCCCGCGGCGAACTCGGACGTCAAGGAGTAGAGGGTGATGCCGAGCTTGATGCCGGTACCGGCGATGCCGTTGTCTTCAGTCATGTCTGTTGGTCCCTGAACTTCTCGAAGGGTCGGTGTCAGCCGCGGACGGGCTGAGCGAGGTGGGAATGGAGGATGCTGCGCGCCTCGGCGGCATCCGTGATCATCCGCGAGCCGGCATCGGCAGCGGCGGAGCGCTGCACCGCCTGTTCGCCGGCGATGATCTCGAACGGGCTCTGCCAGTAGTTCCAGTGCCAGCCCTCGTACTCGCTGGAGATCGCGCCGGAGTAGCCGTTCTCGACGAGCAGACGGATCAGGTCGCGCACGGGAACGGAAGGCTCTTCACCGGTCTCGTCGATGCCGAAGAACTTGCCGTGCACGTGCTTGATCCACGGCATGATCTCGAGCCAGTCGTCCACCCGGGCCGGGCCGAACAGGCCGGTGCCGTTGATGCCGACGTCGATGCCCAGATCGGGGCGGCCATTCTGCGCGGCGAGGCCGATGAACGAGCCGAACCGCCGACCGTGCTCGGCCTGGTCGGCTGGCGGACCCTGCTCGTAATACGTGTTCCAGAGGTCGACGAACTTGCCGAGCAGCTCGTCCGACGCGCCGCGACGGCGGTACGCCTCGATGAGCGACGGCGCGAAGCCGCTCACGGTGGCCCCCCAGTCCATCGTGAAGCCGAGGAACGGCGACCCGACCTTTTCGTAGCGGTCGCGCAGCGCGAGGATGCGCGGATGCGACGCGTACTGATCCGCGTGGACTTCGAGAGCGAGGGTGACACCGTGCGCCTCCGCAATGGGAGCGAGCGCCTCCATCGAGTCAGGCTCGATGGAGATCTGCACGCGCGCGATCGGGAAGCCGAGCTTGGCCGCCGCCTTGATCTGCAGGGTCATGTAGTCGATCAGCTCGTCCTGCGTGAGCAGGCGATCGCGGTGGATGCCGATGTCGGCGTTCACTGCGAGCGAGGTGGTCACGAGGCCGACCTCTTCGACCAGATCGCGGAACCAGCCCGCGAAGGAGTCCTCGATCTGCGGGAATCCGCGGAAGCTGGAGAACCCGATGATCTCGAGGCCGGGGCCGTAGCTCTCGGCGGCGACCTTGCGGATCAGCCCTTCGAGGTCGTACTCGCGGCCGTGGAACGCGCGAGTGAAGCTGTAGAGGGTCACGCCCTGAATGGGAGTACCGAGTGTACTCATGCTGCTGTCTCCGGTCCCTGAGCCTGTCGAAGGGTCATGGTCTTGACGTCGTGCTCTTCGATGTGGAGCGTCTCGGTGTCCGAGATGATGATGTACGGGATGAACAGCGTGAGATCGACGCGGACCTCGTGGTCTTCGCCAGGCGTGACCGGCAGCTCGCCGGACAACACGGCCGAGTCGGTGGGGAACCACCACTCACCTGTCTCGTCGACGAGCTCGGGAAAGCCGAACTCCCGGCCGTTCATGCTCCAGCGCAGCGACTCCGCCGGAGCCTCCACGCCGTCGACGCTGAGCTTCGCGCCGGCGATGCATGAGCCCGGCAGAGCGCGGTACCACGGCAGCCGAACTTCGACCGCGGTGCGCGGTCCGTCAGTTGTGAGCGTTCCCTGCTCGATGATGCGGTCGGGGATCACATCGTCCTCCTTGACTACTTTGTCCGTGTTTCTACAGTCTAATGTTTGATTTCAACATAAGTCAAGGAATCGACTTATGCGGGGCTTTCGGCCAGCGCAGTGGCGATATGGCGCGCGCCGTTGACGGCGAGGGCCACTCCGGTCAGCGTCGGGTTGCACGCCGTGGCGGTCGGGATGACCCCGTTGCCGGCGACGTACAGTCCAGGGACGTCCCACACCTGCCCCTGAGGCGAGCACACGCTCGACCCGTCGTCCACTGCACCGAGGCGGGTGGTGCCCTGATAGTGCAGCGAGGCGCCGAGGGGCATCACGAAGGGGCGGTCATCCAGCGGCTCCCCCACGGCCTTGCCGAGTCGAACGATCTCGTCCTTGCCGCGGGCGATCACCTCGTGGTCACGCGCCGTGAGCCGGTAGTGCACCGTCATCGCCGGCATCCCGTATCCGTCCACGTCGCGATCGGAGAATTCCACGCGGTCCAAGGCCTGCAGGTCCTTCGCGCAGAACAGGCCGAGGCCCACGATGGAGCCGGGCGCGGCCGGGTCGTCGTCCGCGAGCTTCACCGGTGAGGCGTCGAGCTGCATCACCTGCCCGTGGAAGGGCATGCCGTCGGTGAAAGGCACCCACGTGACACCGCTGTACTCACTCAGGCCGGTGGCGGCGCCGCCGCCTTCGGCGTCGGTGGTCGGCAGGTCGCGGATGCGCACGGCGAAGACGATCTGGGCCTGATCGTTGAGATACCGGCCGAGTGCGTCGGGACGGACCCCGGAAGCCCAGAGCAGCTGCGGCGTGCGCAGTGCATCTGCGGCGACGACGACGAAACGGGCGCGCACTTCTGCGCTCTCACCCGTGCGCCGGTCTTCGACGACGACGCCGCTCGCCCGGCCGTCCTCGATCAGCACGCGCGTGACGAGCGACTCGTCGAAGAGCGTGAACCGCGGGTTGGCGCGGGTGACGTCGCCGAACACGACATCCGAGCCCGACCAGACGAGGTTGCCGTCCTCCCTGCGGTGCACGGCGAGCGGCATCCGCTGCACCCGCGTCGTCGCGATGCGACCGGCATCCTCGGCGGCCGCGAGGCGCGTGCGCACCAGGTCGCCATAGGGCGAACTGTCGAACGCGTCGGTCGTCACACCGAGAAGCCGCTCGGCCTCGGACAGCAGTTCGTCGAAGCTGCCGTCGGCGTCGAGGATCGCGATCCGCTCGCTGTCGTTCGGCCGCGGGCACGCGCCCGTCCAGTGCGCGGCCATTCCGCCGACGTTGCTCGACATGGCCGCCACGGGCAGCCCGTCCTCACCCTCGACCTGGTATCCGGTCTCCAGCAGGAACGTGCCCGGGCGGGCGCGTCGCTGCGTGGTCTTGACGATGCCGCCGGTGCGATCGGCGCTCTCCTGCGCGTGCGGGCCCTCCGAGCGCGTCTGCGCGCTGGCGCGCTCGGCGGGATCGGCGATGTTCTTCACGTGGGCCCCCGGCGGGGAGGTCACGATCGGCCCGACCTCGAACACAGCGATCGTGGCTTCCGGTGACCTCTCGCTCAGGATGCGGGCGTACGCGGCACCTGCGGGACCACTGCCGACGATCGCGACATCCACGCGCTCCGGGTAGCGGCCTGTCATGCCTGCGCCGCCACGTCGCGGATGTAGCGCACCGACTCCTCGGAGGCGGCCTGCGGATAGTACTCGAGGCCGATCGGCCCGTCGTAGCCGGAGCCGCGGAGAACGGCCAGCGTGGCCGGCCAGTCGAGGTCACCGGTGCCGGGCTCGCCGCGGCCCGGGGCATCCGCCAGCTGGACGTACTTGATGATGGAGCCGGCGTTCGCCAGCTCAGTCTCGATGTCTTCGCCCTCGACGGCGGAGTGGTAGATGTCGTAGAGCACCCCGAAGTTCGGCGAGTCGACGCCACGAGCGACGTACACGCCCTCGGCGGTGCGATCCAGCAGCGAGCCGGGGTGGTCGACCCGCACGTTGACAGGCTCGAGCACCAGCGTGATCCCCGACCCGTCGATCTGGGCGATGGCCTTCTGGTAGATCTCGATCAGCTTGTCGAGCTGCACCTGGCGCTTCCACCCCCCGAACCCGGTGCCGCTTCCCACGACGATGCGCGGTGTACCGAGGAGGTGCGCGATCTCGACGCCCTCGTCGAGCTTGCGGTAGAACTCCGAGTGGTCCCACGGCGGGATCATGAACTGCGTCCGCGGCTCGGCAAGCTGCGCCGTCAGCTGCGTTCCGGTCTCCTCGAGCGCCGTCTTCAGCGCGGGCAGGTCCTTCGGCGTCGTCGGGGCGTCGACCCCGGTCGGCCCCCACATCTCGACGGCGTCGAATCCGGATGCCGCGGCCGCGCGCACGCGGTCGTGGTAGTCGCCGGCCTCGGTGAAGAGCAGTTCGATGTTGGGTGCGAGCTGGTACATATATGTGCCTTTCGGTTCCTGAGCTTGTCGAAGGACGGTCCCTGAGCCTGTCGTAGGGTCAGAACATCGGATGGTCGTGGGCGGCATGCTCGGGAACCCGCGGGTTCCCGAGCTCGACGATCCGGCCGCTCTCGAATCGATGGATGTCCGCGCGGCGGATCAGCCCTTCAGTCCGCCGGCGAAGCCCTGGATGAACTTCTTCTGCGCGAACATGTAGAACGCGAGGATCGGGATCATCGAGATGATCACGACCGCGAAGATCTTGTTCCAGGCCGAGACGAGGCCACCGACGTATGTGTACATCGCGACGGGCAGGGTCTGGGTGGTGGATCCGCCGAGGAAGATCAGCGAGTTGAAGAAGTCGTTCCAGACGATGAGGCCGGCCAGGATGGCGACGGTTCCGGTGGCCGGCGCCATCAACGGCAGCACGACCCGGAAGAAGGCCTGGGTCGGCGACGCACCGTCGATGACGGCGGCCTCCTCGTACTCGGTGGTCAGCCCGCGGAAGAAGCTCGCGTAGAGGAACACCGACAGGGGCAGCAGGATGGCGATCCAGAGCAGGATCATGCCGATCGCGTTGCCGGTGAGCCCCACGCTCCGCGCGCCGATGTAGAGGGGAACGGTTCCCAGCTGCGCGGGCAGGATGATGGCGATCAGCACGAGGTAGTACGTCCAGGTCGTCCACCGGCGGGTGCGGCGGGCGATCACGTACGCCGCGACCGAGCCGAGCAGCACCAGGCCGAAGATCGCGCCGGCGGTGATGATCACGCTGTTCAGGATGCTCATCGGGATGCTGTTGCGGCCCGTGGTGGTGAGCACCTCGACGAACGCGCTGAAGTCGATCGACGTCGGCGGCGCGACGGCGCTGGTGGTCAGCGCCTCTTCGTCGCTCTTCAGCGAGGTGACGATGAGGATGTAGAACGGGAGGAGCCCGAGAAGGGTGATGATCCAGACGAGGACCTCACGGGCCGCGGTGGCTTTGGTATAGCGGAACATGTTTCTCAGGCCCTTCCGGCGTCGCGGTCGCGGGTGACGAATTGCTGGAGGATGGCGAACGCCAGGATGATCACGGTGAGCACGAGCGCGAGCGCCGAGCCGAAGCCGAACTGCCCGAGCGAGAACGCCTGCTTGTAGACCTCGGTCGCGAGGGTCTCGGTCGCGCCGGCCGGTCCACCGCCGGTGAGGGCGAGGATCTGGTCGAAGATGCGCAGCCCCTGGATGATGCCGAGGGTGGTCGCGATGGCGATCGAGGGGCGGATGGCGGGAACGGTGACGTT
This sequence comes from Micromonospora sp. DT81.3, assembly GCF_049847225.1. Taxonomy (NCBI): domain Bacteria; kingdom Bacillati; phylum Actinomycetota; class Actinomycetes; order Micromonosporales; family Micromonosporaceae; genus Micromonospora; species Micromonospora sp. DT81.3. The sequence goes on from NZ_JBNCNY010000005.1 coordinate 99,256, forward strand.
CCAGAAGCGGCCCCAGATGCCCGCGCCGTCCAGCGCGGCGGCCTCCTCGACCTCGACGGGAACCGAGGCGAGCCCTGCCAGGTAGATCACCATCGTGAAGCCGGTCTGCTGCCAGACGACGGTGATCAGGATCGCCCAGATCGACCACGTGGGATCCGCGAGCCAGACCTTCTGCAGCTCTTCCAAACCGAGGAATCCCAGCAGGCCGTTGAGCGGTCCGTTGAACTGGAAGATGAACTTCCAGACGTAGGCGACGGCGAGGGGGCTGAGCACGACGGGCATGAACAGCAGGGTGCGCAGGATGTACCTGGACTTCAGCATCCGGTTGATCGCCAGCGCGAACAGCAGGCCGAAGATGTTGGTGAGCAGCACCGACGCCAACGCCAGGAACAGCGTGTTCCACACCGCCCCGAGCAGCTGCGGATCGTTGAAGATCCGGACGAAGTTGTCGAGGCCGATGAACTCCCAGTCGCCCAGGCCGGTCCAGTTCGTGAACGCGAAGAATCCCCCGGTGAGGGTGGCCACGTAGTGCACCGCGATCACCAACACGATCGCCGGCAGCGCCCACCACCAGTGACCGAACTGCAGCAACGGCTTGCGACGGTCCCGCGGCGGCGGCGTGCGCCGGGCTCGAGGGGGCACGGTGAGGGTGCGAGTACTGTTCTCGTCGATCGTCACTGTCATCTGCTCTCTGACCTCGTTGTCGGGGTGCCCCATCATCGTCATGGAGCGCTCGCGGTCTACTATCACACGCTTGCGTCGAAAGCACACATAAGTACTTCCGATATCGGGTATAAGTGGCCCCGGCCGGGCAAGGGCAGCCCCACGCTGGGACAATTCGTCGGTGACCACCATGCATCGGGACAATGGCGACGACCTGCGAACGGAGCTCTGGCGAACGTTCGTTGAGCCGCCCGACTCGGCGCGACCGAGAGTGTGGTGGCACTGGATGGACGGCAACGTCGACGTCGACGGCATCCGGCGGGATCTGCGCTGGCTGCACGCCGTCGGCGTGCGAGGCGTGCAGCTCTTCGACGGAGGCATGGGCGTGCCGCTCGTCGTTCCACACGCCGTTCGGCCGGGGAGCGACGCCTGGGCGGAAGCGGTGTCCGTGGCGACCCGCACGGCCGAAGAGCTCGGCCTGGAGTTCGCCGTCGCCACCTCCGCCGGCTGGAGCGCCGCCGGCGCCCCGTGGGTCGAGCCCGCGGATGCCATGAAGAAGGTGGTCTGGTCGGAGCAGCTGGTCGATGGGGGCGGCCCGGTAGCGATCCCGCTCCCTCCCATGCCCGCTACGGCCGGTCTCTATCAGGACTGCCCCCGCTGGGGGACGGATGCCGGGGCCCTGTCGTTCTCGTCGGACTGGCGGGTGCTGGCGTTTGCGGCCGACGACGACCACGAGACCCTTCGACCCGACTCGTTCGCCGCGGCTGGCGAGGTCGAGGACTGGTCTCCCCTGTGCGACGGGTCGTTCGCCTCCTCGATCGAACTGCCGCGCGACCCCGACGGATGGTCCGCGACCTGGGTGGAGCAGCGTTTCGCCGAGCCGACGTGGGTCGGCTCGATCACCGTCGGGCTGACGGGGCCACGGGGATTCGGGGCGGCGCCGGCACCGACGGCCGTTCTGCAGGCCAGCCAGAACGGGATCGCGTTCCACGACGTGATCGAACTGCCGGCGACGGCGGTCCCGGCCCGAACGGCCGCCTTCCCGCCGGTGCGGGCACGTACGTTCCGCCTCGTCCTCTCCGCGGCGAGCGCCGCCGACGCGCTGCCCCCGGTCGGAGACGGCGTACGCCTCCCACCCGTCCTCCGGCGGGCATCCGAATTCCGGGTCTCGGAGTTCGTGCTCCGCCCGGGCGGGCGCGTGCATCGTGCGGAGGAGAAGGCCGGCTTCGGCGTCGTGGCTGACTACTTCGCCGTCGACACCGATCCCGGGGTGAGCGGCGGCACGCTCGATCCGGCCGGGGTCGTCGATCTCACAGATCAGGTGAAGAGCGGCATCCTGCACTGGAACGCGCCGGCGGGTCGCTGGCGCGTGCTGCGACTCGGCGCCTCGCTCACGGGCCAGACCAACGGTCCCGCCCTCACCGACGTCACGGGCCTCGAGATCGACAAGCTCGATGGAGCGCGGGTCGCGGCGTACCTGGAGTCGTACCTCTCGCGCACCTTCGGCGCCGCCGACGCGGATCGCGGCCCCATCGGCGCCCTGCTGAGCGACAGCATCGAGGCGGGCCCCCAGAACTGGACGGAGCGGATCCTCGAGCAGTTCCGGCAATCACGGGGGTACGACCCGACGCCGTGGCTTCCCGCCCTTGCCGGCTTCGTCGTCGGCTCGGCCGCGGAATCCGATCGGTTCCTCTTCGACTATCGCCGCACGATCGCCGAGCTCTTCGCCTCGGCCTACTACGGCACGATCGCGTCGGTGGCGCACCGGCACGGGATGGTCCACTACGCCGAGGCGCTCGAGGACGGGAGGCCGCAGCTCGGCGACGACCTCGCCATGCGCTCGCACGCCGACGTGCCGATGGGTGCGATGTGGACGTTCGGACCGCAGGGGGAGCCGCGCGCGACGTACGTCGCCGACCTGAAGGGCGCGGCATCCGTCGCCCACGTGTACGACAAGAAGTGGACCGGCTCCGAGGCGTTCACGTCGTTCGAGCGGCCATGGAGCTCGACGCCGCAGAGTCTCAAGCATGTCGCCGATCTGCAGCTCGCGCTCGGGGTGACCCGCTTCTGCATCCACACTTCTCCGCACCAGCCGATCACCGCGCCGCCGCCCGGGATCGCCCTGGCCCCGTTCCTGGGACAGGCGTTCACCGTGAACGAGACCTGGGCGGGCGTCGCTCGCCCGTGGATCGACTATCTGTCGCGGTGCGCGGCGATGCTGAACACCGGCCGGCCGGCGGTCGACATCGCGGTCTTCGTCGGCGAGGAGGCACCGGTTACCGGGCTCTTCGAGCACCGGACAGACGAGTCGGTTCCTCCGGGGTTCGACTTCGACTACATCGGCGCCGACGCGCTCCGCGACATCCTGCGTGTCGAGAACGGCCGGCTGGCCTCCGCCGGCGCGACCTATCGGGTGCTCTACCTGGGAGGAGCGAGCCGGCGACTGACCGTGTCCAGCCTGGGGCACATCGAGCGCCTGCTCGCGGCGGGAGCGACCGTCGTCGGAGAGCGGCCCCTGTCCTCGCCGTCGCTCGCCGACGAACCCGCGGACTTCGATGCAGCCTGCGAGCGCATCTGGTCGGGTGCAGCGGGCAGGATGATCGCGACGGACGATCTCGCGGCCGCGCTCGCCGAGCTGGGCGAGGCGGCCGAGTTCGTGGTGGAGGGTGGCCCCGTCCGCCAGATCGCCCGCCTCATCGACGGGCGCCGGGTGACGTTCCTCGCCAATCCGAAGCGCGAGCCGATCGAGGTCACCGTGCGGGTGCCGGCCTCCGTCGGCCCGCTCGTCGGCTGGGACCCGGTGATGCTGACCCGCAACGCGCTCCCTGCCGCCGGCACGGAGGGCGACATCCGGTCGTTCGCGCTGTCTCTGCCCGCGTTCGGTTCCGTGTTCGTGATGCAAGGCACCGATGCGGATGCGCCGATCGCGCGTGAGACCGGCATCGAGTTGCGGGGGGCGTGGATGCTGCACCTTCCGGGGCGCGAGAACGTGCACATGGAGCCGCGACCCCGGCTCTGGACGGACCTCGACGCCGAGGCGCGCGTCTTCTCCGGCACGGGCGTCTATCGTCTTCCGTTCGACCTGGATGCCGTCTCGGCGAGCGCCGACCGACTGCTCGTGCAGTTCGGGCAGGTCGGCGACATCGCCCGGGTGCTCGTGAACGGCACGGACTGCGGAATCGCATGGACCGCGCCGTTCCAGGTCGACGTGACCGCCGCCATCCGCGAGGGCGGGAACGTTCTGGAGGTGCAAGTGACGACCCCGTGGCGCAACCGGCTCATCGGCGAGGCATCCGCGGCCACAGGCGAGATCTTCGCGCCCATGGCCGACGTCTATGAGCCGGCGGCGGCGCCCCTCCCCGCCGGGCTGGCGGGGCCCGTGACGCTCGTGGCGCAGCGGATCGGCTGACCCCCCACCTTCCGGCAGGGTTTGGGGCGCGATCCCGCCTTCGGGGCGCACCATACGCGCCCCACGGGAGGGAATCCGCCCCAAACCCACGGGTGCCGTCCGTAACGGGGGCGCACAGATCAGCGCCCCTTTTGCCGTGCATCAGCAATCCTTATGTCGGAATAGCGCTTATGTGTGCCACGCTGGATCTGCGGCCACCGGCCGCGCCAGCACCCGCTCTGGCGACAACGACGTCATGAAAGGCTTGACATGTCACAGCAGACAGCCACACGGCACCTCCGGTGGACGCTCCTCGCGATCCCGGTGACGGGCGCCCTCCTCCTCGCCGGCTGCACCGGTGGAGGCGGCGACTCGGGCGATTCAGACGGCGGCTCCGGCGACGGGGGCGCGGCCGGATTCTCGATGATGGTCGCCGCGGCGAATGACGCCGACGACTTCTACGCCCAGACCGCCGCGAAATACACCGAAGAGACCGGCGTCGAGATCGAGGTCATCCCCTACCCGTCCGACGCCTACAACTCGCAGGTCACGACGCAGCTCCAGGCCGGCAATGCCGCAGACGTCATGATCCTCTCACCGGGAACCGGCCAGCCGATCTCTGTCATCACCCTCGCAGAGGCCGACTTCCTCGAGCCGCTCGATGAGACCTCGGCCGGCCTGCTTCCGGCCGGGAGCGAAGGGGAGTTCCAGATCGACGGTGAGACCTACGCCCAGCCCACTGCCATCACGCCGGTCGGCATGGTGTTCAACGTCACCGCCGGCGAAGAGGCGGGCATCGACTACCCGGAGACCTACGACGATCTCCTCGCGGCGTGCACGGAGGCACGCGATGCGGGCAAGACCTTCTCGGTCCTCGCCGGCGGCGTCCCCTTCAACACCGGCCTGTTCTCCATGCTCATCTCCGCGACGCGGGTATACGCGGAGAACCCCGACTGGAACGAGCAGCGTGCCAGCGGAGACGTCACCTTCGCCGACAGTGGCTGGAAAGACGTGCTGGAGGACATCGTCGAGATGAATGACAGCGGCTGCTTCCAGGACGGCGCGGCGGGCGGCACGTTCGACAGCATCACGGCCGGTCTCGGTGGCGGCACATCGCTCACGGCGGCCGTGCCCGGCTCCGCAGCGGCGTCGATCGGCACCGCGACGGGATCCGAGCTCAACGTGCAGGCGTTCCCGCCTGCGGACGGTCAGGATGCGTTCACGGTAACCGGCGCCAACTACGCGTGGGCCATCAACGCCTCTTCGGAAGACGCCGTCAAGTCGTCCGCTCAGGAGTTCCTCGACTGGGTTGCCCAGCCCGAGCAGGCGGCTGCCTTCGCCGAACTGTCGGGAGCGGTTCCGATCACGGGTATCGACGCCGAAACGCTGTCGCCTGCCTACGAGCCGATCGGCGAGCTGCTGGCCTCCGGCGCCTACACCGGCGTCCCCAATGCCGGATGGCCCAACCCGGACGTGTACACCACCCTCGGCACCGGCGTCCAGGGCCTGCTGACCGGTCAGAAGACCGTCGATCAGGTCCTCGAAGAGATGGATGCCGCCTGGGGCGAGTAGTCCCCGACTTCCGGCCGCAGCCCAGGGATCCCGGTTCCTGGGCTGCGGCATTTCGCCCATAGAAGAGCCCAGAGAGAACAGAGACATGACGAGCCCCCGAGTGCAGCAGCTCATCGACGGGATGACCTGGGCCGAGAAGCTGGGGCAGCTCCAGATCGTCTTCCGCCCTCGCCCGGAAGACGCCGCGGCGCTCGTCCGTGCGGGCATCGGCTCGACATTCTGGCCGCGCTCGGCGGCCGCCACCAACGCGCTGCAGCGGGAGGCCGTCGAGCACACCCGGCTCGGCATCCCCCTTCTCATCGGACTCGACGTGATTCACGGCCAGCGCACCATCGCACCCGTGCCGCTCGCGATGGCTGCGACGTTCGACGCGCCGCTGGTTGAGGACCTCGCCCGCCTGGCGGCGACCGAGGCCCGCTCCGGAGGGGTGACCTGGACCTTCTCGCCCATGATCGACGTCTCGCGCGATCCGCGTTGGGGTCGTGTCGTCGAGGGCTTCGGCGAAGACGTCCACGTCAACGCCGTTCTCGGAGCCGCGATGGTGCGGGGCTACCAGGGCACCGACCTGGCCGCAGCCGACAGCATCGCCGCCACCGCCAAGCACTTCGTCGCCTACGGCCAGCCGGAGGGCGGCCGAGACTACAACGCGGTCGACGTGTCGACGCACCGCCTGCGAAACGTGTACCTCGAGCCTTTCCGGGCCGCGGTGGACGCCGGGGCCGCCGCCGTGATGGCGTCTTTCAACACCGTCTCCGGCATCCCGATGCACGCGAACCGGCACCTCCTCACCGATGTGCTGAAGTCCGAATGGGGATTCGGCGGCATCGTCGTCGGCGACGCGGACGGAGTTCGCAACCTGCTCCCGCACGGCGTCGCCGAAGACATGGTGCAGGCCGTCCGCATGGCGTACGAGGCGGGGCTGGATGTCGAGATGGGCGGAGCGCCGTCGGATGTCGCCGCCGCCCTGACACCGGACGTGCTGGACGGCGCCCGCATCGACGACGCGGTCGCCAGGGTGCTCGCCCTGAAGGAGTCGCTCGGCCTGTTCGAGAACCCGTACGTCGACGAGGACGCCGAGCTGGTCGCCCCGACGGCGGCCGCGCGCGAACTGGTTCGGGGCGCCGCGGCCCGCGCCGCCGTTCTGCTGAAGAACGACGGCACGCTGCCGCTCTCGGCACCGGCGCGAGTGCTGCTCACCGGTCCGTACGCCGACTCGACGGATCATCTCGGCGCCTGGACGCAATCCTTCGCGGCGCCGTCCGGGTCGATCGCCGGCGAGCTGAGCGCCCGCTGGCCGGCGACCGAGGTGCAGGTGGTGCCCGGAGTCTCATTCCTCGGGGACGGATCGGACGACATCGCCGCGGCCGTCGCGGCGGCGCGGATCGTCGACGCCATCGTGATCTGCGTCGGCGAGCCGTCGGCCCTCTCGGGCGAGGCGGCGTCGCGCAGCGACCTGCGGCTGCCCGGCCGGCAGGCCGACCTGATCCGCGCGATCGCCGGATGCGGCATCCCGTTCGTCGTCGTCCTGGCCAACGGTCGCCCTCTTGTGGTGGCCGATTGGATCGACGAGGCACCGGCGGTGCTGGAGGTGTGGCACGGCGGCACCGAGGCGCCGGCGGCCATCGTCGACGTGCTGACAGGCGAGCGCGATCCCGCCGGGCGGCTTCCGATGTCTTTTCCCCGCTCCGTCGGCCAGGTCCCGGTCTACTACGCACATGAGAACACAGGCCGCCCGGCGACCACCGGCGGCGCTCTCGAGCTCGAGCACGCCGACGTGGGGCTGCACGGTCCCGACAACGTTCAGGACAAATACACCTCGAAGTACCTGGACGCGGAGCTCGGGCCCGAGTTCGACTTCGGGCACGGCTCCGGCTACGCCACCTTCACCCACGGAGAGCCACGGCTGACCGTTGCGGAGCTGAAACTCGAGCGGGTCCATGCGGGCGAGGCCGTGACACTGTCCCTCGATGTGACGAACACGTCAGGCCGTCGCGGCGACGAGGTGATTCAGCTCTTCATAGAGGATCTCGTGGCGAGTGTCGCTCCCCCCGTTCGTCGCCTCGTCGCCTTCGAGCGCCGCACGTTCGAACCCGGCGCGAGGGCGGTCATCGAGTTCTCGGTGGGGCAGGAGCAGTTGGGGTTCTGGGTCACGGACGGCGTCGGCGCCTCGTTCCGCGTCGAGCGGGGTACGTTCCACCTGCACATCGGTGGCGCCCTGAAGCACACGCAGTTCGTCGAGCTGCGGGTGATCTGAGGTCTCCGTCGGCCGGCGGAACCATTCTTCAAGCGAAGGAACGAGATCGAATGCACCCCATTTCCGAAGACGGCACCGTTGCACTCTTCATCGGTGACAGCATCACCGACTACTACCGAAGGACTTCCGAGTACGCACCGCTCGGTAGCGGCTTCGTCCGCCGGATTGCCGAGAGGGCCCGGGATGCCGGGACCGGCATGACCGTGGTCAATCGCGGGATCGCGGGCAACCGCGTGCGGGACCTGCGAAGGCGGTGGACCGAGGACTGCCTGAGCATCGCGCCCTCGGTGCTCACGGTTCTGATCGGCATCAACGACACGGCGCGCCGATACGACGAGGCAGACCCCACGAGCGCCGCCGACTTCAAGGCCGACTACGCGAGCATCCTCGACCAAGCACAACGGGCGTCGGCGCTGGACCGCCTCGTGCTCATGGAGCCGTTTCTCGTGCCGTTCACGGCCGACCAGGCGCGTTGGCACGAAGAAGACCTCGACGAGAAGATCGCCGTCGTGCGGGACCTGGCGTCCCGGTTCGACGCCGAGCTGATCCCTCTCGACGCCATCTTCGCGCAGGCGGCCGCGTCCCAGGGAGCGCGGACGCTCCTCGCCGACGGGATACACCCGACCGGCGCCGGCAACGAGCTGCTCGCGCACACCTGGTGGGAGGCGGCGAAGCACTAGCCGCTTGTGCGCTCACGGGAGCGGGCGGTAGCGGAAGTTCCTGAAACGAGCCGAGCCGTTCCCCGTCGCGTAGAGCGCGGGGCGAAGGCTCAGCAGGTCGCCAATCGTGTTGGCGTGGTAGCCGGACGTCTCGTAGCGCACGGCGTGACGAATCCACTCACCGTCGGGCAGCCGATACCAGCCGGTCACGATGTGCTGATCATTCCGGATGCGGAGCGCGATGCGATCACTCGAAGGCACCGGCTCCCGCCAGTGGGTGCGCATGCCGCCCGAGTAGCTCAGCATCCGCTCGACGTCGATTCCCATCCCGCAGGAGAGCCGGTTGTTGAAGAACAGCAGCAGCCCCGCCTCTACGCCGGCGGACTCGAGAGTCAGCTCCACCTCGACTTCGTAGGAGTGGTCGCCGGTCAGCATGGCCAGGGGCGACGTGTCAGCGGGCGACGTGCCCTTGCCCGCCATCACCATGCCGTCCTCGACCCGGATCCGCCCGGCCTCGCCGCGGGATGGCGCGTGGAAGGCCCAGCGCTCGCCGAGCAAGAGCGTCGAGAAGTCGTCCTCGAATTCCACGGGAGGCCGTTGACCATCCGCTCCGGACGGCACCTCGATCTCGGCCCCGGGATCCGCGAGCGCTGCCTCCGGCCAGCCGTCCTCGCTCCACCGGATCGGCTCGAGCAGGATCTGACGGCCCAGCGTGCGGTAGCCGTTCTCGTAGCCGTGCGAGACCATCCACCAGTCGGAATCATCGGCCCGAGCCGGCCCCGGCACGAGGGTCGCATGTCCTCGGGACCACCAGCGCTCGGCGGCCTCCGTCGTCCGAGCGATCGGGTTGCGCGGGTGGTTCTCCCACGGCCCATGCACGGAGCGCGACCGCGCCACGATCACCATGTGACCCGTGGGCGGGCCCGCCGTCCCGCCCACGGCGCTCACCAGGTAGATCCAGCCGTCCTTGCGAAAGAGCTTCGGCCCCTCCAGCGCGTACGACTCGGTCACCCACTCGTCCGGGTACCGCCAGCCGTCGTACACGTGCTCCAGTTCGCCGATGGTGGAGAGCCCGTCGTCAGCGAGCGCGATGCGCCGCACCCCGCTGACGAACAGGTACCGCCGGCCGTCCTCTCCGACGACGTGTCCGGGGTCGATGGCGCCGCGGATTCCCAGATCGATCGGCTCGGACCACGGTCCGCTCATCGCCGGTGCGTGGATGACGAAGATCGAGGCATCCGTCAGCGTCGACCACGGAGTCGGGATGAAGGGGATGTAGATGTAGAAGTGCCCGTCGTGCTCGGCGATGTCCACCGCGAAGGTGTTGCCGACGGGCTCGGGCAGCGCCGCGCACTCGTAGGTCCAGTTCACGAGGTCGCGCGAGCGGTAGAGCAGAAGCCCTGGCGCCGCCTCGAACGATGAGTACGTCATCCAGTATTCGTCCCCGACTTTGATGACGGCGGGATCCGGCCGGTCGCCGGCGAGGACAGGGTTGCGGAAGGTCACCTTCGTCACGCGGAGCCTCCGAACCAGTCGGCGATCGCGGCGATCGTGCGCAGCGCATCCTCCGCCCCCGGGTGATCGATGTGTCCGTGGCGGGCGGATGCCTCGGTGTAGAGGGTGGCCTCGGACCCGGCCGCCCGAAGGGTTGCCACGAAGATCTCTCCGGACGGACGTAACTCGTCCAGCTCACAGACGACGACGAGCGTGGGAGGGAAGTCGCGGCCGTGGCCGAGTCCCGCGAAGACGTGGGGATCAGCGAGGGCATCGGTGCTCCCCGCGTAATTCATCGTCAGCTGTCCGTGCGGCGATTCCGCGTCGACCTCCGCGGAAGGGGCTGGTCCGTTGGGATGCAACAACGGGTACACGAGCACCAAGCGGTCCGGCAGCTTGTCGCCGGCGTCCCGCAGGCGCGTCACGGCACCGGCAGTGAGCGCACCGCCCGCGCTTGCGCCCCCCAGCGCGAGCGCGGTCGGCGGCACCCCGAGCAGTTCACCCGCGGCATCCCTGACATGCAGCCAGGCGGCCAGCACGTCGTCGGAGGGCGTCGGGTAGTGCACGCCCCCGAGGCATTTCGTGTAGTCCACGGCGGCGACCGGGATGCCGCGGCTGGCGAGCTCCCGCGCGAACCAGTTCGACTCCGGCATGTCGAGGTGGCCGCCGATGAACGCGCCGCCGTGCACCCAGACAAGGGCGCGGCCGGTCGGACTGGCCGACGGATCCCGGTAAAGCCGGATCGGCACCGGCCCGTTCGGACCCGTGATCGACTCGTCCGTGGTCTCCACGGATGCGAGGTGGGGAAAACGCCGCACGAGCGAAGCCGTGTCGATGTCCGTGCGCGGGTCATGGGGCTCGCCGTGCTCGGCCAGCCAGACCAGCGCGTCCGGAACGGGAAGCCGCCGGAAGTCCGGTAGACCCGCGTCGACGGGAGTGATCGGGTCGCTGTGCGTCATGACGTCTCGGGGCCCTCGAGCTACGCCGGCTGCCGGACCGCGCGCATGCTGCTGCGGATCAGGTCGTGCTGCTTGCGGACGAGCAGCAGCGGGTCGACCTCGCCCGTCTCGGCGAACGCGTGACCTTCCCACTCGCTCGACCAATAGCCGCGGTAGCCGCCGTCGACGAACACCCGGACGAGCTCGGGATAGTCGATGGCCGGCTCCCGGCCGTTCTCGTCGATGTCGTAGAACTTCGCGTGCACGTGGAGGATCTGGGGCATGATGTCGCCCCACTCGCGGGGATCGACGTGCCCGTGCATGTTGAAGGCCAGGTGGGCGAAGGAGCCGAGGCGACCCGGGTCGAAGTCGCGGGACTGCAGGTAGCCGATGAACTCCTGCTGGCGCTCGCGCATGGACGCATCGGTCGCCCAGATCTCCTGCATCCGCTCGACGGACGCGTCGTCCAGACCGGCCTTGCGCACCGCACGCAGGAGGGTCGGCGACATCGCATGCATCGTCGATGAGAAGTCGGCGACGAAGCCGAGGAGCAGCGAGTCGAGCTGGTCGTAGACCTCGCGCACCTTCAGGATCTCGGGGGAGTTCGGCCCCATCGGCGCGTGGATCTCGTACGCGAGCTTGAGGTCCAGCTCTTCGGCGACCGGCAGCAGCCGCCGCAGCAGCTCGGGCTTGGCGCTCTGGATGCGCACGAGCGGGAACCCGAGCTTCTTGGCTCCTCGGAAGAGCACCTCGCTGAACTCGAACTCCTCGTCGGGCGTCATGTCGCGGTCCCGCCGGCGCCCCATGTCGAGGTTGGCGCCGAAGGAGCTCTCGTCGAACCCGTGCCGGTCGAAGGCCGCACGCCACGTGCGTACGAATTCGTCGGTGACCTCGGGGTAGGTGCGCAGAACCTGGGAGGCGACGATCTCGATACCCGGGCCGATGCCGAGTTCGGCGACTCGGTCGAGGAGCCCATCGAAGTCGTACCAGCCGGCGCGGAACTCCCCGCTAGCGGAGTACAGCGTCAGCCCGAGCTTGAAGGGGTCGTCCTCCGTGGCGGCGGGTGGCGGCGGCACGTCGGAGACGAGCGCCGGGACCGGGGCGTCCCGATCCGTCGCCGTCAGCGTCAGCGACTGGCGGACGATGTTCGGCACGTACATCCCGGGACCGCCGTCCTGCCCCGGGGCAATCTGCATGTACGGCAGGCGCAGCTCGCCGAAGATCTCGACCTCGTGCGTCTCCCCGAGCGCGATCGGGGCATCGCGCCGCACGATCAGCAGCGGGTGCTCCTGCAGGTACCACAGCACGTCGCTCTGCTCCGGAAGCTGCTCGAGGGTATAGCGCGTGCCGGCCAGCTCGAACGTCACGTCGGCGGGATCGACGGGCGCACCGTCGATCGTGACGCTGAGCGTGCCGACGGAGGAGAGCCAGAGGCTGCGGTACCACGGCAGGGTCAGCGAGAGAGCCAGCCCGTCCGGGTGGGTGCGAAGGCTGTCGTCGGAGAGGAGTCCGTTGGGCATGTCGTGTCCTGTTCGGGTGAAGGGGATTAGAGCTGAGAGGCGACGCGGCGCATGAGCGAATGCTGGCGCCGGATCTGCTCGAGCGAGCGCCACGGCGTGCGGTCGCCCTCGTACTCGCTGGAGAGGTACCCGCTGTATCCGGCGTCGCGGAGGCCCCGCAGCACCGGCTCCCAGGGGATCTGCTGATCCTCGAGGGTGTCGTCGATGTCGTGGAACTTCGCCTGCACGAAGGCGATGTACTTGCCGATGTCGACCAGGTCGGCGGGGTCGACTCCGATGCCGTCGAGGAACGCCGGCCGGGTCTCGCGGGTCTCACCCGGTCGCAGCGGGATCGGGCGGTCCTGGAAGATGCCGGTGTCGATGAGCAGCCCGAAATGCTTCGTGCCGGTGCGCTCGATCAGCGCAATGTAGTCGTCGACGACCGGATGCTTGATGGGCGTCGGCGAGTGGATCTCCGGGCAGATCACGACGTCGAGCTCGGCGGCGAGGTCGAGGCTCCGCTCGACGGACTCGGTCCAGATCGGGTCGGGGATGAGATCGCTCGACACCACACCGATCTTGGGCCGCACCAAGCGGAATCCGAGGCGCTCCGCCAGGCGCAGGTCTCGCTGCAGCGTCGCCGCGCCCTCCTCGGCCGACATGCTCCGGCCCGGGTGCAGCCGGGTGTCGATCCACGAGCCGTAGTTCGTCGGCTCGAGCGAGTACTTCTCGAGCAGCCCGAACCAGGCGTCGATCCACGCGGTCGACGGCTCGGGGTAGTTCGCGACGTGGCCCTCGCCGAGGATCTCGACACCGGTGGCGCCGACATCCGCCACCGCCGCAAGCGCCGTCTCGAGATCCAGCACCGTTCCGTAGTCGTGCATGAAGCTGTAGAGCGAGACGCCGTACTTGAAGGGTCCGCCGTCGAGGTCGGAGGTCAGCGTGATGCGCTTGGTGGCGCGGAAGACGCTGGGCTGGTGCTCGAGAGGGATGTACGACATCCGCAGGCGGAGTTCGACCGAGACCTCGTGGATGCCTTCCGGCAGCCCGCCGGGGAAGGGAACCGTGACGACGCCCGGCTCTTCGAGCTGCCAGCGAACGCCTTCGCTCTCCCAGAGCTCCCGCAGCGTGTAGGTGCGACCTCCGAAGGTCCAGAGCGGAACCTCGGGGCCGACATCGACCAGATCGCCTACTCTGACGGCGATGCCGTCGATCAGGGATGCCGCCATGCCGCGGTACGACTGCATGCGCACGTGGAACTGGAATCCGACGATGGCATCCCCGTCCCGCACGTTTCGGAAGCCCGTGGACTGGATGAGGTCTCGCTCGAGAAGCATCGATGCTCGCTCTCTGGTGGGAGGGATTTCCGGCCGGCGGTCCCCTGTGCGCGCCGCTGAGCCGTCTTCACCGTATCAGCGTTATGTCGCATACACGCATAAGAATGATGGATGCGCGCATAACGAGAACGCGGGTCGATCATCGTCCCGACCGATGAGGCCCTGGATTCCATAGATGCGGCGGATACACTGAGCACGAGAAATCCCGACTCTAAGGAACACATCGCCGTGTCCGATCAACCGCTGCTCTCCCGGCTCGATCTGAATCTGCTCGTTGCGCTCGACGCCCTGCTCACCGAGCGCAGCGTGACGCGCGCCGCGGAGCGGCTGCACCTGAGCCAGCCGGCCCTCAGCGCCTCGCTCGCGCGCCTGCGGACCCACTTCAATGACCCGATCCTCGCCCGGCGGGGCAACACGTACGAGCTCACACCTTTGGCGATCCGCCTCACCGAGCACACCACGACGGCGCTCGAGGCGGCACGGCGCGTCTTCGAGAGTCAGGCAAGCTGGAGCCCCCGGGATTCCACGCGCGAGTTCTCGGTCTACGGCTCGGATTACGGATTCGCCACGATCGGCACGGCGGTCTCGAAGCTCGCGGCCGAGCGGGCGCCGGGCGTGCGATTCCGCTTCATGCTGCACAACCCGGCCATCGTCGAGGAGGTCTCGACCAGGCTGCGCTCGGTCGACGGCATGGTCATCCCGCACGGGTACCTCACCGACCTCCCTTACGCCGACCTCTGGCGGGACGACTGGGTGATCCTCGCCTCCGAGTCGAACGAGGCCATCGGCGACGAACTCACGATGGAGCACCTCGGGCGGCTGCCGTGGGTGTTCACGTATCAGACGCGGACCGCGTTCACGTCGGCCGCTCGACAGCTCCAGCAGCTCGGGATCGAGCCGCATGTCGAGGCCGTCGTCGAGAGCTTCCTCTCGCTGCCCCACTTCATCACCGGAACCAATCGGCTGGGGCTGCTGCAGGCCGGCCTCGCTCCCCTTGCGCAGAAGGTCGGCGGCATCCGCGTGCTGCCCGCGCCGTTCGACGCCACACCCGTGGTCAACGCGCTCTGGTGGCATCCCGTGCACAACCGCGACCCCGAGCACGCGTGGATGCGGGCGATCTTTCAGGAGGCGGCGGCTCTCGTGGCCGCCGGCCTTCACGAAGTCGCCCCGACCCACGACGCCCTCGCATCCCCCCACGCCCCCGCACCTGTGGGCTGAAAGGACCCGAAGCGCGGGAATCCCTCCAGGGGTTGCCGCACTTTGCGTCCTTTCGCGTGCCTGTGGAACGGTCAGGCGGGGACGTGGAAGCCTGGGTGGGCTCGCGTCCCACGGGTGGGTGTGTGCGCTCAGACGAGCCGGAGCTCGGCGTCGATCGCCTCCGCCGTGCGGAGGAGCAGCGGGAGGTAGGCCTCGAGCAGGTGCTCGACCGAGTCGCGGGTCGAGCTCGTCGACACGTTGATCGCCGCGACGACCGCGCCGTTGCGGGCATGCAGCGGGGCGGCGATGGAGCGCAGGCCCGGCTCGAGTTCGCCGTCGACGAGCGCCCAGCCCTGGTCGCTCACGCGGGCGAGCTCGGCGCGGAGCGCGGCCGGCTCGGTGACGGTGCGCTCGGTGAGAGCGGGCAGAGTGGATGCCGCGGCATCCACTTCGCCCGACGCGAGGCCGGCGAGAAGCACGCGCCCCATGCTGGTCGCATAGGCGGGGAACCGCGTGCCGATCGTGATGCGCACGCTCATGATGCGCCGCGTCGGCACGCGGGCGACGTAGACGATGTCGGGCCCGTCGAGCACCGCCGCAGAGACGCTCTCGCCGACCTCGCGGGAGAGGGCTTCGAGGTGCGGCTGCACGATCTCCGGGAGCGACAGGGCCGAGAGGTAGCTGAAGCCGAGTTCGAGCACCCGGGGGGTCAGGGCGAAGGCGCGCGCGTCCGACCTCACGTAGCCGAGGGTTTCGAGGGTGAGCAGGAACCGACGAGCCGCGGCACGGGTGAGGCCCGTGCGCCGGGCGACGTCGCTGAGGGTGAGCTCCGGATGCTCCGCATCGAACGCCCGGATGACCGCCAGCCCCCGGGCGAGCGACTGCACGAACTCCTCGCCGGCCGCAGGTGCGGGCGCTTCGTCTCGCTGGCGCTCGCTCAGCGACCGGGGGTCGGCGTCGGGCGCCTCGTCTCGCTGGCGCTCGCTCAGCGACCGCGGGTCGGCGTCGGTCATCCGTTCATCCTCCCCTGCCCGGCCGTCAGTCACCGGCTCACCCTACCCACCCGGTCGCCGAGCTTGTCGAGGCGTCGACCCCTCGACCCCTCGACAGGCTCGGGACCGGGGCATGCCGGTCGCCGAGCCCGGGCTCGACCCACAACGCAGGAGATCACGCGATCCACAGGACAATCCGCCTCCGACGGCCCTGCGGATGGTCCGAAGTCCTGCATTGTGTACGCGGGTGGCGGCCGTCTCACCGCTCGAGCACGACGGCGAGGCCCTGGCCCACGCCGATGCAGATCGCGGCGACCGCCACGCCGCCGCCGCGACGCTTGAGCTCGTGCGCCGCGTGGCCGATGATGCGGCCGCCTGAAGCACCGAGCGGGTGCCCCATGGCGATCGCGCCGCCGTGGATGTTCAGTTTGTCCGGGTCGAGCTCGGTCCACAGCTGCAGGCACGCCAGGCTCTGCGATGCGAACGCCTCGTTGAGCTCGACGAAGTCCACCTGTGCCCACGTGCGACCGGCGCGCGCCAGCGCGCGGTTGGCCGCCTCGACCGGAGCGACTCCGAACACATCCGGATCGTTGCCGAAGACCCCGCGGCCCGTGATCCGCGCCAGCGGCTCAGCATCCATCGCCCCTTCTGCACCCAGCAGCACCGCGGACGTGCCGTCGTTGATAGGCGACGAGTTGCCCGCTGTCACGGTGCCGTCGGCGGCGAAGGCCGGCTTCAGGCCGGCGAGCGTCTCGACCGTCGAATCGTCGCGGATGCCCTCATCGCGCGCCAGCTCATGCCCTTCGACCTGCACGATCTCGCCGTTGTAGACGCCGGCGGTCCACGCCTCGGCGGCGCGGCGATGGCTCGCCGCGGCGAAGGCGTCCTGCGCCTCGCGCGTGATGCCGTAGATCGAGGCCAGCTTCTCGGCGCTCTCGCCGTTGCTGATCGTCCAGTCCTTGCGGAGCTTCGGGTTGACCATCCGCCACCCGATCGAGGTGTTCCAGATCGTCTGATTGCCGGCGGGGAAGGGCTTCGTGGCCTTTTCAAGCACGTACGGGGCGCGGCTCATCGACTCGACACCGCCGGTGAGGATGATGTCGGCGTCGCCGGTCTCGATCGCGCGGCTGCCCTGGATGACGGCATCCATCGACGATCCGCAGAGGCGGTTGATCGTCGTACCGGGCACCGTCGAGGGGAAGCCGGCGAGCAGGGCGCCGAAGCGTCCGACGTTGCGGTTGTCCTCGCCGGCCTGGTTGGCGTCGCCCCACAGCACGTCGTCGATGCGGGCGGGATCCAGCCCCGTGCGCTCCACGATCGAGCGCATCACGACGGCCGAGAGGTCATCGGGGCGCACGTCGGCGAGGCCCTTGCCGTACCGTCCGAACGGGGTGCGCACGGCGTCATAGATATAGCTCGCGGTCATCTCAGTCTCCTTCGAGTGCGAGTCCGGTGAGCTCCGAGAGCTCCGAAACGGTGTTGTCGCCGAACAGCTGACGCACGCGGAAGCCGTCCGCGGTGACATCGAAGATGGCGTAGTCGGTGTAGACGCGGGTGACGCAGCCGACGCCGGTGAGCGGATAGGTGCACTCGGCGACGAGCTTGGAGCTGCCCTGCTTGGTGAGCAGATCGGTCATGACGAAGATCTGCTTCGCGCCGATCGCCAGATCCATCGCACCGCCGACGGCGGGGATCGAGCCCGGCTCACCCGTCGACCAGTTGGCGAGGTCGCCGCCCTCGCTCACCTGAAATGCGCCCAGCACGCACACGTCGAGGTGGCCTCCGCGCATCATGCCGAACGAGTCGCCGTGGTGGAAGTAGGCGGCACCCGGCAGCTCGGTGACGGGCTGCTTGCCGGCGTTGATGAGGTCGGGGTCGACCTTGGTCGGCGCGGGCGCCTCGCCCATGCCGAGCATCCCGTTCTCCGTATGCAGGATGATCTCCAGGTCGCGCGGGAGGAAGTTCGCAACCAGAGTCGGCGCTCCGATGCCGAGGTTCACGTACGAACCCTCCGGGATGTCGGCGGCGATGCGCCGCGCGAGCTCGTCGCGGCTGATGCGTGTCGTCATCGGGTCACCTCCCCGGTGGTCGAGGGCGAGGGGGCACCAGAGAGTGGCTCGCCGGCGACATCCACGCCACCGAGGAAGACGCCGTCGCGCAGCCAGGCCCGCTCACCGACGGCGACGACGCGGTCGACGAAGATGCCGGGCGTCACGACGACCTCGGGGTCCAGCCCGCCGAGCGGCACGATCTCGTCGACCTGCACGATGGTCTGGGCGGCCGCGGTGGCCATGATCGGCCCGAAGTTGCGCGCGGTGCGCCGGTAGATGAGATTGCCCCATCGATCCGCCTTCAGCGCGGAGATCAGGGCGAAGTCGGCTCGGATCGGATGCTCGAGCACGTAGTCGCGGCCCTCGATCGTGCGGGACTCCTTGCCTTCGGCGAGCTGCGTGCCGACCCCGGTGGGTGAGAAGAACGCGCCGATGCCGGCACCCGCGGCCCGGATGCGCTCGGCCAGGTTGCCCTGCGGCACGAGCTCCAGCTCGATCTCCCCCGCGCGGTAGAGCCCGTCGAAGACCCAGGAGTCGCTCTGCCGGGGGAAGGAGCACACGATCTTGCGCACACGCTTCGCCGCGAGGAGGGCGGCGAGGCCGGTGTCGCCGTTGCCCGCGTTGTTGTTCACGATTGTGAGCTCGGATGCGCCCGAGGCGATGAGGGCGTCGATCAACTCGACCGGCTGCCCGGCGCGGCCGAACCCGCCGATCATCACCGTCGCGCCGTCGGGGATGCCGGCGACGGCGGCGTCGACATCCGGAACCGTCTTGTCGATCATGAGGCCTCGCTGTTCGCTCTGCGTACACGTGTTCGCTACGCAACGATACCAGTGATCGGATGCCGCCGCCATCGGTGCCCTCGTCGGGCGTCCGCACCTTCGGCTCGGCCGTCACTCCCGTGAGCGCCGGCGCATCTCGAGCATCTGGTCGCGCATCGCCCACGCGTCCGCGACCGGTCCGAGATGCTCGAGCTTGTCCGGGTTCACGACCGTGCGGATTGTCTGGATGCGTCCATCGAGCACATCGAGCACCATGATCGCGACCACCCTGCCCTCGCGGTCGTGGAAGATCGCTCCCGGCTGGCCGTTGATGTCGTGGAGTTCGGGGACCAGCCCGACGCCGCCGAAGAGCGGCGCGAATGCGCCGACCAGTCTCGAGACATTGACGGCAGGCCGCCTCGGATCGGTCCACGGCCGCCGCGATCTCGGTGAACTCGAACCCGAACACGTCGCGCAGCACGAACACGGCCCGTTCGAGCGGGCTCAGCCTCTCGAGCAGCAGCAGCGCGGCCATCGACACCGAGTCGGCCAGCTCGGCGGCCCGCTCGGGATCTTCATAGGGATCCGCGACGAGCGGCTCGGGGAACCATGGCCCGACGTAGGTCTCCCGCCGGGCGCGCGCAGAGCGCAGGACGTCGATGGAGGTGCGGGTCACCACAGCCGCGAGGAAGGACTTCACCGATGCGGGCTCGGTCGCGGATGCCGCGTATCTGACCCAGGTGTCCTGCACCGCATCCTCGGCCTCGGAGACGCTGCCGAGAATCCTGTAGGCGATCGAGAAGAGAAGCGGACGAAGCTCTTCGAACTCGGCGACACGCGTCATTTCGCCCTCTCCCTCCTGCGCCGGCACTCTCTCAGCCTGTCACCGTCTGGGTGTGGCGTGCAGTCACCGGCTCCCCCTTCGGCCATCTCACGAGGCCGGGCACGCGACGCTCGGTGCTCACGGCCGCCGCCATGCCGGCGAGCTGGACCCGCTTGATCATCACGGCCGTGCGCCCGGTGACGGCCGACCGTCCTGTCGCGACGTCTTCCTTGTCGGTCAGCTGCAGGATCGCGGCGCGCCGGCCCAGACTCACGCATCGCCCGAGGAATCCGAGGTCGAGGGCGTCCGCGTCCTCGCGGCCGGGGTTCTCGCCGGCGTCATCGAGGGCTTCCCGCAGCAGCACGTCCGCCGCGTGGGCGCCGGACGGGAAGGCGAACTGGCACGACATGCTGTAGCGGCCGCCGCGGGGTCCTGGTGCGTGGCCGCTGTCGCCGACCGCCAGAACCGACGGATGCGAGATCGACCGCATCGCGGCATCCGTCAGCACTGCGCCCTGTTCGTCCACGGCGATCCCGGACTCGCGTGGCAGCGGCGGCGCGGCGAAGCCGCCGCACCATACGGTGAGGTCCGACGGCACCTCGATGCCGCTGTCCAGGTGCAGCCGCCCCGGCTCGGCGGCGCGCACCCGCGTGCCGCCGACGGCGTCGACGCGAAGTCGGGCGAGCGTTCCGCGCACGTACTCCTGGCCTCGGGTGTCGAACCACCCGCCGATCTCGCCCGCCGTGAGAAGGCGGGCATCCAGGTCCGTCCGGCTCTCGGCGATCTCGGCGACCGTTTCCAGTCCGGTCAGCCCACCGCCGACGACGGTCACAGTGGACCCTTCCGACAAGGAGGCGAGCGCCGGGCGAAGCCCGTGCGCGGCGTCGATGTCACCGACGCCGTACACGTGCTGGTGTCCCGCGATGGGTGCCCGCTCGGTGGTGCTCCCCGTGGCGAGGATGACCCTGTCGAACGAGACGGTGCGGATGCCGGCCGGCCCCGACACCTCGGCCCGACCGAGCTCCGGCTCGAGCGCCGTCACATACCCCTCGACGAATGTCACGCCCGAACCCAGCAGGCCCGACAGGCTGGGGAAGGGGACCGGTCGTCCGACGGCGACGTGGTGCATGCGGATGCGGTTGACGAATGCGGCCCGCGGGTTGACCACGGTGACCTCGACGCGCCCTTTCGACCTGCCTGCCAGGCGGACGGCAGCCATGGCGCCCGCGAACCCGCCGCCGACGACGAGGACCCGCATGCGAGTGCTGTGTGATGCTCTGTTGAATGCGCTCATACCCACGAGACGAGATGGGCCTGTCGCCTGTGACATGGGCGCCATCGGGCCGATGCCGGGTCAGGGCTTGAGCACGACCTTGATGCAGCCGTCCTCCTTCTTCTGGAAGATCTCGTACAGCGCGGGTGCTTCCTCAAGGGGTCGCTCGTGCGTGGTCAGGTCCATGACGCCCAGCGGGTCGGCGGGGTCCTCGACGAGCGGCACGAGGTCATCCATCCACCTCTTGACGTTGCACTGCCCCATCCGCAAGGTCACCTGCTTGTCGAACATGGTCTTCATGGGGAGGATGTCGGCTTCGCCCGCGTAGACGCCGCTCAGGGAGACGGTCCCGCCACGACGCACGACATTGATCGACGAATACAGCGCCGCCAGCCGGTCCACGCCTGCGTTCTCCATGAGGAGTCGAGCCGCCGGGTCGGGAAGCAGCCCGATCGCGTCCTGGGCGACCTTGATCCCCGTGTTGCCGTGCGCCTCCATCCCGACGGCGTCGACAACGGAGTCGACACCGCGTCCATCGGTCAGGTCACGAAGCTCCTCGACGATGTCGTCGGTGAGGTCGAACACCTCGGCGCCATGCCGAGCGGCCATCTGCCGCCGTTCGGGCTCGGGATCGACCGCGAGCACGCGGTAGCCCAGGTGCACGCCGACGCGCGCGGCGAATTGACCGACGGGACCGAGCCCCATCACGGCCAGGGTGCCGCCATCGGGCACATCGGCGTACTTCACGCCCTGCCATGCGGTCGGCAGGATGTCGCTGAGGAACAGGTAGCGCTGATCCGGCAGTTCGCGGCCGATCGGGATGTGGTTGTGATCGGCCAGCGGGACGCGCAGGTATTCGGCCTGACCCCCGGGGATCTGTCCGTAGAGCTTCGTGTAGCCGAAGAGGGCCGCGCCGCTGCCGTACTCCTTCACCTGGGTGGTCTCGCACTGCGACTGAAGGCCGTGCGTGCACATGAAGCAGAGCCCGCACGCGATGTTGAAGGGCACTACGACGCGATCGCCGACCGCGAGCTTCGTGATCGCGCTGCCGACGGCGACGACTTCGCCCATGGACTCGTGGCCCAGGATGTCACCCGGGTCGATGAAGGGTCCGAACAACTCGTAGAGGTGGAGGTCTGATCCGCAGATCGCCGTGGACGTGATCTTCACGATCGCGTCGGTGTCGTGCTCGATCCGAGGGTCTTCGACCTCGTCGACGCTGACCTTGCGCTTGCCCTGCCAAGTGAGAGCCTTCATCATCCGCCTTCCCCGGTCGACTCGGCGAGTCGAATCCTCATGCCACGGTGTCGCGCGGGTGCGACCCGCGCCACCCCTTGCCTTTCCGCGCGCCCGAGGAGAGAATCCCCCGCCCCGCGAAGGGACGCAACCTGCGGCTTCAGGGGGCGGGAAGCCGCCGAATGCGTCCCCTCGGCAGGGAGGGTCAGGCCTCGAGCGTCAGCGAAGCGGGGATCGGCACGATGTGCTCGCGCAGTTCGATGAGCTGCCGCGCGTGCGAATCGAGCCGCCGGTCCTCGTCGGTCGACGGCTCCCACTCGGACACCGGCAGCGCCACCCCGGCGGCGCCGGCTACGACGAAGACGCTCATGCACAGAGTCGTGAGCGTCTGCTCGTGCGGCGTGCGGGGATCGGCGGAGGACACGCGGATGCTGATGTGCATGCTGTGCGCGCTGGTGTGGATGAGCCGCGCGTCGACCTCGACGAGGTCGCCGATGCGCACAGGCGCGAAGAAGTGGATGCCGCCGGAGTACACGGCGACGGCCTCGCTGGCGCCGTCGCCGTCGCGCATCCACGATGCCGCACAGGCGTACGCGGCCTCATCGATCCAGCGCATCACCGTGCCGCCGTGGGCCTTGCCGCCCCAGTTGACGACGCTGGGCGGCACCAGGAAGCGCATCGTCACGCGCGGGGCGCTCGACGCCTCGGTGTATTCCTGTTCCAGCATGAGTCGCTTGATCTCGGTGCGCGCCGGGATCCGATCGAGGGCCGCCTCGGCCAGCTTGTGATCGGAGCGCGATGCGGGCCGCCAGGCGGGAACCTCGGCCGGCTTCCCGTCCGCGCCCTTCGCGACGAAGACCAGCACGCACGTCGTCGCCGGGCGGTAGTCGTGGCGCTCCACTTCGCTCGAGGACACCGTCACGACCACATGCATGCTGCTGCGTCCGGTGTGGATGATGCGTGCGTTCACCTCGATCAGACTGCCGGGCGCGATCGGGCGCCGGTGCCGCACATTGCCGACGTACGCGGTCACGCAGTATGCGGCGGCCCATCCGACGGCGCACGCGTAGCCGGCCTTGTCTATCCACTCCATGACGCTTCCGGCGGCGACCGACCGTCCGCCGGCCGCGGTGTCACCGGGGACGCTCATGAACCGGAGGGTGATCCGGTCGTCGCGGGGAACGCCTCGCGCGGGTGCCATCGGTGTGCTCACGGCGTCAGCGTATCGCCGCCGGTGCGCGAGGCCGGGCCCGGATTCATCGGCCGGCGTCCCGTGGCGCGTCGGCGAACACCTCGCCCGCGATCCGGAATGCGGAGTTCGCGGCGGGAACGCCCGAGTACACCGCCGACTGCAGGATCACTTCCTTGATCTCGTCCACCGTGAGCCCGTTGCGCAGCGCGGCTCGCAGGTGCATCGCGAGCTCCTCGTGGTGCCCGTGGGCGATGAGCGACGTGAGCACGGCCACCGACCGGGATCGCCGATCGAGGCCGGGCCGCGACCAGATGTCGCCCCACGCGATGCGGGTGATGAAGTCCTGGAAGTCCGCGGTCAGGTCGGTCGTGTTCTCGATGGACCGGTCGACGTGGGCGTCCGAGAGCACCTCGCGGCGCACCACCATGCCCTGTTCGTAGCGCTCGCCGTCGCGGAGTCCGTCACCCTGTGGTCGTGGCATCCTCGCCCCTTCGTTCGATCTCGGAGAAGAACTCGAGGAGCGCGTCGGCGACGGCGTCGGGCTGCTCTGCGGGCGGCAGGTGCGCAGCATCCGCGATGCGCAGCGCTCGTCCGTCGCGCACGCCGGCGGCCACCTCGGCGGACTTCGATTCGGGAGCGACGGCGTCGAACTCCCCCCATGCGACGAGCACGGGCACCTCTATCTCGCCGAGCCGGTCGCGCACGTCGTAGGCCGCGAGCGCCTCGCAGCAGAGCGCATAGCTTTCGTCGTCCGCCTCCCGAAGCGCGTGCAGCAGGCGGCCGGAGAGCTCGGGGCGTCGGGCGATCGACTCCGGCGCGAACCATCGGCCGGCGGATGCGGTGATCAGCGCGGACGTCGACTGCGCCCGCACCTGGGCGGCGCGCTCGGCCCACGCCGCGGGGTCGCCGAGCTGCGCACCGGATGCCACGATCGCCGCCCCTCGAACGAGCCGCGGATGCCGGAGGCACAGCTCCAGCCCGGTTGCACCGCCGAGCGACACCCCCGCATAGAGCGCCGGACCGCCGCCGAGGTCCTCGATCCGCCGGGCGACGGCATCCGCGAGCTCACCCACGGTGAACGGCTCGGCTGCACCGGGCGAGGCTCCGTGCCCCGGCAGATCCCAGGCGACCACGCGCCATCGAGCGGCCAAGGACGGGATCACGTCGGCCCACAGGATCGTCGACGTGCCGAGTGAAGGACCGAGAACGAGCAGAGGACCGCCCTCGGGACCGGCTTGAGCCGTGATCGCGATCGCCGGGATCACCGGGCCGCGTCCCTCGGAGTGCGCACGTCGTCGACGAGGTCACCGGCGAGGCCGGTGTAGTCGGCCGGGTCGAGCAGGGCGTCGACATCGATGCCCTCGAGCTCGGGCATCGCGCGAAGCGCGTCCGCAAGGTCCTCGCCGCCCGCGAGAAGGGCGGAGAGCGCGTCCTTCCCGAGAACCGCGCCGAGCGCGATCGAGAGCCGCTCGGCGAGGATTCGCCCATTGGTGCTCGCCAGGTTGCGCGCGACGGCGACGGAATCCACCGTCAGGCCCTCGATGAGGGAAGCCGCGTGCGCCGTCGCCCCGAGCGCGAGCCGGAGGAGCTCCCGCAGGGTCGGCCACTCGGCGTGCCAGGCGCCGTCGGGCCGCTCGTCCACGGCGAGCGCGGCGGCGAGATGGAGCGTCGCGACGAGGTTCGGGGCGCGCAGGGCGGCCGAGCGGATCAGCACGGCGTCGACCGGGTTCTGCTTCTGCGGCATCGCGGACGACCCGCCGCCGGCGCCTTCCGCGAGCTCGCCGATCTCGGTGCGGGAGAGGGTCGCCACGTCGGCGGCGAACTTGCCGAGTGCGTCGAGCACCTGCACCAGCGCATCACCCAGCTCGGTGATCGGCCAGCGCGTGGTGTGCCATGGTGCGTCGGGTGCCGCGAGCCCCACTTCGGCGGCGAAGGCGGCCGGCAGGGCGGATGCCGCGGCAGCGTCGCCCTCGGACGACGCGATCTCGACGAACGAGGCGAGCGTGCCGGCCGCGCCCCCGAGCTGTGCGGGCAGGGCGGCGACCGCGGCCTGCAGTCGATCGGCAGCCCGGCGGACGCCGCGCAGCCAGTTCGCCGCGCGCAGTCCGACGGTGGTGGGCACGGCCTGCTGGGTCAGGGTGCGGGCGACGGCGACCTGATTGCGGTGGCCGGCGGCGAACTCGGCGAGGTCGGCCTCGACGGACCGCAGCGTCGCGTGCACGTGGATGCCGGCGTTGCGCGCGACCACGAGAAGGGCCGAGTCGAGGATGTCCTGGCTCGTCGCGCCCCGGTGCACCCACGGCTTCGCCGCCTCCGGCACACGGTCGCGCAGCATGCCCACGAGGGGGATCACGGGGTTGCCGCCGGACACCGCCGCACGGGCGAGGACCGCGGCGTCGAGCCCGTGGCCGCGGCATCCGCTCGTTGGATCCACCCAGCCGAGCGCGTGTGAGACCGCGTCCGCGTGAGCGGGGTCGGCGAGGCCGACCGTGGCGTAGGCCCGCACCAGCGCGACCTCCGCGGTGACGAGGGCGTCGAGCACGGCGTCATCCGTCACGAGTTCGTCGTACCCGGCGGTGACCGGCGACAAGAGCCCGACGTCTATGCTCATCGGTGCGCAACCTCCTCGGTCACTGAGCGCCCTTCCCTGGTCGCTGAGCGCCCTTCGTCTCGTCGCTTCGCTCCTCGCTCAGGGACCGCTGCGCGAGACGAAGCGTCAGAAGGCAAGGAACACGGTCTCCTTCTCGCCCTGCAGCCGGATGTCGTGCTGCAGGCTGCCATCGGGCAGGCGCGTTGCGACGAGCGTAGCGCGGTCCTCCGGCTCCAGCGAGGAGAGCAGCGGGTCGGCGGCGAGCAGGTCCTCGTGCTCCGGAAGGTAGATGCGCGTGTGCAGCTTGTCGGGCAGCCCGCGGGCGAACACGATGACCGCGAAGAACGGCGCCTTGCCATCGATGGGGCCCGGGTTGAGGGTCCAGAACTCGTAGCGGCCCTCATCCGTGGTCGCGGCCCGGCCGAAACCGGTGAAGCTGTGGGCGTCGCGGCGGAACGCTCCCCGCGCGGTCGGGACCGTCCCCTCCGGCGTCGAGCCGAAGATCTCGATCACCGCATCCGGGATCGGGGCGCCGCCGCCGTCGTACACGGTGCCGCCGAGGATGACCGACCCCGGGCTGTGCGGATACACGACCTCGTGCTTCTTCGCGTAGTCGAGCCCGAAGGCGAAGAAGGGGCCGACGGTCTGTCCGGCCGTCGGCTCCAGGGTCTTCTCGCCCAGATCCACCCGGTCGCTGAGCTTGTCGAAGCGTGCCATCTCAGTGCTCTCCCTCTGGTTCGAACCACGTCGCATCCGGACCGTCGACGACGATGTCCCAGCGGTAGCCCATCGAGAACTCCGGCACCGTGAGGTCGTGGTCGTACGTCGCGATCAGGCGATCGCGGTCGGCCTGTCGGGGGATCGTGTTGTAGATCGGGTCCAGTGCGAACAGCGGGTCGGACGGGAAGTACATCTGCGTCACGATGCGCTGGGTGAACGCGCTGCCGAAGACCGAGAAGTGGATGTGCGCCGGGCGCCACGCGTTGACGTGGTTCTTCCACGGGTACGGGCCGGGCTTGATCGTCGTGAAGAAGTACTCGCCGTGGTTGTTGGTGACCGTACGGCCGGCACCCGTGAAGTTCGGGTCCAGGGGTGCCGGATGCTGGTCGCGCTGGTGGATGTAGCGGCCGGCGGCGTTCGCCTGCCACACCTCGACGAGCTGGTTGGCGACCGGGCGCCCCCACGAGTCGAGGAGCCGGCCGGTGATCGTCATCCGCTCGCCCTGCGGCTCGCCCGTGTGCTGCAGCGTCAGATCCGACTCGATGGCCGCGACGTCACGCTGGCCGAAGGCCGGCGAGTGCAGCTCGATCGTCTCCGGGTCGACGAGACGCAGGTTCTTCGTCGGATGCCGCAGCAGGCTCGACCGGTACGGCGGAAAGTCGTGCAGGCTGCGTCCGACCCGCTCGCCCGCGGCCTCGCGGCGCAGGGCGTCGGCATGCACGTCCTTGATCTCCTGCGTGATCGCCGCCTGCGTCACCTGGATGGCCGGCGCGAGCAGCGACTCGGGGGCCGCCGCGGTCGGCGTGGGTGAGGTCATGGTGTCCCCTTCGACAAATCGACTCCGACCCGCCCGGGCTTTGGGGCGCAGTCGTCGAGAAAATCGTGTCAGCCCCGGCCTCCGGTATCCGCCCGCACTCCCACTCAGTGGGAGAGGAACCCTTCCCGCGGCGAGGGCTGGACCCACCCCGACGCCGGCGCCGCGCCTCGTCCAGCCGCTTCGGGAGGAGATCCCGGCTAGGGAGGATGGATTCGGCGGTACGAGTCCTCCCAAATCGGAATGTCCTCCCGAAGCGCGACACCGGTGCCCTACGGCATCCGCAGCGCTCGTGCCAGGTCCTTCGCGGTCTGCACGACCAGGCCGCCCAGCCGGCGCTCGTCCGCGTGCTCGAGGCTCACGACCGTGCCGATCGCGATCGGGGGGAGTCCTTCGACGCCCGAGAGCGGGGCCGCGACGGAGACGTTCCCGAGCGTCATCTCCTCGCGCGTCGTCGCGAAGCCTCGCGCCTGTGCGCGCACGAGCTCCGCGCGCAGTTCCGGCTCCGACGTGATCGAGTGCGTCGTCTCCGGCTCGAGCGGGACGGAGAAGTAGCGGCCGAGCCACGCCTCGTCGCGCGTGGACAGCAGCGCCTTGCCGACACCCGTGGTGTGCAGCGGATGCCGGCCGCCCATGCGGCTGAGGGTCGGAATCGACCCCTGTCCGGTGACGCGCCCGACGAAGAGGGCGACCGCGGCCTCCGGCGACGGAGCATCGAGCACGGCCAGGTGCACGTTCTCTCCGGTGGCCTCGTAGAGCCGCAGCATGTGCGGCAGCGCGGTCTCGCGCAGGCGCAGCGAGAGCGGGGAGAGCTCGCCCAGCTCCCACAGGCGCACCCCGATCGTGTAACCGTGGCCGGGAGCGCGGGTCAGCAGGCCGAAAGCCGTGAGCTGTGCGAGCAGGCGGTGCAGAGTGGATGACGAGAGCCCTGTCCGTTCGCCGAGCCGGGCGGCCGTGAGCGTCGGCTCGTCGTCGGTGAAGCACTCCAGCACCCGCATTGCACGGGCGAGCACCCCGTCACCGGCGCCGCTGTCGTCGTCCACCGCTCCTCCTGCTCTGCTCCGAGGTTACCCACCGAAGACCGCGCGGCGACGCTACGAACGCTGGTCCATTGCGAGCGGACTACTTCCGGCCGACGGACTGACGGCGGGGTCGGCGACACAACGCAGGAGAACGAGCCGGAGAGCCGTGGAGCCGGTCCCGTCGGACACGGTGCCGTCGACCCGGTCCGGTCGGACCCCGACCGAGTCACCGCCCGTGAGAAGGTGGGCGCATGGCGAATTCGCCCTCCGGCGACTCCGTGACCGACCGGGTCGTGCGCGTCCTCGAGACGTTCGGCCCCCACCGCACCGTCCAGACGGCGGCCCAGATCGGGCGCCGCGCCGCCCTGCCCTCCTCGACGGCTCACCGCCTGGTGGCAGAGCTCGTGGAGGCCGGGCTGCTCGAACGGGACGACGACCATCGCGTGCGGCTCGGCATGCGGCTGTGGGAGCTTGCGCTCCGTGGATCCGAGGCTCTGCGGCTGCGCCAGGCGGCGCTGCCCTACATGGAACGGGTGCAGGCCCGCGTCGGCGAGCACACCCAGCTCGCCGTGCTGGAGCAGGACGAGGCGCTGTTCCTCGAGCGGCTCTCGTCCCCGTCATCCGGTGCCAACATCACGCGCATCGCCGGTCGCCTGCCGTTGCACGCGTCGTCGTCGGGGCTCGTGCTGCTGGCCCACGCACCCACCGAGCTGCAGGATGGCATCCTGTCGAAGCCGCTCGCCCGCCTTTCGCCGGAGACGATCACGGATGCCGCTGTGCTGCGCCGAACGCTCGCCGAGGTGCGCCGCAGTGGATGGGTGATCGCCCCCGGTTCCATCGAGGCCGTGTCGACGGGTGTGGCCGTGCCCGTGCGCGATCGTGGTGAGGTCGTCGCCGCGCTGTCCGTCGTGCTGCCGCGCGACGCCCCTACCGCGGAACCGCTCGAGGCGCTGCGGGCCGCCGCCGCCGGCATCCAAACGGCCCTCGCCGCCGACCGCCGCTGACGGGCGTTGTTGCGGCGGAGCGACCGGAGCCGGTCGCCGAAATCCATTCACGTGCATCGGGAATGACCCGGCCACGACCGCGGTTGGGCATCAGGACGCCGCCGTCCCGCAAGGACGCGGCGTCCTCTCGTTCCACCACCACATCCCCAGGAGCTCTTCATGCCCACTCTCATGGTCATCACCGCCAGTACCCGTTCCGCACGTGTCGGCCACACGGTCGCCGACTGGGTTGCGAACACCGCGCGCGGCCGCGGCGACTTCACCGTCGATGTCGCCGACCTTCAGGAGATCGGCCTGCCGTTCTTCGATGAGGCGCACCCGCCGATGCTCGGCAAGTACGAGCTGCCGCACACCCTCGCCTGGGCCGAGCGCGTCGCCGCCGCCGACGCCTTCGTGATCGTGAGCCCGGAGTACAACGGCTCCTACCCCGGTGTCCTGAAGAATGCGCTCGACTATCTCGTCGCCGAGTGGGGCGGCAAGCGCGCCGCCGTCGTCGGCTACGGCGCCTACCCCGAGAGCCGCATGATCGGTCAGCTCGACTACGTGCTGCGCAACCTGCGCTTCGACCGCACCTCCCGCGACCTCCAGGTGCAGACCCCCTGGGCGCTCCTCGACGAGAGCGGCAAGCTGGCCGCGCCGGCCGAACTCACCGCCGAGCTGCAGTCGATCCTCGATGAGCTCGCCGTGGTGCGGACCGAGGCCGTCGCCGCCTGAGCCGACGGAGAAAGACGCCTCGACCCGAGCGACGCTTCGACACTCTCAGCGACCTCAAGCGACGCTTCGACACGCTCAGCGACCTCAGGCGCTAGCGAACGCGTGCCCATTCAATGAGAATGGGCACGCGTTCTTCGTTCGTGGCCACCACACTGGATGCAGCATCCGCCCGTCGTCGAAGGAGACGTCATGACCACCGCCCGCACCCGCGTCGCCATCATCGGGGCCGGCCCGGCCGGCCTGCTGCTCTCGCACCTCCTCGAGAAGGCAGGCATCGACTCGATCGTGATCGACTCCCGCACCCGCGAAGAGATCGAGACGACGATTCGCGCGGGCATCCTCGAGCAGGGCACCGTGGATGTGCTCGAAGGCTCCGGCGCGAGCCCGAGCATCCGCGCGAAGGCGAACAAGCACGACGGCATCGAACTCCGGTTCGCGGGCCAGGGTCACCGCATCGACTTTCCGAGCCTCACCGGCCGCAGCGTGTACCTCTACCCACAGCACGAGGTGCTCAAGGACCTGATCGAGGTGCGACTCGTCGCGGGCCAGGACCTGCGCTTCGGCATCACCGCCGAGCGGGTCGACGGATCCGACAGCGATCGTCCGCGCGTGATCGCGACGGACGCCGGGGGCGGTGCGCTCGAGATCGAGGCGGACTTCGTGGTCGGCGCCGACGGGTCACGCAGCGTGGCGCGGCCAGCCGTGACGGGATCATCGACCGGCGGGTACTTCCGGGAATATCCGTTCGCCTGGTTCGGCATCCTCACCGAGGCCCCACCCAGCGCGGAGGAGCTGATCTACAGCAATTCGCCCGACGGGTTCGCCCTGATCAGCCAGCGCAGCCCGACGGTTCAGCGAATGTATTTCCAGTGCGACCCGGATGCGGACCCCGACGCGTTGTCGGAGTCCGAGATCTGGGAGGCGCTGCAGGCGCGCGTGCCCGGGACGACGCTGGTCGAGGGGCCTATCATCAAGCGCGACGTGCTGCGGTTCCGCAGCTTCGTCGCCCACGAGCTGCGCCGGGGGCGGGTCGTGCTGGTGGGCGACGCCGCGCACACCGTTCCGCCGACCGGCGCCAAGGGCATGAACCTCGCGGTCGCCGACGTGATCCTGCTCGAGCTGGCCCTGCGCGCCCTGCTGCTCCACAACGACGAGAGCGCGATCGACGCCTACGCCGACAAGGCGCTGCGGCGCATCTGGAAGGCTCAGCACTTCTCGTGGTGGATGACGAGCATGCTGCACGTGGCGCCGAATGCATCGGACTTCGACCGACTGCGCCAGCTGGGCGAGCTGCGTTCGGTCGTCGAGTCCGAGGCGGGGCGTACATATCTCGCCGAGGCGTACACCGGCTGGCCGATCGAGCTGTAGGGGTTCGACCGGTCCCGGCCGCCGAGCCTGTCGAGGAGTCCCGGTCGCCGAGCCTGTCGAGGAGTCCCGGTCGCCGAGCCTGTCGAGGAGTCCCGGTCGCCGAGCCTGTCGAGGCGTCGACGATGCCGGTCGCCGAGCCTGTCGAGGCGTCGACCCTTCGACAAGCTCAGGGACCGGAGGCGGCTCGGGTACCGATACCGGAGAGTCGGAGCCCGGTACAGAGCAGGCGGGCTGGGGTATAGTCCCGGAACCATGGGCCAGTCGCGGGAGGGGCAGCCGAAACCGGCACTTCTGCTGTTCGTCGCGGTCTGCGTCATCGCCGCGAACATGCGGGCGACGATCACCGGCATCGGCCCGCTGCTCGACCAGATCGGCGACGACCTCGGCATCGGCAGCGCCGCGCTCGGCCTGCTGGCCGCCGTGCCGCTCATCGCCTGGGCGCTCGTCTCGCCGCTCGCCCACGACCTGAGTCAGCGGTTCGGGCACTCGCGGGTCGTGCTGTGGTCGCTGCTCCTCCTGACCGCCGGCACCATCTGGCGCTCTGCTGCGGGCCCGGCGATCAACCTGTGGCTCGGGACGGTGCTCATCGGCGTGGCCCTGGCGATCGCCAACGTGCTGATGCCGGCCGTGATCAAGCGCGACTTCGGCGCCCGTGTGCCCGCGGTGATGGCGGTGTACACGGCCCTGCTCGGCGGGGTCGGGGCCATCGCGTCCGGCATGGTCGTTCCGGTCTCGCACCTCGAGGCCGACGGCGGTGAGCTCGGATGGCGTCCCGCGCTGCTGGCCACCGGCATCCTGCTGCCCTTCGCCATCGCGCTGTGGGCCTGGACCATGCGCGGTGCGCACACGGATGCCGCTGCCCGGGCGCGCGGGACGACACGCCGCCCGCCGACCGGCATCTGGCGGGACGGGCTGGCGTGGCAGGTGGCCGCGTACATGGGTCTGCAGGCCGCGTCCTTCTACATGCTCGTCACCTGGCTGGCGCCGATCTCGACGTCCATCGGACGGAGCGAGGTCGTCGCGGGCGTCGACGTGATGTTTTTCCAGATCACCGGCGTGATCGGGTCGCTGCTCGTGCCGGTGGTCCTCCGCGGCCGGCTGCGGAGGTGGGTGCCGGCCCTGCTCCCATCGCTTGCGATCGTCGGCGCGCTCGGCCTGATCCTGGCGCCGGCGGGCGTCTTCGCGTGGGCGTGCCTGGCCGGATTGTCGGCGGGGGCATCCCTCGGCATGTCGCTCACACTGATGGCCGAGCGCGCCCGCGACCATCACACGGCCGTCGCCCTCTCGGGCATGTCGCAGTCGGTCGGGTACGTCATCGCCGCCCTGGGACCGATCGCCTTCGGCGCCCTGCACACCCTCACCGGCGACTGGACGGCGCCGCTGCTGCTGCTCGTGCTCGTGCTGCTGGGGCAGGGGGTCATCGGCGCACTGGTCGGGCGCGAGCGCTTCGTGCTCCACCGCCGCTGACCGACGGCCCGGTACAGAAAGCAGCACGGCAAGACCCTGGCGCGATCGTCGATTCCGTCGATACTGGGGCCCATGGCAATGCGCCGAGTTCTCGAGCAACCATCCGGCCTCTCGTATCGCGACGAAGTGATCACGGTGCCAGAGGAGGCCGCGCTGCTCGAACGGTTCGCGCGGCTCGAGGTGACTCCGCTCGTTCTGCACGGCGTCCCGTCGCGTCGGCTCACTCGACATTTCGGCGTCGGATACGACTTCGGCACCCGCGGCACCGTCGAGGTCGAACCGGTGCCCGACTACCTCTTCGGCCTCCGGGCGAAGGCCGCCGAGTTCAGCGGGGTCGATCCGCTCACCTTCGTCGAGGCACTCGTCTCGTTCTACCCACCCGGCGCCGCGATCGGCTGGCACAAGGACGTGCTCGCCTTCGGCGGCGTCGTCGTCGGCGTCTCACTCGGCTCCGCTTGCCTGATGCGTTTCCAGCGCACGGCGGCCGGGGGCGAACGCCGCGTCTTCGAGCAGCCGCTCGCGTCCCGATCGGCGTACGTGCTCACCGGCGCCGCGCGCTGGACCTGGCAGCACTCGATCCCGCCCGTGGCCGAGGACCGCTGGTCCGTGACGTTCCGGCAGCTCGCGCGCCCTCGTTCGTGAGCGGGGCGACCCCTCGCGGCATCCGCCCGACTCTGGTAGCACTATGCACATGACCGCCGTCGCTCGAAAGAGACCAGCGGATGCCGCGCGCAAAGGCTCGTCGTTCGTCGCGCTGCTGCGGGGCGTCAACGTGGGAGGCAGGAATCTGATCCGAATGCCGGACCTCGCCGAGTGCTTCCGCGACGCCGGGTACGGAGAGGTCAGCACCTACCTGCAGAGCGGCAACGTGCTCTTCACCGCCCCGCGGCAGAAGGGGCCGAAGCTCGAAGCCGCGGTCGAGAAGGTGATCCACGAGCGCTTCGACGTGCCGCTGCTCGTCGTGATCCGCTCCCGGGACGAGTTGGCCAAGACTCTCGACGCCGCGCCCGCCGACCACGCATCGCCGAAGCTGCGGAGCGACGTCTTCTTCCTGAAGCACCCGCTCACCGCGGCCCAGGCGCTCGCGGAACTTCCCGAGCTGCGCGACGGTGTGGACTCCGTGACGCCCGGGCCCGGCGTCATCTACTTCTCCCGGGTGGCGTCGAAGGCGACGAAGACGCGCATCCAGAGGTTCATGGCGATGCCCGTCTTCCAGCAGATCACCGTGCGCACCTGGCGCACCTGCACGGGCCTGCTCGAGAGGCTCGACGCCGTGGACGGGGCCTGATGTGCTCACAGAGGCGTCAGGACCGCGATCTTCCAGCCGTCGCCGGCCCGGACGAGCTGATACATGTTCCGTTCGTTGCGAGCGTCGTCGTCGTCGTATGACCAGGTGACATCGGCCCAGATGCTGTGGGCGGTCTCGGCGACGACATCGATCTCGGGGTGCGCTTCGGAGATGCCCGCGTACTGAGCGAACGCCTGGGCGAAGAACGCCTCCGTCTGGGAGCGGTCGGACACCGCGATCGCCTGTTCGGGGAACTGGATCAGCGCCGGCACGGCATAGTGACCGGCGATCGCCGCCGCATCACGGGCAAGCAGGGCGGCGGTATAGCTCTCGAAGAACTCGCGGGCGGCACTGTTCTCGCTCATGCGTCCAACGGTAGTTCCGGGCGGGTCGGACGTCATCAACCAAGGTCCGTGATGGTGGCGGATGCCGCATCCCATCGACGGATGCCGACCACCTGGCCGCGGAGCTCATCGCCGACGAGCGGCACCGCCGCCGGGAGGTCGCCCAGACGCAGCCGGCGCGCGAGCGTGACATGGGGCGACCACTCGCCCGGGCTGGTGTGGCGGGCGTCGTCACCCGGTCCGACTCGTTCGTGCACCGCCGCGTGCAGCTCAAGCAGCTCCCGCGTAGGCACGACGCTGCGCACGAGCACGCGGTGCTCGCCCGCCCCGAACAGTGTCGGTCCGCCGAGGGTGAGGGGAATCGGCAACGAGCCGACCAGGTCGGCCGCGTGGAAAGGCTCCAGCTCCGAGCGCACCACCAGCGTGATGTGGGGACGGTTGCTGGGCGAGACGTGATTCGCGAGACTCGGCAGCCCGGCCGCCGCCAGGGCGTCCCACTCGTGGCGCACACGAGCCTCCGTGGCGACATCCAGCAGCAGTTCGATGCTGACGACCTGCCTCATGCCCGCACCCTAGCCGAATCGGCGAGGCGTCGTCGGCACCATGTACCGCCCCTACAGCGGATACGCGGCGGGCTCGCGGCGAAGCGTGATCCACCGGGTCTCGGTGAAGGCGTCGATGTTCGCCTGCGCCCCGCCGTGCCGCGATCCCGTCCCCGACGATCCGACCCCGCCGAACGGTGCGTTCGCCTCGTCGTTGACCGTCTGATCGTTGATGTGCACGATCCCGGTGGGGATGCGCCGCGCCAGCTCCAGCCCGCCGAACACGTCGGCGGTGACGATTCCGAGCGTCAGTCCGTAGTCCGTATCCGAGGCCAGTTCGACGGCCTCATCGTCGGTCGCGTACGAGACGACGGATGCCACGGGCCCGAAAACCTCGTCGCTGTACGCCGCGGCATCCCTCGGCGGGTTGGCGAGCACTGTCGGGCGGTAGAAGAGCCCTTCGTAGGTGCCGCCGGCGCGCAGCTCTGCGCCCGCCGCGACGGCGTCCTGCACGAGGGTGTGCACGCGGTCGCGCTGGATGTCGTCGATGAGCGGCCCGAGGTGCACCTGATCCGCAGCGGGATCGCCCACGTGCATCGACTCCGCCTTCGCGGCAAGCTTGTCGACGTACTCGTCGAACAGCGACTCGTGCACGATGTGGCGCCCCACGGTCATGCAGATCTGGCCCTGGTGGAGGAACGACCCCCAGGTCGCGAGGTTCACGGCCTTGTCGACATCGGCGTCGCCGCGCACGATGTACGCAGAGTTACCGCCGAGCTCGAGGTGCGCGCGGGTGAGGTTCCGCCCGGCGATCTCGCCCACCGAGCGCCCGGCGCGTGTCGACCCGGTGAAGGCGATCACGCGCACACGCGGATCCGCCACCATCGCCTCTCCGACGTCGGCGCCTCCCGGTACCAGCTGCAGCAGCCCGGCCGGCAGGCCCGCCTCCTCGAAGATGCGCACCATGGACACACCACCCGTGATCACCGTGCGCGGGTCGGGCTTGAGTAGAACGGCGTTGCCGAGTGCCAGCGCGGGTGCGATTGCGCGGATGCCGAGGATGAGTGGCACGTTGAAGGGGGAGATGACTCCCACGACGCCGACCGGCACCTGCTGGGCGATCGAGAGCCGCGGCTCCTCGCTCGAGAGTACGGAGCCGAGGGGCGCCGACGGCAGCGACGCCGCCTCGTAGCACTCGGCAGCGGTGACGTGCAGGGCGAAGCCCGCGAGCGGCGGGATGGCCCCGACCTCGCGGATGTTCCAGCCGGAGATCTCCTCGGCGTGCTCCTCCCACAGCTGCCCCGCCCTGCGCAGCACGGCGGACCGGGCCGGGTGCGGCAGCGCCGCCCACTCCTTCTGCGCCCGGGCGGCACCTTCGGCAGCGCGGGCGACGTCCGCGGCATCCGCGATGCCCACCAGCGCGAGCGTGGCACCCGTGGCCGGCTCGATCGACGGGATCTCGCCGCCTCCGCCAGGCACCCATTCCCCGTCGATGTGGATCCTGCCTGCGAACGCGGACTCGTCGATCAGTGCGCCGGATGTCTGCGTGATGGTGCTCATTGCAACTCCTTCGGGTTGTCGTGTCGTTTCTGCGTGCGGGATCGTGCCCGCGAATTCAGGCCGCGCGGCCTACGGTTTCAGGACGAGCCGCTGCGGGCGCCGTCCGACCGTGCTCAGCATCCAACCACGGTGGATGACCTCGGCGGCGTCCGCCGCCAGGCCGGCGCCGTCGTCGTACGGGTCGCGCCAGATGGCCAGCATGTCGCCCACCGCGGGCGGGAGGACGCCGCGCGAGAATGCTTCGACGCCGATCCGGCCTTCGTAGCCGAGATCCAGCGCCTGCCGCACGATGTCGGCGATGTCGAGCGCTCCGCTGCTGAGCAGTCCCCGCCCGGACTGGCCCAGCTCGAGATACCCGAGCTTCGGCAGGGCGACGCGGATCGCCTCGACGATGTCGGCCTCCTCGATCGCCATGTGGAAGGTGTCGAGGTGGATGCGGAGATGGTCGGACCCGCTTCGCTCGACGAATCGCAGCGCCTGGGCGGCGGTATTCACCACCGACGTCTCGTAGCGATTCAGCACCTCGAACGTCATCGTGATGCCGCGCTCGTGGCCATAGTCCGCGACAGCCCCGACTTCGCGCGCCGCCCGTTCGAAGCCGGCGTCGGATGTCGGGGCCTGGGGATGACCGAAGACGCCGTACGGCACTCCGTTCATCTGATCGCCGCCGAGGGCCGCGGTGAAGTCGACGGCGCCTCGCAGCAGTGCTGCTCCCGCCGCGCGCACCCCAGAGTCGGCCGAACCGACGTCGGTGTGCGCCGAGATCCCGCCCGCGATCGTGATCGGCGCCAGCCCGCTCTCCTCGAGCAGAGCGCGCAGCGCCGGCGCATCGGTCGACATCGGATCGAGCGGCGGCAGCACCACGGAGGAGTATCCGGCCTCGGCGATGACCTTCAGGGCCTTCGCGAACGGCCCCGCGGCCACATCCGGTACCAGGATGTTCGCGTGGCACGCCAGATCGAGCGTTCTCGCCGTGTGGCTGTCATCGGTCATGCGTCACCTCCGTTCAGAACGTGGGCAGGTCGAGGCGCTGCTTGTAGACCGAGTAGCCGTCGTCGACGTGCACCACCGTGCCGTTGATCACGTTGGACTCGTCGGAGGCGAGGAACGCGACGACGTTCGCGATCTCTTCCGGCTCGGTCATCCTGTTGCGCAGCTGCTCGGAGGCGAAGGTGCTCCTCAGTTCGTCACTGAACTGGTTGATGATGGGCGTCGCCACCCGTCCCGGTGTGATGGCGACCGCGCGGATGCCGTACTCAGCCAGCTCGTACGCGGCCGAGCGCGTGAAAGAGATCACGGCGGCCTTGGCGGCGCTGTACGAGAACGCGAGCTCCGCGGCCTGCTCACCGTAGATCGATGACGTGCTGATGATCACACCTCCCGTGCCCTGGTCACGGAACTGCCGACCCGCCGCCAGGATGCCGTAGTAGACGCCGTCCTGGTCGATGCGGATCATGGGGGCGTAGTCCACTTCCGGGTCGTGGTCGAGCAACGGCTTGCCCCCGGCGATCCCGGCGTTGTTGAAGATGACGTCGAGCTTTCCGAAGGCGTCGACGGTGCTCCGCACCGCGGCTTCTACCTCGGCGAATACCGACACATCGACGCCGACGGCGACGGCGGCACCGGCACCCTGATCGTCTACAACCGCCTGCGCGCGCGCGAGGTCGATGTCGGCGACCGCGACCTTCGCGCCCTCGGCGACGAACTTCCGAACGGTGGCCAGGCCGATCCCGCTGGCCCCTCCCGTGATGAGTGCGACCTTGCCTGTCAAACGCATGTTCTCTCCTGTCCTGGAGCTGATGGAGGGCATGGGAGCCG
The DNA here is from genome assembly GCF_049847225.1 of Micromonospora sp. DT81.3. Lineage (NCBI taxonomy): Bacteria > Bacillati > Actinomycetota > Actinomycetes > Micromonosporales > Micromonosporaceae > Micromonospora > Micromonospora sp. DT81.3. The sequence goes on from NZ_JBNCNY010000005.1 coordinate 137,836, forward strand.
GTGGGGCGGGACGGCCCGCTCCACCGGCTCCGGATGAGCTACTCGAGCTGATCCGACGGGGTGATATCCGCCGCGTTGTCGATCGTGACGAGGGTCGTGTCGACGGCTTCGTAGTTGGAGTCGGGAAGCGTGCCGTCCTCCTGGTAGGCGATCATGTGCTCCATGACCGAGTCGAGGATCGACGGCCACGGCTGCTCGATCGTCGCGAGGAAGGCGCCCTCCGACTGGATCCCGGCGATCGCCTCGCTCGTGGCATCCACTCCGGTCACCTTCGCGCCCGCGCCGGCCTCGGTGATGGCCTGGGCCGCGCCGAGGGCCGCGTCATCCCAACCCACCCAGACGGCGTCGAGGCCGTCGGGGTTCGCGGTGAGGTAATCGGCGACGAGCGCGAGCGCCTCGGTGCGGCCGGTGGCCGGCGAGGTGACCTTCTGGATCTCCCCACCCGCGATCTCGGCTCCCGCTTCGGTGAACGCCTCTTCTGCGAGGCTCGCACGGAGACGGATACCCGGATGCGGGTCGTGCCCGATGACCATGACCGTCTTGCCGTCGAGGCCGCCGAGCGACTCGTCGATCGCGCCCACCGTCTGGTCGACGATCCCCTGCTGGTCGGTGGTGATGTTGATCGCGAAGGCGTCGTTCGCCTCGGTCGCGCTGTCCATGGCGAACATCGGGATGCCGGCATCCTTCGCGGCGGTGACGATCGAGCCGATCGAGGCGACGTCGGTGTAACCGTCGAAGATGGCATCGGCGCCCTGTCCGATCGCGCTTTCGACCGCAGGGTTCATCTTCTGGAAGTCGAAGTCGCCCTGGATCATCGTCAGGTCCCAGCCCAGCTCGTCGGCCTGCTCCTGAACCGCCTTCACCCACCACGCCCCGATCGGGGTCTGATTCCCGGAGGTGAACGCAATCACCTTGAACGCGTCGTCGCCACCCCCCGCAGCGGCGTCGCCGCCGCCGGTGCCACCGCCGCTCCCGCCGGAAGAGCACCCTGCCAGGACCAGAGTCGCCGCCGCCGCGACTGCGGCGAGAGCCTTGAGTTTCGTGCGCACTTGTCTACTCCTTTGTTGTGACTGCGTTTGCTGCTGGTGCCCGAGCGGGATCGAGACCCGCTCAGCTTTCTTTGGAGCGATGCGGGTCACCGCTCCCGGTTCTTGAACGACGAGAGCGTCACGGCGGCGATGATGATCAGCCCGGTGACCACCTGCTGCACATAGGCGTTGACCCCGAGGATGTTGAGGCCATTGCTCATCACGCCGATGATGGCGACGCCGACCATGGTGCCGACGATGTTGGCGGCGCCGGAACGCACGATCGTCATCCCGAGGAAGACGGCGGCGACGGAGAACAGCAGGTTGTCCTCGCCCTGCACGGCGCTCGCGCTGCCCAGTCGTGCCGCCAGCACGATGCCGCCGATCGCTGAGACCAGGCCGGCGACCGTGAAGGCGAGCAGCCGAGCGCTCCGGACGTTTACGCCAGATAGGCGGGACACCTCCGCGTTCCCCCCGATCGCGTACCACTTGCGCCCCAGGGTCGTGAATCGCAGGACGAACCACAGGATCACCGAGATGGCGATCGCGATGAAGACCGGCATCGGGATCTCGAGGAAGCGCCCCTGCCCCAGGAAGTTGAACTCCGGCGGCAGGTTGAACAGCGTCGTTCCATCGGTCACGAGGAAGGCGAGGCCCGTCACCGACGTCAAGGTCGCCAGGGTCGCCACGAAGGCGGAGAGATTCAGGTAGGCGACGAGGGCGCCGTTTATGAGCCCGATCAGCACCCCGACGACCAGGGCGGCCAGGATGGCCGCGGCGACGGGAACGCCGTTCAGCATCATGGATGCCGCGACCGCGCCGGCCAGGGCGGAGGTCGCCGCCACGGACAAATCGAAGTCGCCGACGACCATGACGATCGTCTGGGCGCCGGCGATGATCGCCAGGATGGCCACCTGGTAGAGGATGTTCCGCACGTTGTTGAAGCTCAGGAATACGTCGGGCCGCATCGCGAAGAAGAAGATGATCAGCACGAATAGGGCGAGGACCGTGCCGGATGCCAGCAGGGTCTGCCCCACCGACCGGCGAGGGACCGCTCGGGTGCCGGTGGCGTCCTCCAGTCCCGGGTTACGCGTCGTTGACATGTGATTCAGCCTTTCCGTAGCAATAGGCCAGCAGGACTTCTTCGTCCGCCTGGGCGGCGTCGACCTCGCCGGAGATCCGCCCCTCGTGCATGATGAGCACCCGGTCGCTCATGCCGATCAGCTCGGGCAGCTCGGAGCTGACGGCGATCACCGTCGTGCCGGCCGCCGCGAGCTGGCGGATGAGCCGATAGATCTCGGCCTTCGTGCCGACGTCGATGCCCCGCGTCGGCTCATCCATGAGCAGCACCTTCGGCGCGCGGGCCAGCATCTTGGCCAACACGACCTTTTGTTGATTGCCGCCGGAGAGTTCGCCCACCGGCTGCCGCTGACTGCGCGCCTTGATCTGCAGGTCGGCCATCCCCTTGTTGACGATGTCCGAGATGCGCGCGCCCGAGACCAGCCCGGCAGAGCTGACGGCGGAAAGATTGGCGAGGGCGATGTTGTCGCGAATCGTCGTGCCGAGGATCACGCCCTGGGTGCGCCGCTCCTCCGGAACCAGGGCGATGCCCGCGTCCAGCGCCCTGCCCACACCGGGTGAGTGCGGAAGCGTCGTGTTCCCGACCGCGATCGTGCCCGCCGTGTGCTTCTGCGCTCCGGAGAGGATGCGCATCAGCTCGCTGCGGCCCGAGCCGGCGAGCCCCCCGATTCCGAGGACTTCGCCCTTGTGAGCGGTGAACGAGACGCCCTTGACGCGGCGGCCGTCGATGCCGTCCACCGTGAGGGCGACGTCCATTGTCGCGGTGGTCCGCTCGGGATACAGCTCCCCGCCGGGGCGGCCGACCATGTTGGAGATGACCTCGTCGATGGTGGAGTCGGCGACATCTTTCGTGACGATGGTCGCGCCGTTGCGCATGACGGTGAGGCGGTCGCAGAGTTCGAAGACCTCCTCGAGCCGGTGCGACACGTAGAGGATCGCGACCCCTTCATCGCGCAGACTGCGGAGCACCGAGAACAGCTCGGTGATCTCGGTATCCGTCAGCGACGCCGTCGGCTCGTCGAGGATGAGAACGCGGGCGTCGGTCGCGAGCGCACGGGCGAAGGCCACCATTGTCTGCTGCACCGGCGACAGCTCACCGGCGAGCTTGCTCAGCGAAATCCTCTGGTGCAGGCGTTCGAGCTGCGAGCGAGCGCGCCGACGCAGGGCGCGCCATTGCACGATGCCGCCTCGTGACGGCGTCTGCTCGCCGAGCAGGATGTTCTCGGCGACGCTGATGGTGGGGATGATCGAAAGCTCCTGATACAGGGCGACGATGCCCGCGCGGTTGGCCACGCGCACGTTGTGGAACTCGACCTCTTCACCGCTGCGCCACAGGGTTCCGCCGTCCGGCGCGTAGATGCCGGTGAGCACCTTGATGAGCGTGGACTTTCCGGCGCCGTTCTCACCGAGCAGGGCATGGATCTCGCCCGGCAGCACCGAAAGCTGCGCGCCGTTCAGGGCGTGCACGCCGTCGAAGCGCTTGACGATGTCGCGGGCCTCGAGCGCGGGCGCTGTCGTTCGGGTCTCATCGATCGCGGTCATGGGGTCGCCTCCTCCGCGATGTCGTTGCAGCGGAGCACGACCTTCGGGAACTTCCCGCTGACGTGCATGGCGAACGCCTCGACCGCGTCTTCGAGGTCGAACACCGCCTGCGTGAGCTCGTCGAGATCGAGGTAGGGGAGGATCTGCAGGGCGCGTGGGAAGGCGTAGGGCGAGACGAACACGCCCGTCAGCGTCAACTCCTTCAGGTACAGGTAGTCCGACAGGTTGAGCGGCATCTCGAAGTTCTCCGGGTACATCGCGCCGTAGATGACCGTCGCGCCCTTGCCGGCGATGTCGAGCAGGCCCCGCACCGCGCGCGACGACCCCGAGGCGTCGATCACGATGTCGTAGCCGCGGCCCTGCGTGATCTCGTCGGCGCGGGCGTACTGATCTTCGGCGATCGGATCGACGACGACATCCGCCCCATGCCGGAGCGCCATCTCGCGCCTGTCGGCGATCGGCTCGATGAGGGTCAGCGATGTCGCGCCGTACATCTTCATCACCTGCAGGGTCAGCTGCCCGATGGGGCCGCCGCCGCAGATAGCGACCCGGTCGCCGACCTTGATCCCGGTCTTGTCGGCGATGCGCACGGCGACCGACGTCGGTTCGAGCAGGCATCCCTTCAGCAGCGAGACATCGTCGGGCAGCTTGTAGACCTGCGATTCGTGCCACGTGACGGTCTCGGCCATGCCGGGCCTGTTGTAGTCGTCGAGGTGCTCGCAGAACTGCTGCGTGCCCTCCTGGCACGGGCGACACGTGCCGCAGAAGCGCAGGAAGTTGCCCGCCACCCGATCGCCGACCTGCAGGCCGTTGCGGTGAGCGCGTTCGCCGAGCGCCTCGACGACGCCGGAGAGCTCGTGTCCGAGGCCGATCGGCACGTCGGTGCCGAAGAAGCCCTCGGCGAGGTGCGGGTCGGAGCCGCAGATGGCCGAATACGCCACGCGCACGCGCACGTCTTCGGGTCCGAGCACCGGCTCGGGGAAGTCGACCACGCCGATGCGGCCCCGCGTCTGCTCGTCGGGGTCGCGCAGGCTGCCGATCTTGGTGACGGCGACTGTTCTCATGTTCGTCTCTCCGTTGAGCCGATGGCGGCGCCAGCGAGGTCAGACCTGCGCAGCGAGCACCCGGCGGGTGGCGGCGATCGTGGCCGGCAGTCCATAGCCGTGCTTGTCGCGCAGCTCCTCGTCATCGCCGAAGCCGGCGTAGACCTGGGGGATGCCGAGCCGCTCGAAGGCGGTGAGGTGCACCCCGCGGTCCGCGACCACGTCCGCGATCCGGCTCGCGAGGCCGCCGTAGGCGAGGTGATCCTCGACCACGACGAATCGGCCACCGGTCTCTGCGGCGCAGCGCACGACCAGCTCCTCGTCGATGGGCTTGAGGGTGAACATGTCGACGACCCGGATCGAACGGCCATCCTTGGCAAGCTCCTCCGCGGCATCCAGCGCCTGCGCGACGACGGTGCCGTGGGTGAAGATCGTGGCGTCGGTGCCCTCGCGCGCGACGATGCCCCTGCCGATCTGGATGTCGTGCTGCCCGGGTTCGTAGAGCACCTTGTCCTTCTTGCCGACGGCCAGGCGGATGTAGATCGGCCCCTGCATCGTCATGGACTGGCGGATGATCTCGCCCACCATCAGCGGGTCGCCGATAGAGGTGACGGTCATGTTCGTCAGCGCGCACATGAGCGCAAGGTCTTCGACCGCGTAGTGGGTCGAGCCGCCGTTGCCGACGAGCCCGCCGTGGGTGCCGATGATCTTGACCGGAAGGTTGGGGTAGCAGACGTCGGAGCGCACCTGCTCCAGGGCGCGCATCGACAGGAAGGGGAGCATGCCCGAGACCACGGGGATGTTCCCGTCGTAGGCGAGACCGGCCGCGATGCCGACGCAGACCTGCTCAGCAAGCCCGACGTCGAGGAAGCGCTCGGGGAACTTGTCGCGGAACTCGACGAGCGTGGCGCCGATGTCGGGTGTCAGAACCCAGAGGTTCGGATACTCGTCGCCGAGCTCGGCGAGCGTGGTGCCGATGACGGACCGGGCGGAGAGCATCTCTCCGAACGTGAAGGTGACGGGCATCAGACTGACTCCTTCTCACGCGATGCTTCGAGCGCGGCCATGGCGCGCTCCAGGTCGGCGGCGCCGAGCGAGCCGGCGTGCCAGGCGAGGTTGTGCTCCATGAAGTCCACACCCTTGCCCTTCACGGTTTCGCAGACGACCACCGTCGGGCGGTTGCTGGAGGACTCGGGCAGTTCGTCGATCGCCTTCACGAGCTGGCCCATGTCGTGGCCGTCGATGTGCACGACGTTCCAGCCGAACGCCGCCCATTTGTCGGGGTAGGGCTCGAAGACGACGCGCTCCTCGGCGAAGCTGGTCATGAGCTGGCGGTTGCGGTCGACGAAGGCGACGAGGTTGCCGAGTTCGTTGCTGCGAGCGGCCATGGCGGCCTCCCAGACCGAGCCCTCTCCGGTCTCGCCGTCGCCCAGCAGGCACACGACGCGGTGCGTCTCGCCGCGCCCGCGGGCGCTCAAGGCCATGCCGACTGCGAGCGGAAGTCCGTGGCCGAGCGAACCGGTCGAACACTCGACGCCCGGCAGCTGCACTTTGCACGGGTGCATCCCGTAGGCGCTGTCGAGCTGGCCATACGTCTCGACGATTCCGTCGTACGAGAAGAAGCCGCGGATCGCCATCGCGATGTACATGCAGACGGCGGCGTGCCCCTTGCTCAGCACGAAGCGGTCGCGCTCCGGATTGCGGAGGTCGGTCGGGTCGACGTGCAGTCCGTACTCGAACAGCGCCGTCAGGATGTCGGCCGCCGACAGGTCGCCGCCGATGTGGACGGCTCCCTCGTACGTGCCGCACAGGTGCAGCAGCTTCGACCTGAGTTCGAATGCCAGGTCTTCCAGCTCTTCGACGGTGTGAAGTTTCTCATCCGCCTGCAGGCGCTCTCGGCCCATCACATGCCTCCTCGTTGAATGACACGGATCGTCGTTGCGACCACCGAACCCGGCGTCGTCAGCGACTCTCGTTCTTGGGTCCGACCCGGGCTCCGGGTCTCGACAGAGGCGACAGTAACACGATGTGATTTACAAGTAAACAGGAATGTACGTAAACTTGTTTAGGGATGCGAATCATCGCACCCATGGCAGAAGTAGAAACACAGAGAGGTGTTCGTACGACATGTCTGGAACCTTGGAAACGGTCCGCACGGGCCTGTTCATCGGGGGCGAGCCCCGGGAGACCGCCGAAACACTGTCGATCACCGACCCTGCGAAGCCGGGGGCCGTGGTCGGGCACGCGGCGTCGGCATCCGCGGAGGACGTTCGTGATGCGGTGGCGGCCGCGAAGGCGGCGTTTCCCGCGTGGTCGGCGTTGACCGGCCGGGAGCGCGCCGCGAAGATGGCGGAGGCGATCGCGGGCATCGCGGATGATCGTGATGTGGATGCGGCGATCCTGTCGCAGGAGAACGGGAAGATCCGGTTCGAAGGCTGGGTCGACGCGCTGGTGTTCGAGATCCGCTGGAATCTGGCGCTGATGCATGCGGACGAGGTCGATGCCGGGAAGGTGCTGCCGGTGGCGCCAGGGATCCCGGTGGAGACCGTCGTCTCGTATCAGCCGTTGGGGGTGGTCACGGTGATCGTGCCGTTCAACTGGCCGATCGCGATCCTCGGGGCGTCGTTGCCGCATGCGCTGCTCGCGGGGAACACAGTGATCGTGAAGCCACCGCCCTCGGCGCCATTGGCGACCACGCGGGTGGTGCAGCGGGTCGCGGAGAAGCTGCCGCCGGGGGTGTTGAACGTGGTCACCGGGCGGGATGAGAACATGGCGGGGCTGATCCAGAATCCGGATGTCGCGAAGGTCTGCTTCACCGGGTCGGTCAACGGCGGCAAGCGGATCATGGAAATGGCGTCGAAGACGCTGACCCGGGTCACCCTCGAACTCGGCGGCAATGACGCGGCCGTGTTCCTCGACGACGCGATCCTGGACGACGCGCACCTGGACCGACTTTACGCGGCCGTCTACGACACCACCGGGCAGATCTGCATGAACGCGAAACGCGTGTTCGTGCACCGCTCCCGGCTCGACGAGCTCGTCTCCGGGCTCACCACACGCCTGCAGCGCGCCAAGCTCGGGCACGGGCTCGCCGAAGACACCACGATGGGACCACTCCACCAGGGCGCGCAGAAAGCGTTTGTGGACGAGATCATCCAGGAAGCCAAAGACGCCGGCGCCGACGTCCGCGAATTCGGGGACCTTCCCGGCGGCGACCTCACCGGCGGCAACTTCGTCCGCCCCGCCCTGGTCATCGACCCCGACCCGAGCCTGCGCGTGGTCACGCAGGAGCAATTCGGGCCCGTCATCCCGATCATCCCGTTCGACACGGAGGAGGACGCCGTCCGCCTCGCCAACGACACGTGGGGCGGACTCTGCGGATCCGTATGGACCGGTTCGCCGGAATCCGCGCAACGCGTCGGTGCGCAACTCGTCTGCGGATACGTGTGGGTCAACGACCACGGCGCCACCCGCCTCGACCTGCGAGCGCCTTTCGGAGGCATGAAGCAGTCCGGGTTCGGACGCGAGCAGGGCATCGAGGGCATCCGCGCATTCCAGGACACGCGGTCCATCGCCACGATCGACGCGGCTGCTCTCGCCGCCCAGGCCCACTGATGGTCGGCCGTGGCCGGCGAGCGCCCTGCAGAGGCGTACGCCCGTCGGCCACGGCCCACGGCAGCGTGATGGCTAGAATCGCCCCACGGATGCTGACGTGATCCACCGCTGGAACGGAGTGCGCATGACGGCCGACCTGACCACAGGATCGAGCGCGTTCTACGAGGATTCGGCGGAGATCATCACCGAGCCCCTTCTCGATGTCATAGACAGCGAGAACTTCACTCCGCGGCTTCTCGCGCTGCTGTCGAACGCGCTGGTGTGGCGCGAGTCGCGCCTGCTCCGTCGCGCCTTCAACCTCGGCACGAACGACTGGCGTGTCATCTCAGCCCTGTCGATCCGCCCGGGCGCGACGTCCACCGAGATCTCCGAATTCGTCGCCATGAACAAGGCGGTCGTCTCGAAGAGCGTCAACACGCTCATCGCCCGAAGCCTCATTGTGCCCGCCGACGGGCCTCGCGGCTCGCGGCCTCTGTACCTGACGCGCAGCGGAGCCGAGATGCATGCCCAGATGAAGCCGATCTCGCTCCGAGGTCAGGAGATCGTGCTGTCCGACCTCAGCGCCGACGAGGTCGCTCTTCTCAACGCGCTTCTGCTGCGACTGCTGGCGAAGACCCCCGACCTCTCCCGCGCCGCCGACACCGACTCCGACGAGGACTCCCCCGGAGCCTGACGCATCGGCGAATCGGTCCGCGGTGGCTCGACCTGGCCATTGTCAGGCGTGCCACGCGTCGGTGCGGCGTGCGAGCGCATTCTCGATGTCCCTATGGACATTGCCTATGGCCATAGGTATTCTGGTGGTCGGAAGCGCAATGATGCCTCCTCATGAAAGCGGAAGGAACCCGATCCGTGTCCCGATCCACCCGCGTCCCGGCGAATCGCCAGGCGGCGCTCGAACTGCTCACCGACTACTCCCTCGAGATGACCGGCAAGGATGTGCCCGGACTGCTCGAGGCCAAGGGAACCATCCCCGTCGGCACCAAGATCAACGTCACCTTCCTCGGCAACGAGGACCTCGAGATGCGCGTCGCCGCGGCGAAGGCCGTGCGGGAGTTCGGCTTCGTGCCCGTCCCGCACATCTCGGCCCGCCGGCTCAGCAGTCAGACCCAGCTCGAGGAGTTCCTCGGCCGCCTGCAGGAGGTCGGCGCGACCAACAGCGTCTTCGTCGTCGGCGGCGACCCGACAACGCCGGAGGGTCCCTACGAGGACTCGTTCGACGTCATCCGCTCCGGCATCCTTCCGTCCTACGGCGTGCGTGAGGTGAGCATTGCGGGCTATCCCGAGGGACACCCGGACATCTCGGAGGGGAAGCTTTGGAAGGCGCTGGAGGACAAGTCGGCGTCGCTGAAGGAGCAGGGGCTGGATGCCACGATCCTCACGCAGTTCGCCTTCGACACCGATCCGGTGCTGGCGTGGATCAAGGAGGTCCGCGCACGCGGGATCGACACGCCGATCCGCATCGGCACGCCCGGTCCCGCCGGCATCAAGCGGCTGCTCGGATTCGCCCGGCGCTTCGGCATCGGCGCCAACGCGATGATCGTGAAGAAGTACGGCTTCTCGCTGACGAACCTGATGGGCACCGCCGGCCCCGACAAGTTCGTCGAGGACCTCGCGGGGCTGCTCGCTGACGACCCTTCGACAGGCTCAGGGACCGGGGCGACAGGCTCAGAGACCGGGGTGACAGGCTCAGAGACCGGGGTGACAGGCTCAGGGACCGGGGTGACAGGCTCAGGGACCGGGGCGACAGGCTCAGGGACCGGGATGTCAGGGGCAGCGACTAACGCGACCGGCAGCGTCAAGCTGCACTTCTACACCTTCGGCGGGCTGCTGGCCACGTCGGAGTGGGCGCGCGACTTCGCGGCCGCCGACTCCTGAGGGTCGCTCGCATGACTCTGCACAACGAGGCGCTGCGGGATCACGCCTGCCTGATCGTGCACGGCCCCGACCGCGCCGGGATCGTCGCCGCGGTGTCCGCCCTGATCACCCGGAACGCCGGAAACATCATCTCGCTCGACCAGTACTCCGACGACGCGTTCGGCGGCGAGTTCTTCCAGCGAGTGGTGTTCCACCGCACCGATCTGCAGGCGGCCATGCCCGAGATCGAGGCCGACCTGGCGACCACGCTCGGCGAGCTCGGCATGGAGTGGACCCTCACCGACCAGTCGATCCCGAAGCGCATGGCGATTCTGGCGTCGACATCCGATCACTGCCTGCTCGAGCTGCTGTGGCGGCACCGCCGAGGCGAGCTGCCCGTCACCATCCCGATGGTGATCTCCAACCACACCAACACGGCCGAAGACGTGCGCTCATTCGGGGTGCCGTTCTTCCACGTTCCGTCGCAGGGTCCCGACAAGTCCGCCGCCGAGGCGCAGATCGTCAAGCTGCTCGCCGGCAACGTCGACTTCGTCGTGCTCGCCCGCTACATGCAGATCCTGTCGTCGGGCTTCCTGCGCGAAATCGGCGTGCCGGTCATCAATATCCACCACTCGTTCCTGCCGGCGTTCATCGGGGCGGCCCCCTACAAGAAGGCCAAGGAGCGCGGCGTGAAGCTCATCGGCGCGACCTCGCACTACGTCACCGAAGACCTCGACGAGGGTCCGATCATCGAGCAGGACGTCGCCCGCGTGAATCACGCGATGGATGCCGCGGCCCTGCAGTCCCGAGGCGCCTATGTCGAGCGCGCGGTGCTGTCCCGTGCGGTGCAGTGGCACGCGCAGGACCGCGTCATCCGGCACGGCAACCAGACCATCGTCTTCACGGACCGACCCTGACTCCAACGGACGCCTCCACCTGAGGCTCCCCAACCCGAACAGCATCCAATCTACGAACAGAGAGGTTCACCGCAATGGCACCCAAGAATCTGCAGGAAGTGATCGACGCAGCCGCGAGCCCCGTCGAACTGCTGCGCAACTCCCAGATCGGCTCGTACATCTACCCGGTCGTGCCCGCCGACTTCCAGAACTGGATCAAGGAGCAGAAGGCCTGGCGCGACACCGCCGTGCTCTACGACCAGTCCCACCACATGGACAACCTGTTTCTGAAGGGCTCCGACGCCATCAAGCTGATCTCCGACACGGCGATCAACTCCACCGCGGTCTTCCCGGTCGACAAGGCCAAGCAGTACGTGCCGACCACGGCGGCCGGCCACGTCATCGGCGACGGCATCCTGTTCCGCGAGGCCGAGGACGAGTACGTGTACGTGGGGCGCGCGCCCGCCTCGAACTGGCTGCTGTACCACGGCGAGACGGGCGGCTACGCGAACCTCGACATCGAGATCGACCGCCGCTCGCCGTCGCGTCCATACGGGCACGAGGTGAGGCGCAAGTACTACCGCTTCCAGATCCAGGGCCCGAACGCCTGGCAGGTCATCGAGAAGCTCAATGGCGGCACGCTCGAGCAGCTGAAGTTCTTCAACATGTCGACCATGACGATCGACGGCACCACGGTGCGCACCCTCCGCCACGGCATGGCCGGGGCACCGGGTCTCGAGATCTGGGGGCCGTACGCCGATCACGACCGCATCTGGACGGCCATCGTCGAGGCCGGTGCGGAGTTCGGCCTCGTTCCCGTCGGCTCACGCGCCTACCCGTCCAACACGCTCGAGTCGGGCTGGATCCCCTCCCCGCTGCCAGCGATCTATACAGGGGCCGAGGAGCGCGGCTACCGCGAATGGCTGCCCGCGGACGGCTACGAGGCCACGGGCACGCTGGCGGGATCCTTCGTCTCCGGCAACATCGAGGACTACTACCTGACGCCCTGGGAACTGGGATACGGCAACTTCGTCAAGTTCGACCACGACTTCATCGGCCGCGACGCGCTCGAGAAGGTCGACCCGGCCTCGCAGCGCAAGAAGGTCACGCTCGCCTGGGATGCCGAGGACCTCGGCAAGGTCTGGACGTCGCTGCTGAACGTCGACGGCCCCAACTACAAGTTCTTCGACCTGCCGCTGGCGAACTACGGGTCGGCGAACTACGACTCCGTCGTGGATGAGGACGGCACCGTGGTCGGCTTCTCGATGTTCACCGGCTACAGCGCGAACGAGCGCCGCGGCCTCTCGCTCGCGACGGTCGATCCCGACGTGCCCGAGGGCACCGAGCTGAAGGTCGTCTGGGGCGAGCCGGACGGCGGCACCAAGAAGGCGAGCGTCGAGCCGCACGAGCAGATCGAAGTCCGCGCCGTGGTCAGCCCGGTGCCGTACTCGACCGTCGCCCGCGCGACCTACCACGGCGGCTGGCGCACCGGTTACAAGAACGACTGAGCCTGCAAGGCATGAGGGGGTCCGGGCACGCTCGGGCCCCCTCGTCGCATTGGTAGCCTCGGGGCCACACCAGTGAAGGAGACCGGATGAGCCTGCGGTACGCGCTGCTGGCCCTGTTGCGCGTCGGGCCCCTCTCGGGCTACGACCTGCAGAAGCAGTTCGCCGAGTCGGTCGGACACGTCTGGCATGCCCCCGACTCCCAGATCTACCCCGAGCTGCGCAAGATGGCCGACGAGGGACTGATCGAGCCGGAGGAGCAGACCCGCGGCGAACGAGGCACACGGCGCATGTACCACGTGACGGACGCCGGCGAGCAGGCGTTCCTCGCCTGGATGGACTCCCCGCTGGACTACCAGCGGGTGCGGGACCCCGCGCATCTGAAGGCCGCGTATCTCGAGTCCGCCACTCCCGAGGCCGCCCGGTCGTTCCTCCGCGCGCATATCGCGCATTATGAGGAGCTGCTCGACCAGTGGGAGGGCGAGCTGCGACGCATCGCCGCCCGCGACAACCCGATGCTCGTCCGGCGCCTCGCGGTCACGCCGCCGGAGGAGCGCGACCGGACGGTCGCCTACAAGCGCTTCGCCTACGAGGGCCTCGTCGAACGCGCCCGCGTCGAGATCGAGTGGGGCCGCTCAGGACTCGCCCTGGTCGACACCCTCGACCACTGACCCCGAGCCCGATGGGACTCGTGGCGCCGAGCGCACGGCATCCCGTCGACAGCACGGCGTCGCGACGCCGGCATCCCGTGCGCTCGGCGCTAGGCCGTGCACTCGCGTGGGGGCTGGCCCGCTTCCGCGGCCGCGCCGACTCAGAACACGTACTCCATGAGGTCGACGCCGAGGATGCGGAAGGCCTCCTGCGCCCGCAGCCGATGCGCGATGGACAGGTCGTCGAAGCACACGATCAGTGCGTACGAGATGCCGGCGCGCGGACCGGCGAGCACGCCGGCTTCGACGCGGATGCCGGCGTCCCGCCCCGTCTTGTTGATGAACAGCAGCCCGTGCTCGTCGTTCTCGTGCGCGAACGGATCGAGTCCCGTCGCGGAGGCGACCAGGCTGAGGTCGTGGTTCAGGCTGAGCCACTCCGCCACCTGGGCGCTGACGCCGGGGCTGACGACCTTGGAGTTGACCAGCGCAGCGAAGATGCCCGCGAGCTCCCCCGCCGAACCGAGCGCGAAGTGCGGGGCGTCATCCGGCCCCCGCTCGTCGCGCAGGCGATCGAGGAGCGCGGAGCGCTGCAGCCCGAGCGTCTCGATCCGCGCCCGCACGGCATCCAGCCCCACGCGCTGCAGCAGCGCGTTCGCGGCGAGGGCGTCACCCGACGCGGCGGTCAGCACGGCGAGATCGACCAGCGGCAGCGCCGGCGCCTTGAGGTGCTGCCATATTCCGCCGACGGCGACGCGTTCGACCGATGAGCGGTCGATGATCTCGAGCGGTTCGAGCGTTCCCGCCTCGAATCCGGCGGCGACCTCGATGAGCAGCGGCACGATCCCGAGCCCCGCGATGGGATGCGTCAGGTAGTCATCGCCCGAGAGCACGACGGTTGCACGGTCGAGGTCGGCGACGTGCACGGAGACACGTGCGCCGGACTCGGCGAGTTCATCGAGCGCCTTGAGCGTCGACACGAATGAACGACGTCCGACTGCCGCCCTCCTCGGCAGTCTTCTGTTGCTTCGTCGCGACCCCCGTAGCGACTCTGCGGCCCGTTGGGGCTCTGGGGGCGTGCCCACGAGAATGTGTCCTTCCGATGAGGGGGAGACGTGCATGCGCAGGGTTGCGCGAGGAACGTGCGTGCGGGGCGGTGTTCTGTTGTCAGGATGTGCAGAAGCGGATGCGGCGGCCCGGCCGCATCGCCGGGCGCCGAGCGGTCACCAGATGGTGACGCGCTGGTCCTCCTCGAGCCAGAGGGCGTCCGCCTCTGTGACACCGAACGCATCATAGAACGCGTCGATGTTGCGCACGATCTGGTTGCACCGGAACTCGTTGGGCGAGTGCGGGTCGATGGTGAGAAGACGGATGGTCTCGGCGTTCCGGCCCTTCTGCTGCCAGATCTGCGCCCACGAGAGGAGCAGGCGCTGCACACCCGTGTAGCCGTCGATCACCGGCGCCTCCGCGCCGCCGAGCGACAGCTCGTAGGCCTTGAGTGCGATGCCGAGGCCGCCGAGGTCGCCGATGTTCTCGCCGATCGTGAGCGCGCCGTTGACCACGTGATCGCCGTCGAGGCCGGCAGGCTTCAGCTCGCTGTACTGGGCGATCAGGCTGCTGGTGCGCTCCTCGAACGCCGCGCGGTCGGCATCCGTCCACCAGTCCTGCAGTTTGCCGTCGCCGTCGAACCGGCTGCCCTGGTCGTCGAACCCGTGGCCGATCTCGTGGCCGATGACCGCGCCGATGCCCCCGTAGTTGGCGGCGGCGTCGCGCTCCGGGTCGAAGAACGGGTACTGCAGGATCGCCGCCGGGAACACGATCTCGTTCATCAGCGGGTTGTAGTACGCGTTGACCGTCTGCGGTGTCATGTGCCACTCGTCGCGGTCGATCGGCTGGCCGACCTTTCCGAGCTGCCGGTCGTGCTCGGCCACATGGGCGCGCCGCACATTGCCGACCAGGTCGGCGGCGTCGATCTCGACCGCCGAGTAATCGCGCCAGGTGACCGGGTAGCCGATCTTCGGGGTGAAGGCATCGAGCTTGGCGAGGGCGCGCTCGCGCGTCTCGGGCGTCATCCACTCGAGCTTCGAGATGCTGTCACGGTAGGCCTCGATGAGGTTGGCGACCAGCACGTCCATCTGCTGCTTCGCGGCCGGCGGGAAGTGACGCTCCACGTAGACCTTGCCGATCGCCTCACCGAGGGCCGCCTCCGCGAGGCTGACGCCGCGCTTCCAACGCTCGCGATTGACGGGTACCCCGGTGAGCTGCGTGCCGTAGAACGAGAAGTTCTCGTCGACGAACTCGTCGGAGAGGAACGCCGCACCGGCGTGCACGATCTTGAAGCGCAGCCAGGCTTTCCAATCCTCGAGGCGCTCCTCGGTGAGCAGCGCGCCGAGGCCCTCGAGGAAGCTCGGCTGGTAGACGACGACCTCGGCGAAGGCGCCCTGGTGCTCGGGCGCGATCGCGTCGAGCCAGGGCGTCAGGTCGACGCCGATGAGCGCCTGCACCTCTTCCCACGTCTTGAGGTTGTAGGTGGCCATGGCGTCGCGGCTGCGCACGTTGTCCCAGTGGTGGGTGGCGAGCTCGGTCTCGAGGGCGAAGACCCGATCCGCCGCGGCCGTGGCGTCCGGGATCCCCGCGAGGTCGAGGATCCGCGCGATGTGCGCCAGGTAGGCCGCCCGGGTGTCGGTGAAGTTCTCGAGACGGTAGTAGCTCTCATCCGGCAGGGAGATGCCGCTCTGCAGGAAGAACGGCACATACCGCTGCGGGTTGCCCGGGTCCGGCTCCACATACAGGTCGATGATACCCCCGACACCGTCGCGCTCGAGGGCGCCGACCGTGCGGAGGAACGACGGGATGTCGTCGATCGCGTCGACGACCGCGAGCTGCCCGGCGAGCGGGGCGGCACCGAGCGCCGTGATGCGCTCCGTGTCCATGAAGCTCGTGTAGAGGTCGCCGATCTTGCGCGCCTCGGTGCCCGGCTCGAAGTCCCGCGACTCCTCGACGATCGTGCGCACGTCCTTTTCGGCCTGCTCCGCGATCAGGTGGAACGACCCCCAGCGGGCCTTGTCCTCCGGGATCTCGGTGCGGTCGATCCAGTTGCCGTTGACATGGCGGAACAGGTCGTCCTGGGGACGGATCTCAGCGCTCAGCTCGTCGAGTGCGAGACCGGATCGGGGGTTCTCGGTCATGACATACAGGATATGTGCCTGGGCGGCCTCCCCCGACGGCCTGGGGAGAGCGGGCGGCCGAGTCGCACGGGGTCAATAGGCTCGAAGCTGTGACGGCCGAACGGAAAGTGCGCGGCGGATTGAATCGCGACATCCTGCGCCTCGCCGTGCCCGCGCTCGGTGCGCTCGTCGCCGAACCGCTCTTTCTGATCGTGGATGCCGCGCTCGTCGGCCATCTGGGCGTCGTGCCCCTCGCCGGCCTGGGCATCGCATCAGCCGTGCTTCAGACGATCGTCGGGCTGATGGTGTTCCTCGCCTACTCCACCACACCGGCGGTCGCCCGCCGGCTCGGCGCCGGCGATCCGTCGCGCGGGGTGTCGGTCGGCATCGACGGGATGTGGCTGGCCCTCGGCATCGGCGCCGTCCTCGCGCTCGCCGGATACGCCTCGACGCCGTTCCTGGTCGGGCTCTTCGGGGCATCGCCCGAGGTGACGGAAGCCGCCGACACCTACCTCGGCATCTCGATGGGCGGGCTGCCCGCGATGCTGATCGTGTTCGCCGCCACGGGGCTGCTGCGCGGGATGCAGGACACCGTCACCCCGCTGTGGATCGCCGGGCTCGGCTTCGCCGCGAACGCGCTGCTCAACTGGCTATTCATCTACGGGTTCGGGTGGGGCATCGCGGGCTCGGCGATCGGCACGGTCGTCGCCCAGTGGGCGATGGTCGCCGCCTACGTCGCTGTCGTCGCACGCCTCGCGCGCCGCCACGCGGCATCCATCCGCCCCCATCGTGACGGCATGCGCGGATCGGCACGTGCCGGTGGCTGGCTGTTCCTGCGCACCCTCTCGCTGCGCATCGCGTTCCTGCTCTCGGTGGTGGCCGCCACGGCGCTCGGCACCCAGGAGCTGGCCGGATACCAGGTGGTGTTCACGATCTTCTCCGCCGCCGCCTTCGCCCTCGATGCCCTGGCGATCGCCGCCCAGGCGCTGATCGGCAAGGGCCTCGGCGCGGGCGACATCCCGCAGGTGCGTCGCGTATTGGGCCGGGTGGGGCGCTGGGGTCTGGCGTTCGGGGTGATCGTCGGCGGGGCGATCGCCGCGCTTTCGGGCGTTCTCGGTCTGGTGTTCACCGGCGACCCCGAGCTGGCCGCAGCGATCCAGCCGGCGCTGCTGGTGCTCGCCGTGGCCCAGCCGGTCGCGGGACTCGTGTTCGTTCTCGACGGGGTGCTGATCGGCGCCGGTGACGCGAAGTACCTGGCGGTGACCGGGGTGATCAACCTCGCCTGCTACCTGCCCCTGCTGTGGTGGGTGGTCGCGAGCGGCGTCACGGGCAGCGCCGGGCTCACCTGGCTCTCGGTGGCCTTCTTCGGCGGCTACCTGCTGGCCCGGCTGGCGACGCTGGGGTGGCGCGCACGCGGCACCCAGTGGATGGTCGTCGGAGTCACGTGACGTCGGGCGCTCCGGGCGGCGCCCTGCCGGCATCCGGTCGTCAGCACCAGCCGGGCGGCACTGTCCCGGCATCCGGTCATCAGTACCAGTTGGTCGCCTGCGAGTGGCCCCAGGCGCTGCACGGCGTGCCGTAGACCGACGAGATGTACTGCAGGCCCCAGCTGATCTGCGTCGAGGCGTTCGTCTGCCAGTCCGAGCCGGCGCTGGCCATCTTGCTGCCGGGAAGCGCCTGCGGAATGCCCGTGGCACCGCTGCCGGAGTTGTAGGCCTCGTAATTCCAGCCGGACTCCTTGCTCCACAGGGAGACGAGGCACGAGAACTGGTCGGATCCCCAGCCGTACTCGGCGGACGCCATCTGCTCGGCCGTCGCCTTCGCACCATCGACGGTATTGGCGTTGGCGAGGGCGGCGGCTGCCGCCTCGGCCTCCCGCTGCGCCTGCGCCGCGGCCTCTTCGGCGGCGCGCTGGGCCGCGGCTGCGGCCGCCGCGGCCGCTTCCTCCGCCGCCTTCTGGGCCTGCGCGGCGACGAGGCGCTCGCGCAGGGAGGTGGCGAGCGCCGACACGCGTGCCGTCTCGTCCACCGTCTTCTCGGTCAGCGCCGGCAGCATCAGCACCGGGAGCACCTCGGACGCGTCGAGCTGGTCGATGCGCGCCCTCAGTTCGGTGGTGTCGATGACGGTGCTTCCGGCGCCGAGGTCCAGGCCCGCCGCCTCGACGTCGGCCTCCAGCGACGTCACACGCCGCTCGGTCGCGTCGGCGCTTCGACGCGCGTCCTCCGCACCCTCCGTGATGTTGCGCAGAGTCTCGGCATCGCCCAGACCGGTCGGGACGCCCGCCTGCAGCGCGGTTGCGGAGGAGCCGATCTCCGTCGCGCCGGCGGGAAGGGCGGCGGTGGCCGCGCCGGTCAGCGTGACGGCGCCGATGGCGACCGCGAGCCCGAGGGCGAGAGGTGCGAAGCGGCGGGCGCGGTCGACATGGAGTATGCGGGTGCGGGCATGGCGGAGCGTGGCGCGGGAGAGCATGCGAAGAGGAACTGTCCTTCGGGTGGGGCGGCGCCGGAGCGTGCCGACGTGCTGCGTCTCGGGCAGACGCAAGTTCCCGATTCTGCGTGGCTCTTCTGGACGACTGCCCAGCGATTCCTGTACGGAACGTGTGAGCCCGACGGCGGCGTGGGCTGCTCAGCCGGCGTGCCGGCGGCACCATTCGTACATCACGACGGCCGCCGCGGCGCTCGCGTTGATCGAGCGGGTCGAGCCGTACTGAGTGATCTCGACGATGCCGGATGCCGCGGCGAGCGCCTCGCTGCTGAGGCCCGGCCCCTCCTGACCGAAGAGCAGCACACAGCGCTCGGGCAGGTCCGCGCGGTCCACGGGCACCGAGCCGTCGACGTTGTCCACGGCGATCACGGGCAGCGTCTCGGATGCGGCCCACGCGGCGAAGGCGGCGACATCCTCGTGGTGCACGACGTGCTGGTAGCGGTCGGTGACCATCGCGCCTCGTTTGTTCCACCGGCGACGGCCGATGATGTGCACCGTGTCGGCGAGGAACGCGTTGGCGCTGCGCACGATCGAGCCGATGTTCATGTCGTGCTGCCAATTCTCGATGGCCACGTGGAACGGATGGCGGCGCACATCGAGGTCCGCCACGATGGCATCCATGCGCCAGTACCGGTAGCGATCGATGACGTTGCGGGTGTCGCCGTGCGCGAGCAGCTCCGGATCGAACTCCGGATCGGCCGGCCACCCCTCGGGGCCGCCGGGCCACGGGCCGACGCCGTGCGTCGTGTGCTCGGGGGTGGGGGGCGGTGGCTCCGGCGCCCCGGCCGGCGAGCGCTCGGCCGTTGGGCGCGGTGGCTCCGGCGCCCCGGCCGGCGAGCGCTCGGCCGTGAGGGGCGGTGGCTCCGGCGGGTGTGACTCCTCGGGCGGAAGCGGGGCGTCGGCGGCTGTCACCGGATCAGGCTACCGAGGGTCGCACGCCGTACCGCATTCAGGCTGGCTGGTTCCCTCCGACCCCGGGCACCGGTTGCTGTGCCACTCCCAGCCCCCGTGCGCCCTGACTCCGGCACGCGGCCGCCTCTTTTCGGTGTGCCTAAAAGTGGGTAGAGTGTCGGCATGTATCAGGCGAAGCGGCCGAAGAGCACGGGAGACCTCCCCGCGCCGGCGACCGCCGGAGGGTCAGCAGCGCCGGGGGCGGTGTCCGCAGGCCCGGCCGCTCCGCCGCCGAAGGTGCCCCCGGGTCCGGCCCCCCCGGTCAGTGTGCCGCGTCTCGCGTGGCTGATCGGGCCGGCCCTCGTCGCCGGGGTCGCGTATCTGGACCCGGGCAACGTCGCGAGCAACATGACCGCCGGCGCGATCTACGGGTATCTGCTCGTCTGGATTGTGGTGCTCGGCAACGTCATGGCCTGGCTCATCCAGTACCTCTCGGCGAAGCTCGGGGTCGTCACGGGCGAGAGCCTGCCGGAGGTGCTCGGCCGCCGCATCCGGAACCGCTGGGCCCGCCGCGCGTACTGGATTCAGGCGGAGCTCGTCGCCATGGCGACCGACATCGCCGAGGTGATCGGCGGCGCGGTCGCGCTCAACCTGCTGTTCCAGGTGCCGCTGCTCTGGGGCGGCCTCATCACCGGTGCCGTATCGATGGGGCTCCTCGTGCTGCAGTCCCGCCGGGGTCCGCGCACGTTCGAGTTCGTGGTGATCGGGCTCATGGCCATCATCGCCATCGGATTCACGGTCGGAGTCTTCGTCGGGCCGCCCGATCCCGCCGGTGTCGTCGGGGGACTCGTGCCCCGGTTCGAGGACGCCGGTTCGGTGCTGCTCGCGGCATCCATCCTCGGCGCCACGATCATGCCGCACGCCATCTACGCGCACAGCGCCCTCGCGCGCGACCGCTTCGCGCCGGCGGGCGCCCGCGCGGTGCCCGCTACTCCTCTTCGCTGGTCGCTTCGTGCGGCATCCAGGCCCGGGAACCCACAACAAGCGACCAGCGAGCAGCCCCTGACAGAACCGGCCTCGCGCACCAGCGTCACGGCGAAGGATCTAGAGGGTGCACGGGGTGTCACGACCTCCCGCCTGCTCCGCGCCACGCGCTGGGATGTCTCGATCGCCATGATCATCGCGGGCACGGTGAACCTCTGCATCCTGCTGCTCGCGGCGGCGAACCTGGCCGGTGTGCCGGGAACCGACAGCCTTGAGGGGGCATACACCGCCCTCGCACAGACCCTGGGCCCGGCGATCGCGACGATGTTCGCCGTCGGACTGCTCGCCTCGGGTCTCGCCTCGACGTCCGTGGGCGCCTACGCGGGAGCCGAGATCATGAAGGGGCTGCTGCATGTGCGGGTGCCGCTGCTCGCCCGCCGCCTCGTGACGCTGATCCCGGCGCTGATCATCCTCGGCCTCGGCTTCGACCCGACACTCGCCCTCGTGCTGAGCCAGGTCGTGCTGTCCTTCGGCATCCCGTTCGCGCTCATCCCCCTGGTCGCGCTCACGGCGCAGGAGCGGACGCTCGGCCGGTTCCGCAACCGTCTCGGCACGACGGTCGCCGGAATCCTGGCATCCGTCTTCCTCATCGCCCTCAACGGCCTGCTCCTCTGGCTGGTCATCACGGGCGCCTGATCGACGCGGCGATCCGAGACCCGAGCCGGGGCGCGACCAGACCCGTGTCCTACCCTGGACCCGTGGCATCACCGGCAGCCGACGACTACCTCAAGACCATCTACTCGCACACCGAGTGGCAGGACGAGGCGATCACCCCGTCGGCCCTCGCGGCGAAGCTGGGGGTGGCGCCGTCGTCGGTGACCGAGATGGTGAAGAAGCTCGCGGCGGGAGGCCTGGTGTCGCACGTCCCCTATGGCGCCGTGCGCCTGACGGCCACCGGTGAGGCGCGCGCCCTGGGCATGGTCCGTCGGCACCGCCTGATCGAGACGTGGCTGGTCAGCGAATTCGGCTACGCGTGGGATGAAGTGCACGACGAGGCCGAGGTGCTGGAGCACGCCATCAGCGACCGCCTGCTGGGCAAGATCGACGAGCGGCTGGGACATCCGAGGTTCGACCCGCACGGCGACGCCATTCCGGATGCCGATGGCTCCGTGCACCGGGAGGCGTTCCTGCTGCTCGGCTCGGCGCCGGCGTCGCACGAGGGTCGGGTGCTGCGCGTGAGCGATCGGGACCCGGCCCTGCTGCGAGCGCTCGAGGGCATCGGGCTCGTCGTGGGCCGCGTCGTCACGGTGGAGGGCGGCGACCGCGTGACGCTCGGCGGCAGCACAGTCGACCTGCCGACGGGAGCCGGTGACGCGATCTGGCTGACGGCCTGAACCGAGGCGGCACACCGGGTTCCGCGGTCAGAGCGGGTCGATCGAGAACCGGCTGGGAACGAACCCGCGCATGCCGCACGCCTCGCAGCGCAGGGTCTGCAGGCCGATGGGCTTGCATGTGAACGACGCGAAGAGTTCGGCGTGTGAGGTGCAGAGCATGGACACGTCGCCGCACGTGAGGCACATGCCGGCGTGCGTCGCCCGCCCCCGGCAGCCGCACCACGCCAGGTGGCAGGGACGCTCGTCTGTCGATCGATCGACGACGACCGGCGCATCTTCCAGGACCGTGAGCACGATGAGCCTCCTCGCTCTCCCCCGCATCTCACCGGTGCGGGGTGGAGGGACTGCTCGGCGGTCACCCGGTCGCTCGTGCGGCGAGACAGCGAGCGGGCGATGACGTAGGCGTTGTCGCGTTTCTCGAAGCGTGACACAGATGCAGACGCGACACCACACGCCATGCCCGGATGCCGTATTCCGGCGTGCTGACCTCAGCGCGATCGGCGGATCAGCTCCCGCACCGCGAGGCCGTACGCCTCGGCCGGCTCGGGGTGCTCGAACGTCTGGATCGACGGCTCGTCGGCATCCAGCATCCGGTCGCTCCACCCGATCTCGACGACGAACGCGTCGCCGACGCGACTGAGCGAGCGGAACGAGCCCCGGAGCATCTCCCGGAGCTGATCCTCGCGCGGCAGCCAGATGGTCTGCTCGATGCTCACCGAGTCGAGCGCCCACTCGGTGGTGCCGTTGAACCCGAGGATCGTGCCCGTCGGATACTTGTACGGCTCGATGGTCATCTCGCTGACCGTGAAGACGTCATCCTCGATCTCGTTCTGCGTGGGCAGATCGAGCGTGAAGCGGTCGCCGGATGCCGGGTGCCACACGAGTCCCTCGGCGCGCAGGGCGGCGGCCAGCTCCCGGGAGATCACGCGGCGCCCTTCCGCAGGGTGCGTGCGGCCTTCGCGAAGGGCCAGTGCATGCCGGTCAGCCTCTCGCAGTCGGCCCACACGCGCGTCCCGACCTCAGGGTCCAGCGAGGTCTTCGAAGCCGTCTGCCGACGGGGTGCCCCGCGAGTGAGCGACGACGGACCCCAGTATTCGCCGCCTGCGATCCTCGGATCGACCAGCGCGCGGACCGGTGACCACGCCCCGTACTCCTTGCTCTGGGTGATCGGCGCCTGCAGGTTGTCGAGGAACCGCGCCCGCCGCGACGGCATGTTGACGCCGTGGATGCCGGCAGTGCGGCCGCTGACCGAATAGCCCGGGTGCGCGACCACGCTCTGAACGGGGATGCCGGACTCGCGGAGCCGCCGGTCGGCCTCGAATCCGAGCACCTGCGCGGCCACCTTCGACTGCGCGTATGCGCGCCAGCCCGTGTACCCGTCGCGCAGTTCGAGGTCGAGGGGGTCGTACGCGCCGAGACGCGTGGCCATGCTCCCGAGCCAGACCATGCGCCCGCTGGTGCGGGTGAGCGAGAGGAGCAGCTCGGCGGCGAGCACGAAGTGACCCAGCACGTTGGTGGCCAGCACGAGCTCGCGCCCGGCATCCGCCGTCACCGTGCGCGTGCGCGGTGGATGCACGATGCCGGCGTTCAGCATCACCCCGTCGATCCGGCCGCGGGCGCCGGCCGAGGCGGCGGCGGCGCGCACCGATCCGAGGTTGCTGGTGTCGAGCAGAAGCGTCTCGACCGAGGCGCCGTCCACGCGGCGCCCGATCGCCGCGCGAGAGGCGGCGAGGCGGTGGGGATTGCGGCCGCTCATGATGACGTGTGCGCCCGCCCCGGCGAGCTGTTCGCTCGAGAAGTAGCCGAGGCCGGCGTTCGCACCGGTGACGAGATAGACGCGTCCGGAGAGGTCCGGAAGGCGCTCCGGATCCCACGCGGAAGCGGCTTCGGATCGGGTCACACGTAGACCCTACGCCCGTTTTCCGGTCTCCTCGCTAGGAGGCCTAGCTAGCTTGACCGTCGACATCCTGGGTGGCGGGGGCGCCCCCGCAGCGCCCGTTCACCGGCCGGTCACGCCCGGCCCGTAGGCTGGGCGCATGGCGCGCCGCGACGAGATCGAGTGCTGGCTGACCGACATGGACGGCGTGCTGGTGCACGAGAACCGCCCCGTGCCGGGAGCCTCGGAACTGCTGGCGTACTGGCGCGACGCGGGTACACCGTTCCTGGTGCTGACGAACAACCCGATCTTCACGCCCCGCGATCTGAGCGCGCGACTGGCGCGGTCCGGCCTCGACGTGCCGGAGGAGCGCATCTGGACATCCGCGCTCGCGACCGCCGACTTCCTGCACTCGCAGCTGCCTGGTGGCACCGCGTACGTCATCGGTGAGGCGGGGCTCACGACCGCCCTGCACGAGGCCGGCTTCATCATGACCGAGTCGCAGCCCGACTACGTCGTGGTCGGCGAGACGCGCCAGTACTCCTTCGAGGCGATCACGAAGGCGATCCGGTTCATCAACGCCGGCGCGCGCTTCATCGTGACGAACCCCGATGCGACAGGCCCGACGCCGAGCGGTGTCGTGCCCGCCACCGGCGCGTTCGCGGCGCTCATCACCAAGGCCACCGGCAAGGAGCCGTACGTCGTCGGCAAGCCGAACCCGATGATGTTCCGCTCGGCGCTGAACCGCATCGGCGCGCACTCCGAGAACACCGGAATGATCGGCGACCGCATGGATACCGACATCGTCGCCGGCATCGAGGCGGGCCTGCACACGGTGCTCGTGCTGACCGGCATCAGCGATCGTGCCGAGATCGAGCGGTACCCCTTTCGTCCGAGCGAGGTGCTGGACTCCGTCGCCGATCTGCTTCCGGCAGACCCGATCGAGACCGAGCTGCCCGAAGTCATCTAGAGCAGCGTCATCTAGCCGGCTCTCCGAAGCGTCGGAGACAGCGGTATCGTCGCGGCATGGGTGCGCTCGATGACGGCGAGAAGGTGGTGGCGCCGGATGCCGCGACCTGGCGGTCGTGGCTTCAGGAGAACCACACCCGGGCGAAGGGCGCCTGGCTCGTGCGCGGGCGCCCCGGGTTCACGGATCGCTACGTGCCGTACGAGGACGCGATCCGCCAGGCGCTCTGCTTCGGATGGATCGATGGCCCCGTGCGCACGTTCGACGAAGAGACCGGCGGGCTGTGGTTCTCGCCCCGGCGCCCCAGCAGCGGGTGGGCGGCGACGAACAAGGCACGGCTGATCGAGCTCGAGGCGGCCGGGCTCATGGCGGATGCCGGCATCCGGGCCGTCGAGCAGGCCAGGGCGAACGGATCGTGGACGATCCTCGACCGCGCCGAGGCGATGATCGAGCCGCCCGAACTCGCAGCCGCGCTCGACGCCGAGCCCGCGGCGCGGCAGAACTGGGACGCCTTCCCGCCCTCGGCGCGCAAGTTCGGCATAGCGGCCGTGGATGCGGCCAAGCGTCCCGAGACCCGCGACGCCCGCGTGGCGAAGATCGTGGCGGATGCCGCGAACGGAAAGAGGCCGCTGTGAACGAACAGGCCCTGCTCTATGCCGTGACGGTCATCGTGCTGCTCGGCACGCTCATCGTGTTCGGGGTGGCGTGGTGGAGGGGACGCGGTCGCGGGGACTGACCCCGACCGGCGCGGGCTCGGCCCTACTGCGGGTCGAGCTGCAGGTCCTCGAGGGTGATCGCCGCACGCCACTCGAGCCCCGCCGCCTCGACGGCGGCCTGGGCCCCGGTCGCCCGGTCGACGATGACGGCCACCGCGACGACCTCCGCCCCCACCTTGCGCAGGGCTTCGACGGCCTTCAGCGCTGACTGACCCGTGGTCGAGGTGTCTTCGACGACCACGACACGTTTTCCCGCGACATCCGCCCCTTCGACCTGCCTGCCACGGCCGTGGTCCTTGGGCTCCTTGCGGACGACGAAGGCGTCGACCGGTGTCTCGGTGCGCGCCGATTCGTGCATGATCGCGTTCGCGATGGGGTCGGCCCCGAGGGTGAGTCCACCGACGGCGGCGACGCCGGGGATGTCATGGATCAGGTCCAGCATGATGCGCCCGATCGCCGGCGCCGCCCGATGATCGAGCGTGAGCTTGCGCATGTCGACGTAGTACGACGCCTTCCTGCCGCTCGAGAGGGTGAAGTCCCCGTGGAACACCGCCTCGTCCCTGACGAGGGCGATCAGGCCATGGCGGTCGGCCTCGAGTTCGGGTGTGGAGGCGGTCATCCCCCGATTCTAGGGCGGCGCCGCGCGGGGGCTGAGCGTCGGCCGTCCGCCCTAGGCTTGATCCATGCGCCTGGCCACCTGGAATGTCAACTCGATCCGCGCACGCGTCACCCGCACACTCGACTTCGCCGTGCGCGAGGGCATCGACGTGCTGGCGATGCAGGAGATCAAGTGCACGCCGGAGCAGTTCCCGACCGAGGAGTTCGAAGACGCCGGCTACCACGTCGTCGCGCACGGGCTGAATCAATGGAACGGCGTCGCCATCGCGAGCCGCGAGCCGATCGAAGACGTCGAGCATGCCTTTCCCGGAATGCCCGGATTCGCGAAGGGGCACTCGGGCATCGACGCACCGCAGGAGGCGCGGGCGATCGGCGGCACGATCGGCGGCATCCGGGTATGGAGCCTCTACGTGCCCAACGGCCGCTCGCTGGGCGACCCGCACTACTACTACAAGCTCGACTGGCTCACCGCCCTCGCGCAGTACACGCAGGAGACGCTGACCCGGACGCCCGACAAGGCTCTGGCCCTCGTCGGCGATTTCAACATCGCGCCGACGGATGCCGACAACGGCGATCCCGCCGTGCAGCCCGGCTTCTCCACCCACGTGAGCGAGCTCGAGCGTGCCGCCTTCCAGGCGCTCGAGGCCGCGGGGCTGCAGGATGTCGTCCGCCCGCTCGTTCCCTCGGGGTACACGTACTGGGACTACAAGCGGCTGCGCTTCCCCAAGAACGAGGGCATGCGCATCGACTTCATCCTCGGCTCGAAGGCGTTCGCCGACGCCGTCGCCGCCGCCGCGATCCATCGCAACGAGCGCAAGGGCGAAGTGCCGAGCGACCATGTTCCCGTCGTCGTGGACCTGGCCCTCGAGACCCCGGAGGACGACGACGACCGTCCCATGATCTTCGGCTGAGCCTGTCGAAGCCTGAGCCTGTCGAAGCCTGAGCCTGTCGAAGCCTGAGCCCGTCGAAGCCTCACCCTCTCGAAGCCTGAGACTGTCGAAGCCTGACGACCTGCCGTCAGTCGTCGGGGTTCGGTGCGGGAGTGCAGTCGTCCGGCAGGAAGTTGCCGCTCAGTGTGAAGTCCTCGCACGTGAGGAACTGCGATTGGTTGAGCCCGAGCACGAACGACGCGATGGCGATGCCCAGCACGACGAGCGCGATGAGCCATTTGGTTCGGCGAGTGGTCACGGTGGCGAAGTCCGGCCACACGATGCGCACCAGCACCCACAGGGTGAACGGGACGCCGATGAGCACCGCACCGATCGCCGCGAGGTCGGCGAGCGCAACCAGCATGTCCTCCGTCTCGCCGACGACGAACAGCAGCACGATGTATGCCGAGGGCACCAGCAGGACGAGAGCGCGGGCCAACCTCGCGCCGACCGGCTGGCGCTCCACGAGCACGAACACGAACGCCGCGGTCGAGGCCGCCCAGAGGGTGAGGATCTGGTCGAAGAAGAGCTCGCCGTACACGCCGAGGGTGAAGGCCGGCCACCACACGACGACAGACATGCCGACCATGACGACGCCGACGGGCACATCCCGACGCTGGCGTGCGAGCAGCTCCCTGTCGTCGCTCATGGCGCGAATCTAGCGCACCGCTCCGCCCGGCGACGGGAACGTCAGGCCGCGGCGCCCAGCGGGGGGATGTGGAAGGTGGCGGCGAAGCGCTCGAGCAGCGACGCGTCGCCCATCACGACGGCGAGCACGTCCTGGTCGATCGCCTCACCAGGCGACAGCGCACCGGAGATGACGTGCCGGATGCCGGGGCCGGCGGCGATCACGACGTCGGGCTGACCGGCCGGCGGGCGTCCGCCGACGGGCGGAGCCGGCGGCGAGAGCTGGATGATCGACAGCTCGTCCCCGGCGACCCGCACGCGGAGCACGACCTCCCCGATGTGCACCTCGTAGTCGGCGGGCGGCAGGTCGGCCGCGGCATCCGCCCGGAAAGCCGTGCGGAACGCCATCGTCATCGAGTCCGCCGTGACGATGTCACCCTCCCCCGGATCGCCCATCGACTGGAAGCCCCAGCGGCCGAGGGCGAGCACGATGTCCTCCAGCCCGCGGCCGTACGGGGTGAGCTCGTAGACGAGCCCGCAGTTCATCAGCGGCACGCGGCGCACGACACCGGCATCCTGCAGCTCCTTCAAACGGGTGCTGAGGATGTTCGTCGGGATGCGCGGGAGCCCCTGTTTGAGGTCGGTGTAGCGCCGCGGCCCGACGAGCAGGTCGCGAACGATGAGCATCGCCCATCGTTCGCCGACCAGCTCGACGGCGTTGGTGACCCCGCAGTACTGCCCGTAGCTGCGCGCTGCCATGGTCTGGGCTACGCCGAGGCGCCCTGTTCCGCCATGTAGGCCTCGGGACCCTGCTCGGCGGCCTTCGGGTCCATGTAGAGGAACTCGAGGATGTTGCCGTCCGGGTCCTCCAGGTCGCGGTTGTACATGAAGCCGTAGTCCTGCACCGGACGCGGCTCCGACCCACCGGCCGCCAGCCCCGCCTCGAGTGTCTTGTCCACGTCTTCGCGCGAGTCGCGGCTGATCGCGATGAGCGCCTGTGCGCTGGTCTTCGTGTCGGCGACGGCTTTGTCGGTGAACGTGGCGAAGTACTCCTTGGTCAGCACCATGAAGTAGATGTTGTCGTCGATGACGATGCACGCCGCGTTCTCGTCGGTGAAGAGCGGGTTGATGCCGAAGCCGAGCGACGTGTAGAAGGACTTCGCGCGGTCGAGGTCGTTCGTCGGCAGGTTGACGAAGATGCTGCTCATGACTGCTCCTAGGGGTCGTGTGCGGTGATGGTGGATGCCGCAGGTGCGGCGATGAGCCGATACTTGCAAAAAGCAACCGTGCTTGTCAATAACAAGTTCGAAAGCGTTCCTCCCCCGCGCGACGGATGCCGCGGGTCGGCCCTCCCCCGTACCGTGGAGGCATGGGAACCCCCGACATCCCGCCGCGCCCCAGGCCCACCGCGCGGGAGCTTCGAGGCGACATCGTGCTCGCTGTGGTCATCCTCGTCGGCGCCGTCTTCAGCGCCGCGCTCTCGTCGATCGCCGGCGTCTACGGAGACGAGCAGGCACCTCTCCCCCTCGCGGTCGGCTATGCGTTCGCCCTTGCCGCCCCGCTGGCCGTCCGGCGCCGGTGGCCATCGGTCGTCGCGGTGCTGGTGTCGCTCGCGTACTTCGTCGCCGTGACGCTGCACATCCCCGAGATCTACGTCGGCAACATCGCGATGTTCATCGCCCTCTACACGGTGGGCGCCTGGTCGACGGACCGGCGTCGCGCCGCCATCGTGCGCATCGCGATCATCATCGGCATGTTCGCGTGGCTTCTAGTGGTGATGTACCGCGACGCGATCGAGCAGGCGGATGACGCGGAAGTCATGGCCGGCGCCTTCTCGCCCTTCCTCGCGTACATGCTGATCACGACCATGGTCAACGTGCTGTACTTCGGCGGCGCATACTACTTCGGCGAGCGGGCATGGGCCTCCGCCGCCCAGAGGGCGGCGCTCGAGCAGCGCACGCTGGACCTCGAGCGGGAACGGGAGCTGACGGGGGCGCAGGCCGTCGCACTCGACCGCGTGCGCATCGCGCGCGAGCTGCACGACGTCGTCGCCCATCACGTGTCGGTGATGGGCGTGCAGGCGGGTGCGGCGCGGGCCGTGATCGACCGCGATCCGGCGGCCGCGAAGACCCTGCTGGCCGGGGTCGAGGAGTCGGCGCGCGAGGCGATCCGAGATCTCCGCAACCTGCTCGAGACCCTGCGAGCCCCCGAGGGCCCGGATGCCGCGACCGCGCCGGACGGGAGCATCGACGACCCGTCGACGGTCGGTCTCGACGACCTCGATGCCCTCGCGACCGCGTCGACCTCGGCCGGGCTCGCGACGACCATGACCGTCGTCGGCGACCCGGTCCCCATCGCCGGGGTGGTGCAGGTCAACCTGTATCGCGTCGCCCAGGAGGCCCTGACGAACGCACGCCGGCACGCCGGCACCGGCGCGACCGCGGAGGTGCGCCTGCGCTACGCCGACGACACCGTCGAGCTGGAGATCACGAACACCGGCCGTGCGGTGGGCGCCGTGAGCCCCGGTCTCGGTCACCTCGGCATGCGGGAGCGCGCCGCGGCATCGGGCGGGACGATCGACACCGGTCCCCGTGAACGCGGCGGATTCCGGGTGCGCGTGCGGGTGCCGATCGCGCGGCCGGCCGCGCAGTCCGGAGCCCCTGCAGCATCCGGCACAGAAGGATCCGGCACTGGGCCATCCGACGCCGACGCGCCCGCCGCCGGAGCGATCGCTCGATGATCCGCGTGCTGCTGGTGGATGATCACGCGGTCCTGCGCACCGGCTTCCGCACGATCCTCGAGGCGCAGGACGGCATCACGGTCGTCGGCGAGGCGGCGACCGGCGCGGAGGCGGTGGCCGCGGCCTCCGCGCTTCGCCCCGACGTGATCTGCATGGACGTGCAGATGCCCGACATGGACGGCATCGCCGCGACCCGCCGGATCGTCGCGGACCCGGACGTGCCGTCATCCGTCGTCATCGTCACCACCTTCGACCGCGACGACTACCTCTTCGCCGCCCTCGACGCCGGCGCCAGCGGCTTCCTGCTGAAGAACGCCGGCCCCGAGGAGCTGGTCTCCGCCGTGCGGGTCGTCGCGGGCGGCGACGCCCTGCTGGCCCCCGAGGTCACGCGGCGGGTGATCGAGCGGTTCGCCGCCCAGCAGCGCCATGCGGGGGATGCGGCGGCGGAGGGAGTGGCCCAGACAGCGCCGCCCGCTCCCGGTGCCGGGCCCGCCATCCACGCCGAGCCCCTGACCGAGCGCGAAGCCGAGGTGCTGCGACTGCTGGCGCAGGCGATGAGCAACGCGGAGATCGCGCAGCGCCTCTACATCGGCGAGGCCACCGTCAAGACCCACGTCTCCAAGGTGCTGCAGAAGCTCGGAGCGCGCGACCGCGTGCAGGCGGCGGTCATCGCGCACCGCAGCGGACTCACCTGAGTCCCCTTCGCGAGGCTGATCGCGTGCGCAGCGCGATAATCCGTCGCCCGGCGGATGCCTGCGGCGAACGTCCTCCGTACCGTGGAGGCATGACCTCAGGACAGTTGGAACTCCGCGGCATCACGAAGAGCTACGGCGACCGGCGGGTGCTCGATGACGTCGCCTTCACCGTGTCGCCCGGTCGGCTCACCGGCTTCGTCGGCGGCAACGGCGCCGGCAAGACGACCACCATGCGCATCGTGCTCGGCGTGCTGAGCAAGGACAAGGGCGAGGTGCTGCTCGGCGGCACCCCCCTGACGACGGCGGACCGGCGCCGCTTCGGCTATATGCCCGAGGAGCGGGGACTGTACCCGCGCATGAAGGTGGTCGAACACATCGTCTACCTCGCGCGCCTGCACGGCTTCGAACGGGCGGATGCCACGGTGCGGGCCACCGCGCTGCTCCAGGAGCTCGGGCTCGGCGAGCGGCTGAACGACAACGTCGAGACCCTTTCGCTGGGAAACCAGCAGCGTGCGCAGATCGCCGCCGCGCTCGTGCACGACCCGCAGGTGCTGATCCTCGACGAGCCGTTCTCGGGCCTGGACCCCCTCGCGGTCGACGTCGTTGCCGGCGTGCTGCAGGGGAGGGCCGAGCGGGGCTGCGCCATCCTGTTCTCCTCGCACCAGCTCGATGTCGTCGAGCGCCTGTGCGATGACCTCGTCATCATCGCCGGCGGCACGATCCGGGCCGCCGGATCGCGCGAGGGCCTGCGCACGCAGCACTCCACGAGCAGGTACGAGCTGCTCTCGGCCGGCGACGCGGGGTGGTTGCGCTCCGAGCCCGGGGTCGAGGTGGTCGACTTCGACGGCGGCTACGCCCTCTTCGACGTGGACTCCGGCGAGACCGCGCAGCGTGTGCTGCGACGCGCCGTCGACCACGGCGATGTGGCCAGCTTCGCCCCGCAGCATCCGTCCCTCGCACAGATCTTCAAGGAGGTCATCCAGTGAGCACCGCACGCCCCTTCTCGCCCGCGGGCACCGTTCCGCCCGCACCGCGCGAGCTGACCAGCGTCTGGCTCGTCGCCGAGCGCGAGATCGCCTCGAAGCTGCGCAGCAAGGCCTTCGTGATCTCGACCCTGATCCTCTTCGTCGCGGCCCTCGCCACGATCGTGATCGGCGGCTTCGCCGCCCAGAACCAGGAGGACACGAGGGTCGCCGTGACCGCGGAGACCACGCAGGTCGTCGAGGGGATCGACGGCGTCGAGACCACCGAGGTCGCCGACCGCGCGGAGGCGGAGCAGCTCGTGGAGGCCGGCGACGTGGATGCCGCGCTGGTGCCGGATGCCGCGGCATCCGGCCCGTTCGACTACGTGGTGCTCGCCGACGACGAGGCACCCACGACGCTGGTGATGTCGCTCGCCCAGGTGCCCCAGGTGGTGCTTCTGAATCCCGACGACAGCAACCCCGCGATCAGGTACTTCGTCGCCATCGGGTTCGGCATCGTCTTCCTGCTCGCCGCCTCCATCTTCGGAGGGACGATCGCCCAGAGCGTCGTCGAGGAGAAGCAGACGCGGGTCGTCGAG
The DNA here is from genome assembly GCF_049847225.1 of Micromonospora sp. DT81.3. Taxonomy (NCBI): domain Bacteria; kingdom Bacillati; phylum Actinomycetota; class Actinomycetes; order Micromonosporales; family Micromonosporaceae; genus Micromonospora; species Micromonospora sp. DT81.3. The sequence continues at coordinate 170,695 of NZ_JBNCNY010000005.1, forward strand.
CTGCTGATCTCGGCCATCCCCTCGCGTTCCCTGCTGGCCGGCAAGGTGATCGGGAACACGATCCTCGCGATGGGTCAGATTTTGGGACTCGCCGCCATCGCGATCGTCGGACTGATGGTCACGGGGCAGAGCGAGCTGCTCGCGGGGCTGGGCGCACCGATCCTGTGGTTCGCGGTGTTCTTCCTCTTCGGGTTCATCCTGCTGGCGTCGCTGTTCGCCGCGGCCGGCGCGATGGTCTCCCGGCAGGAGGACATCGGGTCGACGACCACGCCGCTCACCATGCTGATCATGGCGCCGTACTTCCTCGTGATCTTCTTCAACGACAACCCGACGGTGCTGGCGATCATGTCGTACGTGCCGTTCTCGGCACCGGTCGGCATGCCCATGCGGCTCTTCCTCGGCGAGGCGCAGTGGTGGGAGCCGATCCTTTCGCTCGCCATCCTCATCGCCACGTGCATCGGGGCGATCGTGGTGGGCGCGAAGATCTACGAGAACTCGCTGCTGCGGATGGGCGCCCGGGTGAAGCTGCGCGAGGCCCTCGCCGGCTGAACGCGCTTCACCGGGATGCCGGCGGGTTGCGGTCTGTGTGCAGCGCCGTGAACAGCGAGTAGGTCTCGCCGTCGGCATCCGGTCCGCGTTCCTTGAACTCGTTGACGAGCTCGGAGAGGCGATCCTGCAACTCGGCCTTGTGCTGCGCGTTGAGCTTCAGGCCGAGCCAGGTGGCGTCGAGGTCTCCGGGAGGCAGCCCCTCGATCTGCTGCAGGAAGGTTTCGACGAGCACCGGTGAGCCCTCCGGCATCGAGGTGTTCCATGACAGTCCGGTCGCCCGATACGGGATCTCGCGCGCGCCCTGGGCACCCGAGCGCTCGGGTTGCGCCGCGAGGAAGCCGGTCTGCACGAGCGTGCGCACGTGGTGCAGCATCGTGCCGGGATTCACGCCGAGCAGCTCCGCGAGCTCCTTGTTCGTTCGTGACTCGAACGCGCAGAGGCGCAGCACGCGCAGCCGCAGCGGCGAGCTCAGCGCCCTGGCCATCGCCTGGGCGGTCGCATCGGTGTCGTCCGGACTCAGGACGAGCCGTTCCTCCGTCATGCCCCCACCCTAGCGAACCGATTGACTTTCCTCAATCGGTGCGGAACACTGATTGGCATGTCCCAATCACACGACCGCGACAGCGCCGTCGAGGCCGAGATCCGGGCGGAGGCCCGCGCCGAGGCATCCACCCCCGCGTCGCGCGGCGCCGCCGACGAGGCGACCGAAGCCGACCAGCGCACCGACGACATCGTGGCTGGCACCGTCGCAGGCGGCACTGAGGCGGAGCTCCCCGCGGAGGAAGGCACGGCCGCAGGCGGAACGACCGAACGCTCGCTGTGGCACGACCGCAACTTCCTCACGATGTGGAGCGGCCAGGCGCTCAGCCAGTTCGGAGCGCAGATCACCGAACTCGCGATCCCGGTGCTCGCCGTGCTCGTGCTGCAGGCGACGGAGTTCCAGGTCGGACTCCTGGGAGCGGCGGGCGTGGCGGCGTTCCTGCTGATCGGCCTGCCGGCCGGAGCGTGGATCGACCGGATGCGCAAACGCCACGTCATGATCTGGGCGGATGCCGTGCGGGCGGTGGCGCTGCTCGCGGTTCCGCTGCTGTGGTGGGCGGGCGTGCTCGAGATGTGGCACCTCTACGTCGTCGTGCTCGTGATGGGCATCGCCACCACCTTCTTCGACGTGTCGTACCAGAGCATCATCCCCTCGCTCGTGCGTCCGAAGCAGATCGCCGAGGCGAACGGCAAGCTGCAGGCGACCTACGAGCTGGCGAACATCTCCGGGCCGGCTATCGGCGGCTGGCTGATCGGCATCCTGACCGCCCCCATCGCGATCCTCGCGACGGTCTTCACCTACGTGGCGTCGCTCGTCGCCCTGGTCTTCACGCGCGACTCCGAGGTGGTCACACCCAAGCACGAGCGGAATCCGATCATGCAGGAGATCGGCGAGGGCCTGCGGTGGGTGTTCGACAATCCGCTGCTGCGGCGGATCGTCGGATGTACGGGCCTGTCCAACTTCGCGAGCACCCTGTCGTACACGCTCCTCCCGATCTTCCTGCTGCGCGAACTGGGCTTCACCCCCGCGGCGATGGGACTCATCTTCGCCCTCGGGTCGGTCGGCGGGTTCGTGGGCGCGATCGCCACGCCGCACATCGTCCAGCGCATCGGCGAAGCACGCGCCATCCCCGTCAGCGCCGTGGCCTTCAGCATGGTCGCCCTCTTCCTCCCCCTCGCGGCGACCGTGCCGGAGTTCGCGCTGCCACTGCTCATCGCGCAGGGCTTCGTCATGAGTTTCACCGTGCTGCTCTACAACATCACGCAGGTCACCTTCCGCCAGCGCATCACGCCACCGCGGCTGCTCGGCCGCATGAACGCCTCGATCCGCTTCGTGGTGTGGGGCGTGATGCCGATCGCAGCGCTGCTCGCGGGGCTGCTCGGCACGTGGATCGGCGTCGTCCCCACCATGTGGGTCGGGGCGGGCCTCGCCCTCCTGTCGGCGCTCTTCGTCGTGATCGGACCGTTCTGGAGGATGCGGGAGCTGCCGGGCGCGACCGCCTGACCGCGACGCGCGGGGGTCGTCGGAACAGGTCGTGTGCGCCGGCGCGGCCGGGCGCAACGGACGGCCGGCGCACGTCCTCCGCGGTTAGGCTGAACCATGGCCGCGAGAATCCTGTCTGTGGGCACGGCAGTGCCGGAGACCCGACTCAGCCAGTCCCAGGTCCGTGACTTCTTCGCGGTGCAGCCGGGCATCGACCGCCTCGCGGCGCGGCTGATCCGCGCCGCCTTCGACTCATCGGCGATCGACAGCCGGCACAGCGTCATCGCCGAGCTGGGAGAGGCGTCCGCGCACGAGGACGGCGTCTTCGTCGAGGCCGCCTCCCGCGAACTGCATGCTCCGTCGACCGGCACCCGCAACGCGCTCTACCGCCGGGAGGCGCCGGCCCTCTTCGCGGGTGCGGCGATGGACGCGCTGGTGCGCGCGGGAGTGGCGGCATCCGAGATCACCCACATCGTGACCGCATCCTGCACCGGGTTCTTCGCACCGGGTCCCGACTTCCGGCTGGTGCGGGATCTCGGCATCCGCGCCACGGCGGAGCGGTATCACCTGGGTTTCCTGGGGTGCGCCGCGGCCTTCCCGGCGCTGCGCGCCGCCACCCGCATCGTCGACGCGCAGCCGGAGGCCGTGGTGCTCGTGGTGTGCGCCGAGCTGTGCTCGCTGCACATCCGCTCGTCGACGGATCCCGAGCAGATCGTGGCGTCCGCCGTCTTCGCCGACGGCGCGGGAGCGGCGATCGTCACGTCGACCCCCCCTCGCGTCGACGGTCCGGTCTTCGACATCGGGGAGTTCTTCACCGCCATCACCAGCGAGGGCGAGAGCGACATGGAGTGGACGATCGGCGACCAGGGGTTCGAGATGAAGCTCACCGCCGAGGTCCCGCGCATCGTCGGCCGTGAGATCCGCGGGGTGGTCCGCACCGTGCTCGGCGGCGACACCGAGCCGTCGACGGTGGCCGCGTGGGCGGTGCACCCCGGTGGCCGCAGCGTGCTCGACCGCGTGCAGGGTGGGCTGGGCCTCGCCGACGATGCGATGGATGTCTCGCGCTCGGTGCTGCGCGAATACGGCAACATGTCGAGCGCGACGGTGCTCTTCATCCTGCAGCGGATCCTCGCCGACGAAGCCCTGCCGAACGGCGCGTCCGTCGCCGGGCTGTGCTTCGGCCCAGGGCTCACCGTGGAGGCTGCGCGCTTCACGCGCCGCGTGGCGGCGGCGGGGTGACGCTCGCCCTCCGCGCCCAGGGGCTCGCCGAGCTCATGGACGATCCGGACTGCGATCCGGCGCGTCTGGCCCGCACCCTGCGCCGCTTCGGCGTGATCAACCGACTGGTCGCCGGCTGGGGAACGGTCTACGAGCGGCACGTCCGTCCCGCCCTGCTGGATGCGGGTGGCAGCGGGCGCCTGCTCGACATCGGATGCGGCGCGGGTGACGTGCTGCGGCGGCTGGTGACCAGGGCTCGGGCGGACGGCTTCACCGTGGACGCCGTCGGAATCGATCCGGACGAACGAGGTCTGGCGGTCGCCCACGCCCGCACGCCGGTCGCCGGCATCCGGTACCGGCCCGCGCTGAGCACGGAGCTCGTCGCCGAGGGGGAGCGCTTCGACGTGGTGGTGTCGAACCATGTGCTGCATCACCTCACCGCCGAGCAGCTCACCGGCCTTGCCCAGGACTCGATGGCGCTCGCCTCCCGCGTCGCGCTGCACTCCGACATCGCACGCGGGCGCACGGCCTACACGGCGTATGCCGTGGGGATCACCCCGTTCGCTCCCGGGTCGTTCCTGCGCACGGACGGTCTGCGCAGCATCCGGCGCAGCTACACGGCGGGTGAGCTGCGCGATGCGCTGCCCGAGGGGTGGCAGGTCGTCGCACCCGTGCCTTTCCGGGTACTGGCGCGCTGGGACGCGGTCTCCGGATGAGCACCGCCGATCACGATGTGATCGTCGTCGGGGCAGGTCCCACCGGGCTGCTGATCGCCGCCGAGCTCACGCGGCGAGGTCTCGATGTCGCGATCTTCGAACGGCGGGAGAACGTCGGCGGCGGTTCGCGGGCCATCGGTGTGCACGCTCCGGTGCTCGCGGCGCTGGAACCGTCGGGCGCCACCGACCGGATTCTGGCGGACGCCGTGCGGATCCCCCTGGGTCTCGCCCGCACCCGCGAGCGGGTGCTCGGCGAGGTGCACTTCGACCGGCTGCCGCTGCGCTTCCCCTTCGTCGCGACCGTGCCGCAGGCCGCGACGGAGGCCGCCGTGGCCGCCGGGGGTCCGGAGCCTCGTCGAGGGGTGTCGGTGGAGGCGCTGGTGGAAGAGGGGTCCCGGGTGCGGGTGGTCGGCCCGGCCGATGCACCCACCGCTTCGGTCGTCGTCGTCGCGGCGGGTTCGGGAGGGCGCTCCCTGGCCGCACCGTCGCGGAGGATGGCGGTGCACACCTACCGCGATCGGTACCTGATGGCCGACGTGCCGGATGCCGGTGCTGGCGCACCCGCCGACGTCGCGATCGTGCACCTCGATGCGGCCGGGGTGCTCGAGTCGTTTCCGCTGCCGCAGGGGGGCCGGCGCCTCGTGGCATGGGACCGGTTCACGGCTCGCGGGGAGCAGATGCGGGGCGGGTGGCTCAGCGATGACCCGCGCGATGTGGGTCGGCTGCGGGAGGCCGTCGCCCGCCGCTCCGGCGATGAGGCGATCGCCGCGGGCATCGACCGCGTGTCGGCGTTCGGGGTGCGACGCGCGGTGGCCAGGCGGATGCGCGCCGGCCGTGTCTTCGTGATCGGCGACGCCGCGCACGAGGTGAGCCCCATCGGCGGGCAGGGCATGAATCTGGGGCTGCTGGATGCCGCGACACTGGCGCCGCTGCTGGCCGGCTGGCTACTCCGCGGTGCGGAGCCCGCCGAGCGGCTGGCGGTGTGGGAGAGGCGCCGCATCACGTCGGCGCGCACCGCCGCGCGCCTCGCGGGTCTGAACACGTCGCTCGGGCGATCGCGGCCCGACCTCACGCACCGGGCCGCGATGCGGCTGCTGCGCTTGGCGCTCGCCGGTCCCTTCGCCGCCGTGCCCGCTCGGGCCTATGCCATGGGCCTCGACCGCGACGCGTGATTCCCGGCGCCTACCTCCGCAGGCCTCCGGTCGTCCCGCCGAGGGACCGCAAGGTCAGCGCGGTCGAGCCGGTGCGAGACCTCAGGCAATGCGCAGCAGCGGGCGTGCCAAGAGCGCCACGCCCGGGTTCCCCAGTGCGCGGATGACGCGCACGGGCCCGAGCGATTCCCGCAGCGCGGGGACGGCCCAGGCGCGGAGGCTGCGGTGGTAGCGGCGGAGCGCCTCGTCGAGAGTCAGTTCGCCCCTGGTGTGGGCGAGCACATTGTCGGCCAGTTCGCCCGCGTCGCGGATCGCCGTCGCGGCCGCCTGCCCCCCGGTCGGCGGCATCGCATGGATGGCGTCGCCGAGCGCGGTGATGTTGCGGGGTCGCCAGGGGGTGAAGTCGCGCGCGGGGTCCGCCGCACGGAACGAGAACGCCGCGACCCGACCGCGGTCCGCCGCTTCGATGCGCTCCGCCATCCACGGATGCCAGTGCCGCGTGAGGCGCAGGGCGGTGGCGACCAGGTCGTCGGGCGTCCTCCCCGGGGCAGGACCCACGCGCGACGAGGGGGCGATCAGCCCCCAGACGAGAGATGGCGAACCCACGGCCTCCGCAATCTCGGGGCTGAGGGGGCCCGAGCCGCTCGAGGTCAGGGAGAGGAACATGCCGGTACCGTCCGCCGAGAAGGCCAGGGCCGGACCGCGTCGAAGGAATCGGGGCACGACGGCGCCGGGCGTTCGGGGGGTGGAGCCGGCGATCCCGGTCAGGTGGAGGTCTGAGTCGGGTGCCCGGATCGTGACCGCGCGCACGGTGGGCGACTTCGCTCCCTCCGCGCCGACGACGAGATCGGCCGCGAGTTCCTCACCGGAATCCAGGTGCACCACCGCGGAACCGTCGGACTGCTCCACGCGCGTGACGCGCGTAGACCAGAGGATGCGATCCTCCAGGCCGCGGGTGAGGAGCAGGCGCAAGGCGCGGCGCTGGGCGAGGAGCCGGTCCTCGTCCGGGTCCTCTGGGGCGATGAGCAGCGGGCGCAGGCGGTCGGTCGCCACGGTGAACTGAGCGAAGCGGTCGGCGCCGTCGCTCACCGCGCGCACCTCAGCCATCAGGTCGCCGCCGAGCGAACGCGCGAGGACCGCCGTCGCCGCACCGTTGATCGCGAGCCGATACCCGCCGGTGGACACCGCCTCGTCATCACGCTCGACGACGGTCACGTCGCAGGAGGTGCGCAGCGCCTGCGCCAGGGTGAGGCCGCCGATTCCGGCACCGCACACGACCACGCGCATGGCCACCATCCTCTCGTACGGCTCTCCTCGGCGGATCGCGCCGTAGGGTTGCCACTATGCCGGAAGGTCACGACACCGAGCCGCGGGGCGACGCCCGCATCGTCGCCTATTCGGGCATCTTCAACGCGGACGGCGGTCTCGTGGGCGAGGCCCGCTACGTCCTCGGCCACCTGCTCGGCACGGCGGAGTGTGCCCTCTGCGACATCACGCACTCCGCCATCCGGAGAAAGCCCGAGTGGGACCGGATGGTGGCTCGGGTGGGTGTGCCGGTGGTCCTGCTGCATCGCAACGAGCTCGACGAACGGCTGAAGGCCGTCATCCGGAATGTGCGCCTGCCCGTGGTGCTCGCTCACCGCGCGGATGGCTCCACGACCGTGGCGCTGACCGCCGAACAGCTCGCCGGACTGGGCGGCTCGGTCGGCAGATTCGAGGACGCGCTGCGAGGTCAGTTTCCGGGCATCCCGCGGAATCGTGCCAGAATCGGCTGACGTGAGCCTGCTCCTGAACGTGGTGAACGTCTTCGTCGATGACCGCGGCGGCCACGGCAACCCGCTCGGCATCGTGTGGGCGTCGCCGTCCACAGCCGAGAACGAGCAGCAGATCGCCGCCGATCTCGGGTTCAGCGAGACGATCTTCCTCGACGCCCTCGACGGCGACGTGGCGGCGGCGCGCATCTTCACGCCGGCGCGCGAACTGCCGTTCGCGGGACATCCGACGGTGGGCCTGGCGGCGTGGCTGCGCAGCGGCGGCGACCAGATCAGAGCCATCGAGGTGCCGGCGGGAACGGTCCGTGTGCGCACGGAAGGCGACCTGACCTTCGTCTCCGCGTCACCCGAGTGGGCGCCCGAGTTCCTCCTCGATCAGCTCTCCTCGCCCGCCGAGGTCGACGCGGTCGACCCGTACGCCTACGGGGAAGGCCTGCACTACGTGTGGGCGTGGGCCGACGAGCGCGCGGGACGCGTGCGCGCCCGCATGTTCGCGCCGGACCTGGGGATCCGCGAAGACCAGGCCACGGGCGCTGCCGCGGCGCGCCTCACGGCGGAGCTGGGACGCGATCTGAAGATCGTGCAGGGTGAGGGCTCCGTCCTCCGCACACGCGCGGGGAGCGCGGATGCGCAGGTGGAAGTCGGCGGGCGCGTGTCCGAGGCGCGGATCGTCGAACTGCGCTGAGCGCGGGAGCGGCTCGCCGCGGGAGGGCCGGCCCTGCCTGCGCCGCTGATCACCATAACGGCAGGAGCACCACCTGCCCGGGCTGTCCGATCGGTCTTCGGTCCGCGCGTTCATCGTGGGCGCACCCCTACCGGCCTCGCCGCGAGCACAACGGCGGACATCATCGACGACACGCCGCGAATCGATGCCGCGGCACCGCGCGTCGCGGACAATGCCCGCCGTTGTGCACGCGACATCCGGATACCCGAGCCCGGGGTCTGGGCGATCGGCCGGGCGACCCGACGCGCATCACGGAGGCACCCCACCTCAACCGCGCGGCACATGGGTGCCCGGACGATGCGAGACGTCAGCCGGTGAGATCGCCCGCGACGACCATCTGCAGAGCCAGCAGCAGGGCGGCGGTCATCACCAGCCGGAAGACCAGGCGCCGCGGCGGTCGCGCGAGCGCGGCGACCAGGCCCCACACCGACACGACGACGACTCCGGCGAAGAAGAGCCACGAGAGCGGAGAGGGCGGATTTCCGGCGGCCGATCCGATGAGCACGGCGGTGGCCCCGGCGACCAGCGCGCCAGCGGCAACGGCCGCCGACACGCGCCGGCCGAGCCGGTGCGGCAGCCCGCGCACCCCCGTGCGCTCATCGTCCTCGAGATCGGGCAGCACGTTCGAGAAGTGCACCGCGACGCCCAGCGCTGCGCCGGCCACCCACGCCCATGGCGCCGCCACCAGAGGATCGGGCAGGGCGAGCGGGGCGAGCGACGGGAACACTCCGAATCCGACCACGAAGCACAGCGCAGAGAACACGGTGGATTTCAGCCACGCGTTGTAGGCCCACCCGGATCCGAGGAACACCGCGTGCGCGAGCGCGAGCTGCCAACTGAGCAGCGCCGACAGCACGAGCGCTCCGGCGAGCGTCGATACAGCTGCCGTCCATGCCGTGCGAGTCGTCACATCCCCCCGGGCCAGCGGCTTGTCGGTGCGACCGGTCAGCTGATCCCGTGGGGCGTCGATCACGTCGTTCGAGATGCCGATCGAGAGCTGCCCGAGCAGCACCGAGATGACGAGCACGGCGAGGCGGCCGGCATCCAGCCCCACCGACACGCCCAGCGCCAGCGCCAGCACGGTGACGACGACGGTGGGTCCGGGGTGGGACGAGCGCCAGAGGGCCGCGGCGATGCGCATACCCGCGATCGTATGCGGACGGGGGGGGTCCGAAGACCCCGCCCGTCCGTGCTGACCGAAGAACGCCCGAAAGGATTACTCCTCGAGGATCGCCTCGATCACCTCGTCGTCGTCGATGTCGTCCACCTCCGGCGCAGGCTTGCCCTCGCTCGTGAGGGCGAGCGATGAGCCGTCAGCCGAGACATCCACGCGCACCACGTCGCCGTCGTGCACCCGTCCGGCGAGGATGCCCATCGCGAGGCGATCCTGAATCTCGGACTGGATGAGCCGTCGAAGCGGCCGCGCCCCGAAGATCGGGTCGTACCCTCGCTCGGCCAGCCAGCCGCGGGCGTCGGGGGTGACGGCGAGCGTCAGGCGTCGATCGTGCAGGCGGCGCTGCAGGGCGTCGACGGCGAGTTCGACGATCTGGGCCAGGTCGTCCTGCGTGAGGGCCTCGAAGATCACGATGTCATCGAGCCTGTTCACGAACTCCGGCTTGAACGCCTGCCGCACGAGGGCCTGAACCGCCTCCCGCTTCTGCTCGGACGAGATCGTCGGATCGATCAGGATCGGCGAGCCGAGGTTGGAAGTGAGCACCATGATGACGTTGCGGAAGTCGACCGTTCGGCCCTGGCCGTCGGTCAGGCGCCCGTCATCCATCACCTGCAGCAGCACGTCGAAGACCTCGGGGTGGGCCTTCTCGACCTCGTCGAGCAGCACGACGCTGTAGGGCCGCCGGCGCACCGCCTCGGTCAGCTGACCGCCCTGCTCGTAGCCGATGTACCCGGGAGGGGCACCGACCAGGCGCGACACGGTGTGCTTCTCGCCGTACTCCGACATGTCGATGCGCACCATCGCGTGCTCGTCGTCGAAGAGGAAGTCCGCGAGCGCCTTCGCCAGCTCGGTCTTTCCCACACCGGTCGGACCGAGGAAGAGGAAGGATCCGGTCGGGCGACCGGGGTCGCTGATGCCGGCCCGCGACCGCCGAACAGCGTCGGACACCGCCTTGACGGCATCCTTCTGCCCGATGATGCGCTTGCCGAGCTCGGACTCGAGATGCAGCAGCTTCTCGGTCTCGCCCTGCAGCAGGCGGCCGACCGGGATGCCGGTCCACGCGGCGATCACGTTGGCGATGTCCTCGTCGGTGACCTGGTCGTTGACCATGCGCTCACCACCGCCCTCCGCGCCCTCGGCCGCCATGAGCTCGCGCTCGAGGCCCGGGATCTCGGCGTAGAGCAGCCGGGACGCCCTCTCGAGGTCACCCTCCCGCTGCGCGCGCTCCGCACCGACGCGCGCGGCATCGAGGCGGGTCTTCAAGTCGCCCACACGGTTCAGCGATGCGCGCTCCCGCTCCCAGCGCGCCTGCAGATCCTTCAGAGTGGCTTCCTCCGTCGCGAGCTGCGCGCGCAGCGCGGCCAGGCGCTCCTTGGATGCCTCGTCCTTCTCCTTCTTGAGGGCGAGCTCCTCGAGCCGCAGGCGGTCCACATGGCGGCGCAGTTCGTCGATCTCGAGCGGCGCGGAGTCGATCTCCATCCGCAGGCGGGACGCGGCTTCGTCGATGAGGTCGATGGCCTTGTCGGGCAGCTGACGGCCCGATATGTAGCGATTGCTCAGCGATGCGGCGGCGACGAGCGCGGCGTCGGCGATCGCCACCTTGTGGTGCGCCTCGTAGCGCTCCTTGAGCCCTCGCAGGATCGCGACCGTGTCCTCGACGGTCGGCTCGCCCACGTAGACCTGCTGGAAGCGGCGCTCGAGGGCGGCATCCTTCTCGATGAACTCGCGGTACTCGTTGAGCGTCGTCGCGCCGATCATGCGCAGCTCGCCGCGCGCGAGCATCGGCTTCAGCATGTTGGATGCCGCGACGGAGCCCTCCCCGCCGCCCGCGCCCATCAGCGTGTGCAGCTCGTCGATGAAGGTGATCACGCGGCCCTGCGAGTCGGTGATCTCCTTGAGCACGGCCTTGAGGCGCTCCTCGAACTGGCCGCGGTACATGGCACCGGCGACGAGGGCCGACATGTCGAGGCTGATCAGCTCCTTGTTCTTCAGGCTCTCGGACACATCGCCGGCGACGATGCGCTGCGCAAGGCCCTCCACGACCGCGGTCTTTCCGACGCCCGGCTCGCCGATCAGCACGGGGTTGTTCTTGGTGCGTCGGGTGAGCACCTGGCTCACCCGACGGATCTCGGCGTCTCGTCCGATCACGGGGTCGAGCTTGCCCTGCTTCGCGCGCTCGGTGAGGTTGATCCCGTACTGCTCGAGGGCGCTCTTGGCTTCCTCCGCCCCGGGATTCTGGGTTGCCTGCATTCTGTCTCCTGAAGTCTGTCGTCGGGCTGATTCCAAAAGTTGAGCCCGTTGGACTCAATTTTATCAGAGCAGGATGCTGCAGGCAACGCACACCGGGATGCCGAGCGAACGGCTTCTCGCCCAGACGACGGCTTCACTACGTCGCAAAGCCGTGCGCCCGGCGGTGAGCCGTGCGCCCAGCGTCGCCGGCGGTCGCCTGGAGTCGCGGGAAGGACTGGTCAGCCCGACCGACCGTCCCGCACGTCGGCGCGAGCGTCGGTGTAGGCGCGGCGAACGCTCTCGCCGACCCACTCCGTGCTGCGGTAGACGTTGCCCTCCCGGAGCACGTCGGCGAGCCCATCCGCCTCGACCTGATCGAGCACGCGCTGCTCGCTGATCACCAGCTTGAGCGATGACCCCGCGGCGCGGAGCTCGTGAGCGTAACGTCGCAGCACGTCCAGGAGCGACAAGCCGATCTGGTCGGTCCCGCGGAGGCGGATGATCACGACCGAGCCCGAGGAGTCGCGGCCCACGGCGGGGAGCTGCTTCTCGAAGATCGGGGCGCTGGCGAAGAAGAGGCTGCCGTACGGCTGCAGGATCACCACCGACTCGGCGGGGATCTTCGCGGGCGGGTCCGATTCCCGCATCCGCCCGTCATCCGCGATGTGCACCTGCCGCACCCGCACGTGGTTGGACTGCTGGGCGACGAACAGGATGATGCCGAGCCCGACGCCGACGAGCACCGCGAACTGCAGCGGGATGACGAGCGTGAGACCGAAGGTGACCGACATGATCGCCGTCGGCAGCGGCCCGGTCTTCACGACGGAGTAGATGCGGCTCGGCTTGATCGCGCCGGCCCCGACGACGATCAGCAGGCCGGCGAGCGCGGGCATCGCGACGAACGAGACCAGGTCCGACGCGAGCAGGATGACGAGCGCCATGACCGCGCCCGCGATGATGAACGACAGCCGGGTCTTGGCACCGGCGGCCACGATGAGCGATGACCCCGACATCGAGCCGCCGACGGGCATGCCCTGGAAGAGTCCGGCGGCGAGGTTGCCCGCGCCCTGGCCGATGAAGTCGCGGGAGGTGTCAGCCGGCTTGCCGTCGGCGGTGGGCAGCCCGGCCGACACGGCCGAGCCCTGGATGACACCGACGAAGGCCAGGGAGATCGCGGGTATGAGCAGGAAGGCCACGTCCTCGATGTTCGGGAGCACGGGCGCGGGCAATCCGCGTGGCACGTCCACCACATCGCGGAGCAGCACGATCGGCGGCTCCACCCACTGATTGAGCAGGACGGCGAGGCCGGATCCGAGCACCACCGCCACGACGAGGCCCAGCGAGCCGACGGGGGTGCGCCGGAAGAGCAGGATGAGCGCGATCACGAGCAGACCGACCGCGACGGAGGCCCAGCTCCATCGCGGCATGTGAGCGAACTGATCAAATGTCTTGACGAGCCGGTTCGGGCCGTGCGATGCGTAGCCGGTGAGATTCGAGAGCTGCCCGAGGATGATGTTCACGCCCACGGCAGTCACGAACCCGGTCATCACGGCCGTCGGCACGAACCGGATGAGCCGGCCGCCGTGGAGCAGGCCGGCGACGATCATCACGATGCCGGTCAGAAGAGCGAGCGTGTACAGCGCCCGGTCGGGGTCCGCGCGGGTGTGCAGGTCGGAGTCCGAGACGATGAGGGCCATCGCCCCCGTCGCCTGCACCGCCATGAAGGTGCTGCTCGTGAAGAACGTCGCACCGACCATGCCGAACAGATACGCGTACAGGCCGGCCAGCGGGTTGATCCCGGCGAGAAGTCCCGCGGCGAGCCCGTCGGGAACCGCTTCGACACCCAGCACGAGCCCCGCCACGGCATCCTTGCCGATCGTCTTGCGGGAGAAGAGCCTTCGGAGGGCCGCGCGCACGGTCACACGCTACCGAAGGCGCCCATGCGCCGCTGGTGCCTCGCTCGAACGTCGCGTACCGGATGCAGGCTCGCCGGGGCTGAAGTGCTGCTCAACCGCCCGAACCGGCTGAATCCGCCCGGACGAGCCTGCATCCGGCCCGGCATCTGCGGATGCCGTCAGGCGGCCGACCCCGCGAGCTCGGGCTCCGGCATCGAGGCGCCGGCCCCGAGGGTGCAGCAGAACGTCGAGCGATAGGCCGTCGGCGTCGTACCCAGTGTGCGGGTGAAGTTCTGGCGCAGCACGGCGGCGGAGCCGAAGCCGCACTCGTACGCGATGCGGTCGAGGCCGAGGTCGGTCTGCTCGAGCAGCCGCTGCGCGTGGATGATCCGCTGGCGGTTCAGCCACGCGGCCGGCGTCGTGCCGTGATCCGCCTTGAACCGTCGCGCGAAGGTGCGAGGCGACATGTGCGCACGGGCGGCAAGGTCATCGACCGAGAGGTCGTGACGGAGGTTCTCGAGCATCCAGTCGGTCACGGGCGCGAGCGACATGCTCGCGACCTCGGGAAGCGGATGGGAGATGAACTGCGCCTGCCCGCCGTCGCGCTGCGGCGGCACGACCATGCGCCGGGCGATGGTGTTGGTCATCTCGGCGCCGAGTTCCTGGCGCAGCAGGTGCAGACAGGCGTCGAGCCCGGCTGCCGTGCCGGCGCTGGTGATGATGCGCCCGTCCTGCACGTAGAGCACATCGGGGTCCACGTCGATCCGCGGATACATGGATGCCATCTTGTCGGCGTACATCCAGTGCGTCGTCGCCTTGCGACCGTCGAGCACCCCCGCGGCAGCGAGAACAAAGGAACCGCTGCATACGCTCAGCAGCCAGGCGCCGCGCGCGGCGGCGTGGCGGACGACATCCAGCACCCGCTCGTCGATGTGCGACCAGTATTCCTTCGGCGTCGGGGACACGACCACCAGGTCGGCCTCATAGGCGAACGACAGGTCCTCCGTGACATTGATGGAGAAGCCGAGCTTCGAAGGGATGGCCCCGGGATCCGGCGTGACGATGCGGAAGTCGAAATTCGGAATGCCGTCGTCCGAACGGTCGAGACCGAACGCCTCGCACGCGACGCCGAATTCGAACGGCGCGAAGCCCTCCTGCACGATGACGGCGACGGTCTTCATTGATTCCTCCTGTTTGCGGCTGCCCACGAGCTGCCCGAGTTCTGCGGCCTGGACCCTGGTTGAACTGTCGACCTGCGGTCGACCTGTCGAACCATGGCAGGATCCCTACGCTGTGTGTCCATCCTGCCACTCGTGGCCGTATCACGTCAAGCGTAGCGTTTCTGCCATGTTCATTCTCCTCTTCTTCACAGCCCTTGCCGCCGTCGCGCTCGTGTCATCGGTGGTCTCACTCCACAACGACGGGTACCACCAGGTGCCGTTCGACCGCACACGCCGACTCTGATCGCGCTCCGGCCGACTCTGATCGCGCGCCGGCCGGCGGCTACCGTGCGCCGGTGACGCGTCGGTACACCTCGAGCATCGCGTCGGTGCGCGAGGACTGCCGGAAGCGCTCCCCCGTCGAGGGATCGGGCGTCGGCGCGGTCCCGGCGGCGATGTCCGTGGCTGCGGCGCGCACCGCGCGGGCGAGCGCGTGCGTCGACGCATCCGGGATCAGCCCGTTGCCGACCGGCCAGAACCCCGACGCGAGCTCGTGCGCGATGTCCGGGTCGCTCACCACGGCCGGCGTGCCGAGCGAGGCGGCCTCGAACACCGTCATCCCCTGCGTCTCGAAGCCGATGGACGTCTGCACCACGGCGTCGGCGCGGGCGATGCGACGGAGGGTCTCCTCATAGGGCAGGCGGCCGGCGAAGGTGACGGATGCCGCGGGCTTCAGCCGCTCGACGAGCCGTTTCGCCGCCCCCTCCTGCACTCCGCCGCCGATCACCTCGATGTCGGCGCGGATGCGTGACTCGGCCACGGCCTCGAGGAAGGGCAGCAGGCGCTTCTCGGGACTCATCCGGCCGAGCCACACGAACCGAGGGGGACCGGGCTCCCGCGCGGTCGGCCCCGCGGCGACCGCCGCATCGAGGACGTCGTCGTCGATGCCGTTCCAGATGACGTCGACGTGCGGGAACACGCCATGGGCTTCGAGCCGCCGGGCGAAGTGGGCCGAGGGCGCCGTCACGGCATCGGCGAAGGCGGCAAGGCCTCCGAGATACGCCCATCCGTCGACTCCCGGCGGCTCCGGCTCCATCGCGAGCGGCAGCGCCTGCCGCCGCCAGGCGTTCAGTGCGCGCAGCGCCAGACCGGGAAAGGGCACGATCGCCGCCAGGCCGACATCCACCCTGTTGTGCATCGTGTGCACGACCGGGAGTCCCTCGCGGCGGGCATAGCGGTGACCCGTGAGGGCGCCCCAGAAGTCACCCTGGATGTGCACCACGTCGATGGGTGGGCGCTTCGCGAGCTCGGCGTCCACGAACCGATCCGTGCGCCGGCCGGGCCACGACAGTCCGTACTCCCGGTCGGCGGTGATCGGGATCGAGGGTGTTTCGACGTACCCTTCGTCTTGCTGGGGCTCGCTGGGCGCGGGCCCCTCGTCCGGATCGCGGTCGTCCGGCTGAGGCGCTTCTTCTCCGTCGGGGGTCGGGTCGTCCGGCTCCGCGGCGGCATCCGGCCGGGCGGCCGGGGCGCGTCGCCTGCTCATGCCCGGCGCGACGATCGTCACCGTGTGGCCCGCGCGCTCGAGGAATCGTCGCTGCAGCCGCATGGAGACCTGCGCCCCGCCGAGGGAGGCGAGGTGCTGATCGGCGAACATGACGATGTGCACGGCGACCTATCCGGGAAGCGGCTCGCCGCGATAGAGCGCCTCGAAGGTGTCGAGCGTGCGGTTGATGTCGTGGATCTCGACACCCTTGAGAGACGCCTGCTGCATGCGCATCCGCTCTTCAGGGGCTGCCGTCAGCACGTCGGTGAGCCGGGCGGCCATCTCGTCCGCGTTGCCCGGCTCGAACAGGTAGCCGTTCTCGCCGTGGTGCACCAGGTGCGGCAGTGCGACGGCGTTCGCCGCGACGATGGGCAGACCGGAGGCCATCGCCTCCATGGTGGCGATCGACTGCAGCTCGGCGATCGACGCGATCGCGAACACGCTCGCCCGCGTGAGCAGCGAGCGGAGCTCCGTCTCGTCGGTGCGGCCGTGGAAGATCACCCTCGACTCGAGGCCGAGCTCGCGGGCCAGCGTCTCGAGAGCACGGCGCTGGTCGCCGTCGCCGACGACGTCGAGGGTGGCCTCGAACGAGGCATCCAGCTTCTGCATCGCGCGGAGCAGCACGTCGATGTGCTTCTCGGTCGTGAGGCGCCCTACGAAGATGATGCGATTGCTCTCCCGCGGGGTGAGATCGGGCGTGTAGTTGGACGCGTCGATGCCGCAGCTAACCGGGAGAACGCCCGTGATGTCGATCGTGGCCTCGAGGAAGTCTGCCGCCTTGCGCGTCGGGGTCGTCACCGCGCGGGTCATGCCGAACGTGCGCTTGGCGTCCGCCCACGCCAGCTTCACCAGCACGTTGTTCAGTGCATGCGGAAGGGTCGTGAAGTCGACGACATTCTCGGCCATGACGTGGTTCGTCGCGATGATCGGGATGCCCCGCTTGCGGGCCTCGCGAGTGAGGCCGCGACCGATGATGATGTGCGACTGGATGTGCACGACGTCGGGCTTGACCGAGTCGAGCACCCGGCGAGCGTGGTGCTTCGACATCCACGGAAACACGAACGTGAGCCAGTCGTGGGGGTACCAGCGCCATGACGGCAGCCGGTGCATCGTCATGGGCTCGCCCTCGATGACCTCGGTGAAGACCCCGTGCCGACGGTGCGTGGCACTGGGCGCCATGACGTGCACGGAGTGGCCGCGGGCGACCAGGCCCGCGGCCAGGCGCTCCGCGAAGCGCGCGGCCCCGTTGACGTGCGGCGCGAACGTGTCGGCCCCGATGACGATCGTCAGGGGGGAGCGCCCGGCGCCTTCTCTGCGGGAGTCGTCGGTCGTCGCGGGGGGAGTCACGAGTGTCGGGCTGCCTATCTCTGCGGAGGTCACGCGGGGGCGTGGGGGCGTGGGCGGCGGTGTGACGCGGTCTGCGTCCGCGGCGATCACGCGGGTCGAGCGTGCGGGCGCATCCCAACTCTACCCGAGCCCCCCTGGTCGACCCGGATACGCTTGAGGAATGCCGAGACTGCAGGCCGATGCCGACGCGACCCGCTGGGTGCCCGTGACGGACTCGCTCGGATTCAAGGGCCGGCGGCACCGCAAGGCGGCGATCGGGATGCTGCTGGCGCAGGTGACGGGAGCAGCCGGGGCCCCCGGGTCGGCGCTGACCACCGGAACTCCGGGGTCGCCCGCCAAGCCGGCCACCGGATTCGCCGCCTGGGCGATGAGCCAGGCCGTGCCCTTCCTGATGCGCCGCGCCAACGGACGCGTGCTGGTGTGGGTGTGGAAGGCCGATCCGGAGCTCCTCGTCGTGATGGCGCAGGTGCAGGAGGCGACGCCGCAGCTGCGGGCGGCCCGTGCGTCGATGCCGATGGAGTACGACGACACCGAGACCTTCCGCGGCACCTACCTGGGCAACGGCGAGAAGCTCGTGATGCCGCTTCCGGCCGATGGCCGAACGCCTCCCTTCGCGACCTACACGTGGGACACCGGCACGCACTTCGTGAGCGTCACCGCGGTGTGCAGCGACAGGGAGCGCTTCGGCACGGTGATGGGTCCGCTGGATGAGCTGGCCCGCGGCATCCGAGTCGTCGATGATCTGGCCCTCGGCGAATCGGCCAACGTCCTGAGGATCGAACCGTGAGCGGGCACCCGGCCGACCACCGCCCGCTGCGCATCGGGGTGCAGCTCGCTCCTCAGCACGCGCCGTACCGGGCCATCCGGGACGCGGTGCTGCGCGCCGAGGACATGGGGGTCGACGCGATCTTCGGCTGGGATCACTTCTTCCCCCTCACCGAGCCGTTGCACGCGCCCCACTTCGAGGCGTGGACCGTGCTCGCCGCGATCGCGGAGCAGACGGAACGCGTCGAGTTCGGGCCGCTGGTCAACTGCAACTCGTACCGCAACCCCGACCTGCAGGCCGATATGGCCCGTACCGTCGATCACATCAGCGCGGGACCCGACGGGATCGGGCGCTTCATCTTCGGCACCGGCTCCGGGTGGGCCCAGCCCGATTACGACGCGTACGGCTACGAGTTCGGCACCGTGGGCTCCCGGCTCGACGCGCTCGCCGCCGACCTCCCCCGCATCCGTCGCCGATGGGACCTGCTCGATCCGCCGCCCACGCGCCGCATCCCGATCCTGATCGGAGGGCAGGGTGAGCGGAAGACGCTCCGGCTCGTCGCCGAGCACGCCGACATCTGGCACACCTTCACACCCCTGGATGACCTGCCGCGCAAGATCGGGGTGCTGCACGAGTGGTGCGCCACGACGGGAAGGGATCCTGCCGAGATCGAGCTGTCGAGCGGTTTCACGATCCGCGGGCTGGGCCCACTCCTGGAGGAGGACGGCGCCGAGCGGCTCCACGGGCTCGGAGTGCGCTTCATCGTGCCCGCCATCGACGGTCCGGACTACGACCTCTCGGTGCTCGAGCCGCTGCTCGCCTGGCGCGACCGCCTGAACGGCTGACGCCCGCAAAGCGGGTCACTCCTTCGGCGGCACGTTCTCGGCGACCCACTGCCGAGCCACTCGCTTCGGCGCCTTCAGCAGCCACGCGTCCGTGATGACCTCGCGCAGCTGTTCGGGCTCGACGGCGTCGAGGCGAACGAGCACGGCGGGGTAGCCCTCGAAGTGCGGGACCACGAAGAAGGCGTCCGGGAAGGATTCGGCGAGCGCACGCTGCACGTCGAGCCCATCGGTGCGCACGGCGACGATCTCGCCCCCCGGGATCGAACGCCCGTCGGCCGTGAGGTCATCCACGTCGCGCCGGCGCAGCGGTCGCTCCCACACGAACACGCCGGACGGCACTCGCCACTGCGGTCCGCCGTTCTGCGTTCCGACCGATTCCTCCACGCCGGGCAGCGCGATCGCGATCGCACGCACATCTTCGAGGGTCGCCACGGCGTCATTCTGGTGGATGCGGTGGACACCGCGTAAGCCCCACGGCAGGCATGCGAGCGACGGGACCGCCCGGATACCCTCGGAGGATGACGCACACGACGGGACAGGACCTCGCAGCCGGCCTCGAGCCGATCACGCTCGGGGCATCGCCGCTGGGCAAGCGCCCCGAGATCGGCACGGAACTGGGCGATGCCCTGCTCACGGGCCGCCACCACCAGGTGGACACGTCGAACAACTACGCCGACGGCGCCAGCGAGCGCCTGCTCGGCGCCGCGATCGCCCGGCTCGGCGGCCTGCCCGCCGATCGCAGGATCTTCTCGAAGGTGGATCAGGATCCCGACACCGGCGTCTTCGACGCCGATCGGGTGCTGCGATCCTTCGAAGAGACGAAGGAGCGTCTAGGGCTGGACACGCTCCCGCTGCTGCACTTCCACGACCCGTACGGGCTGACCGTCGCCGAGGCAATGGCACCCGGAGGACCCGTCGAGGCGCTCGCGCGGCTGCGGGACGAGGGAACGGTCGGCGCCATCGGCATCGCCGCGGGCACGCGTGCCCTCATGGAGGAGTACGTCCGGACGGATGCCTTCGACGCGGTGCTGATCCACAATCGCTACACGCTCGTGGACCGGACGGCCGGCACCGTCTTCGACGAGGCGACCGAGCGGGGCATGGCCGTCTTCAACGCGGCCCCGTTCGGAGGCGGCATCCTCGCGGGCTCGCGGACGCGCGGCACGAAGTACGCCTACACCGAGCCGTCGCCGGAGTTCCTTGCGTTCCTCGAGCGGCTGCGGGCGCTGGCGGACGAGTCCGGCGTCGACCTCGCGGCCGCGGCTCTGCAGTTCGCGATGGCGGACCCGCGCGTCCACTCCGTCGTCGTGGGCGTCTCGAGCGTGGAGCGGCTGCGCGCCCTGGACGGCCTGGTCGACGCCGTCATCCCGGAGGAGTTCTGGGCGGCGTTCGACGCGCTCGGCACACCGCCGCCCTCGCCGGCTGACTGATCCGGGGTCCCCGCCCATCGCTGTGGGGGGGCTGGGACGACCGGTATGACGTCAGGAGTCGTTCGGTGCGTGTGGGCGCCAGAGCACGACATCCGTCTGCCGCCGCACCCGCTTGCCCGAGCGCAGCGTGATCACGTTGCCGCTCGTGCCGGCCGCGAAGACGCGCGCCCCGGGGCGATTCTCGAGCTCGGCACGCACCCGCTCCTCGAGCATCGCGACCTGCCGCTGAAGCCCCCGCACCCGTTCCTCCAGTTCGAGGATGCGGGCGATGCCCGGCAGGCTCATGCCCTCCGACGACAGCCGGGCCACCTCGCGCAGCTGCTGGATGTTGTGCATCGAGTAGCGGCGCGAGCGGCCCTGCGTGCGGCCGGGGACCACGAGTCCCAGCCGGTCGTACTGGCGCAGCGTCTGCGGATGCATGCCCGCCAGCTCGGCGGCGACGGCGATCGCGAAGAGCGGAGAGTCCTCGTCGACCTGTCGTTCATCGGTCATGCCCCTCACCTCTTCTCCGATCCACCCCGCGGCAACGGGGTCAGCCGCGGGCCTTCGCCATCAGGTCGGCGCGCGGGTTCTCCTTGGGCTCCAGCTCGTGGAACCGCTCGAGCGCCTCGCGCGCGGCGTCGTCGAGGTGCGTCGGCACGGCGACCTGCACGACGGCCAGCAGGTCTCCGGTGCCCTTCGGCGTCTGCACGCCCCTGCCCTTGACCCGCAGCACCCGACCCGAGGGCGTGCCGGGGGCCACACGCAGCTTCACCGGCTCTCCGCCGAGGGTCGGCACCTCGATGGTGGCACCCAGCGCCGCCTCGGTGAAGGTGACCGGCACGGTGACCCGCAGGTTCAGCCCGTCCCGCTCGAAGACCGGATGCTTGCGCACCGAGACCTGCACCACGATGTCTCCGTTCTCGCCGCCGTCGGGCGACGGGCGTCCGCGGCCGCGGAGCCGCACCTTCTGCCCGTCGGAGACACCGGCGGGGATCTTCACCTTGAACGGCTTGCCGTCTTCGCCCTGCAGCGTGATGGTCTCGCCTTTGGTCGCGGTGAGGAAGTCGATCGTGGTCCGGGCCGTCACGTCGGCCCCTCGCTGGGGACCGCCGAACCCGCGGTAGCCGCCGGACGGCTGCCCGAAGCGGCCGGAGCCGAACCCGCCGCCCCGCTGCTGGTTGAACATGCTGAAGATGTCGTCGAAGTCCTCGGTCGCCTGACCGCGGCCGCGGCCTTGGCCGAACATGCTGAAGACGTCCTCGAACCCACCCGGCTGGCCCCCCGCCGTGAAGCGGGCGCCGGAGCCCATCGCGCGGATCTGGTCGTACTCCTCGCGCTGCTCGGGGTCGTTCAGGACCGAGTACGCCTCGCTGATCTCCTTGAACTTCGCCTCGGCCTTCGCATCGCCCTGATTCGAGTCGGGGTGATGCGTGCGCGCGAGCTTGCGGTAGGCCTTCTTGAGATCGGCCGCGCTGACATCCTTCGACACGCCGAGGATCTTGTAGAAGTCCTTGTCGAACCAGTCCTGACTTGCCATTGCCCTCCCAGCCCTCTCAGCTTGCCGAAGGGTCGGCCGGTGCCGCGACGACGACCTTGGCCGGCCGCAGCTCGACGTCGCCGAGCCGGTAGCCGACCTCGACCACCTCGAGCACGGTGGGCTCGACGGTGCCCGGGATGGGCTGCTGGAAGATCGCCTCGTGCCGCTGCGGGTCGAAGACCTCACCGGCCTCGCCGTACGAGGTGATCCCCAGGCGCTCGGCGAAGAGGCGCAGCTTCTCGGCGATCGCCGCGAACGGCGTGCCCTCCACGAGGTCGCCGTGCTTCTCGGCCCGGTCGAGGTCATCGAGCACCGGCAGCACTCCCGCCGCCACGCGGCCCTGCGCCCGTTCGATCTCGAGCTCGCGCAGCGCCTCGGTGCGGCGGCGGTAGTTGGCGTACTCGGCCGTGATGCGCTTCAGGTCGATCAGCAGCGCATCGGCGGGTTCGGCACTCGATGAAACGCCGTCCTCGGCGTCGGCCGTGGCGGCCTCGTCGCTCTGCGCGGCGTTGAGGATGTCATCGACGGTCAGTTCGTCGCCCTGCGACTCGGGGCCGGATGCCTGCGCTTCCGACCCCTCGCCGCCGGGCCGAACCTCGTCCTCGTTCTCGCCGGGTCCTGCGCCGGCCGATGGGTCGAAGTCCTTGCCTGCCATGGCTACTTCTTCTCTTCTTCCTCATCGACGACCTCGGCGTCGATGACGTCCTCGTCCGAACCGCCCTCGCTGGGCTCCGACGGGGCGTCGGGAGCGCCGTCGGCCGTCGGGTTGGAGGACGCCTGCGAGGCCTGGGAGGCCTGCGACGAGGCGTAGATGGCCTCGCCCAGCTTGCCCTGGCTCTGGGTCAGCGTGTCGAACGCGGTCTTCACCGCGTCGTCGTCATCGCCGGCCAGCGCCGTCTTGAGGGCATCGACATCCGCCTGCACGGACGTCTTGACGTCGTCGGGCAGCTTGTCGTCGTTGTCCTTGATCAGCTTGTCGATCGAGTACGCGAGCGTCTCGGCCTGGTTGCGGGTCTCGGCGGACTCGCGGCGCTTCTTGTCCTCGGCCGCGTGCTCCTCCGCCTCGCGCACCATGCGCTCGATGTCGTCCTTGGGCAGCGAAGAGCCGCCCGTGATCGTCATCGACTGCTCCTTGCCGGTGCCCTTGTCCTTCGCGGACACGTGCACGATGCCGTTGGCATCGATGTCGAACGTGACCTCGACCTGCGGGATGCCGCGGGGCGCGGGCGCGATGCCGGTGAGCTCGAACGTGCCCAGCGGCTTGTTGTCGCGGGTGAAGTCGCGCTCGCCCTGGAACACCTGGATCGCAACAGACGGCTGGTTGTCGTCGGCGGTGGTGAAGGTCTCGCTGCGCTTGGTCGGGATCGCCGTGTTGCGCTCGATGAGCTTCGTCATGATGCCGCCCTTGGTCTCGATGCCGAGGCTGAGGGGCGTGACGTCGATGAGCAGAACGTCCTTGCGCTCGCCCTTGAGGACACCGGCCTGGAGGGCCGCGCCGACGGCGACGACCTCGTCCGGGTTGACGCCCTTGTTGGCGTCCTTGCCGGTCTCCTGCTTCACGAGCTCGGCCACGGAGGGCATGCGCGTCGAGCCGCCGACGAGCACGACGTGGTCGATGTCGGCCACCTTGATGCCGGCCTCGCGGATGACATCCTCGAAGGGCTTCTTGGTGCGGTCGAGCAGGTCCTTGGTGAGGTCCTCGAACTTCGCGCGCGTGATGGTCTCGCTGAGCGAGACCGGGCCGCTGTCGGTGAGCGACAGGTAGGGCAGGTTCACGCTGGTCGACATCGAGGAGCTGAGCTCCTTCTTCGCCTGCTCCGCGGCCTCCTTGAGGCGCTGGAGGGCGATCTTGTCACCGGAGACGTCGACGCCCGTCGTGTCCTTGAACTGCTTGATGAAGTAGTCCACGAGGCGCTGGTCCCAGTCGTCGCCGCCGAGGCGGTTGTCGCCGGCGGTGGCGCGCACCTGGATGGTCGAGAAGTCGTCGTCCTTGCCCACCTCGAGCAGCGACACGTCGAACGTTCCGCCACCGAGGTCGAAGACGAGGATGAGCTCGTCCTCCTTGCCCTTGTCGAGGCCGTATGCGAGCGCGGCGGCGGTCGGCTCGTTGATGATGCGCAGCACGTTGAGACCCGCGATCTCGCCGGCCTCCTTCGTGGCCTGGCGCTCGGCGTCGTTGAAGTACGCGGGCACGGTGATGACGGCATCCGTCACGGTGTCGCCGAGGTACTCCTCCGCGTCGTGCTTCAGCTTGCCGAGGATGCGAGCGGAGATCTCCTGGGGCGTGTACTTCTTGCCGTCGACGTCGAACGTCCAGTTCGTGCCCATGTGGCGCTTGACGCTGGCGACGGTGCGGTCGACGTTCGTGACGGCCTGGCGCTTCGCGGTCTCACCGACGAGCACCTCGCCGTCTTTCGTGAACGCGGTCACCGAGGGCGTGGTGCGGAAGCCCTCAGCGTTGGCGATGACCTTCGGCTCGCCACCCTCGAGCACGCTCACGACGGAGTTGGTCGTACCGAGGTCGATTCCCACTGCACGGGGCATGTGTCTCTCCTTGCTTTCTTGCGAAGTCTGGGACGCTCAGGCGAAACCTGAGTCGTACTGGCTCAAGCGTAGCGGAGGGGCCGTCCGCTGTCAAAACAAACTTGATACGAGTCGACTCAACAATGGAGGCGGACCGTCGTCGCGGCGCCTCCCTCCACCAGTGGTCTTGGGCCCCCCGCCGGTTCGGCTAATGTCTCCACCGGTGGGTACCCGAACCCGCCCCACGTCGCGCGAAAGGCGATGTCGTTCCGTGACGATCCCCCTGGTCGAAAAACGCCGTACAGCCCGGCATCGCCGCGCGCTCGCCTATTGGGCGGTGCTGCTCGGCATGTACGCCTCGCTGTTCGTCGGCGGCTCCGTGGTACCTCAGGAGTGGCTGCACTACTCCGCCCTCTTCGTGCACCTCGGTTCGGTGATCCTCGGGCTGGGCGCCGCCGTCACGCTGGAGTTCCACGGTCTGCTCTGGATGACCCGCCGACGCTCTCTCGAGGAACTGCGCCGGACGGAGCGCGCCGTGTCGGCGCTCGCGTGGCTGGGGATCGTCGGCCTGCTCGCGAGCGGTGCGCTGCTGCAGCCGAGCCTCGGCGACCCGCTGACGATCATCAAGATGCTGGCGGTGCTGGTCGTGGCGCTGAACGGCGTCGGGATGACCCGCCTGACCGCCGAACTGGAGCGGATGCCTCCGCGGATGCGGTTCAGCTCGCTGCCGAGGTCGATGCAGGTCTGGTGCGTCTGGAGCGCGGTGCTGTCGCAGACCGGATGGTGGACGGCCGTCCTGGTCGGGATGCTGAACACCGCTGTCCACTGATCCGCCCGCCTCGGGTGTCTTCCGGGGAGAAGTCCATTAGGCTCGGCTCTTGCCGGTTCCCGAAGACCGGCACTTTGCCGGCGCCCGAACGCCGGTTCAGGTCCCCCCCACCTGAGGACACACTCGATGACCGAGCCCGACGGCGGCGCGCCGGTGCGCCGCAGCACTGCGCAGCCCTTCTTCGGCGACGCACCGATCGTCGCACCGCCGGGCGCGACCGAGCAGCGGCGGCTCCGTCGCCGGGCGCGCAGGAAGCGCATCCTGCTGTGGACGAGCATCGTCGGCATCGTGGCGCTCGTCGCCGCGATCGGGGCGGTGTCGTCGCTGATCGTGCGCAGCCTCGCAGACGACGAGCAGCCGGCGGCGCCCGCAGAAGAGCCGCCCGCTGCGCCGGAGGCGGAGAAGATCGTCTTCCCGGAGGATGCACCGGCGGCGAGCGCGGGCACGCAACCGTGCATACCCCTGACCGTGCTGTCCTCGTTCGAGAACGCGGAGATGGTCGCGAACCTCGCGGCGGGCTACAACGCCGAGCCCCGCTCCATCAACGGCTCGTGCGTGGTCGTGACGCCGATGCGGGAGAAGTCCGGTGTGGCTGCCGACGCACTCGTCGCAGGCTTCCCCGACACCGCGCCCGAGCAGCGACCGAGCGTGTGGCTTCCGGATGCGCGCACCTGGCTCTCCCTCGCCCAGGCGAAGGGCGCCGCCGCGGTGCCGGCATCCGACCCCACCAGCGTGGGCACGTCGAGCATCGTGCTCGCGATGCCCACGCCGCTCGCCGAGACCATCGGCTGGGACTGGGAGCCGCCCACGTGGGACGAGGTGTTCGACGCCGCCGGAGACGCGACGCTCTGGGCGGACGCGGGCCACGCCGAGTGGGGCGCCTTCAAGCTCGGCAAGACCAGTCCACTGGTCGCGACATCCGGTGAGGCGGCGATGTTCGCGTCATTCGGCGCCGCCCACGGCGCGCTCGACGCCGTCACCGCGCAATCGATCGCCGATCCGGCCGTCGCAGAAGAGGTGCGCAGGCACGAGCTGGCCACCAGCCACTACATGGCCACGCCGGAGCATTTCCTCTGGCACGCCCGGCAGGCGGAGCAGTCCGGGTCTGCCGCCGACTTCCTCTCCGCCGTCATCGTCGACGAGAAGTCGGTGTGGGACTACAACCGGGGCATCACGAGCCGTGACGGCGTGACCCGCACGACCGTGGAGCCGCCGGCCGAGAAGCTCACGCCGATCTATCCAGCCGACGGCTTCTTCGTGGCCGACAACCCCGCCGTCGTGCTGACAGGAGAATGGGTGGATGCCGGCGAATCGGCCGCCGGTGCGGACTTCGTCCGCTTCGCAGGCACCCGGCAGGGGCAGGAGATCGTGCGCGACTCCGGGTACCGCGACCTGAACGGCGACCTCGACGCCGGGGTGAAGGCCGTCGCGAACCTCACCGCCGAGCCCGCGGGCGCACTCCCGTTCCCCGCCGATGACGTCGTCGCCGCCGTGAACGACTCGTTCCCGGAGGTTCGCAAACGCGCCCAGGTGCTCTTCCTGGTTGACGTCTCGGGGTCGATGGATGAGCCCATCTCGGCATCCGAGACGAAGCTGAGCGCGGCCAAGGACGCGATCGCGATGGCCCTTGACCACTTCACCGCGGGCGACCGCGTCGGGCTGGCCGCCTTCGGCCAGGCTGCCGATGGCGCCCTGGTGCCCGGTGAGGTCTCGCCCGTGGCCGACATCGCCGGCACGCGCGAGAACTTCCTGGGGGCGCTCGGAGGGCTGCAGTCTGTCGGAGACACACCCCTCTATCAGGCGGTCGACACCTTCGCCGCCCAGCAGGCGCAGTCTTGGTCGGCCGACCGCATCACCGCCGTCGTGGTGCTGAGCGACGGCCGGAACGACACCCCGAACGCGCCGACGATCGGGGCCGAGCAGATGCTCGCCAACCTCGGGCACCTGCACCACGGCACGCCGGTGCTGGTCTTCACGCTCGCCTACGGCGCTGACGCCGACGTCGCCACGCTGCAGTCGATCTCGAGCGCCACGGGCGCCCACTACTACGACGCCACCGACCCCACCAAGCTGCGAGCGGTGCTCGGGGATCTGGTCACGAGCTTCTGAGTGCGACTCCGTTCCGGCGCGCCGCCGGCCCCGTGGAGAATCGCCCCTGGCGCCGGGGAGCGTGGCAGTCCTAGACTGAGGCGCCACCGCATCCGCCTCGATCGAAGGGAGTTCGTCGTGAAGACCGTCTTCGTCGTGTCCGCACACACGACCACCATCCCTCTCGAGGCCCGCCGCAGCAGCTCCTAGTTCCTTCTCGGCGGCCTCCCCTCTCGGAGACCCCGTGAACACTTCGCAATTCGATTCATCCCTTGCGCTCGCCTTCAGCGAGTTCGAGCCGGGAGACGGCCAGCGCTGGTCGACATGGCCCGGCACGCAGCCCAGCGAGCGGGGCCCCGAGCCCCGTCCGTCTTGGCTCGTCACGTCGGCGGCCGCGGTCGACACCGAACTGGGCATCCTCAAGACGGGCAAGGAGGCCGACGTGCACCTCGTCGAGCGCGCCGTGCCCGATGAGCCGCCCGGCGGCGGTGCCGGCGGCGGTGGCGACCCGGCCGTCGGCGGTGCCGGCGTCATCCTCGCCGCCAAGCGGTATCGCGGGAGCGATCGCCGCGACTTCCACCGCTCCGGCGAGTACCAGGAGGGGCGCACCGTACGGCGCAGCCGCGATCAGCGCGCGATCGAGCGCGGCTCCAGCTACGGCCGCGGGATCTCCGCCGCCCACTGGGCGTACGCGGAGTTCGACGCGCTCAGCCGGCTGTACCGGCTCGGAGCGCCCGTCCCCTATCCGGTGCAGATCAGCGACACCGAACTGCTCATGCAGTTCATCGGGTCGGGTCGCGAAGCGGCGCCGCGCCTGCAGCAGTCGCACGCCGGTCGGGGCGAGCTCGCCGGGCTGCGCGACCAGGTGATCGACTTCCTGCGTCTGGCGGCCCGGGCGGGGTTCGCGCACGGCGACCTCTCCCCGTACAACATGCTGGTGCACGAGGGAAGGGTGTGGGTCATCGATCTCCCGCAGATCGTCGACCTCGCCGCCAACCCCAATGGTCTCGACTTCCTGCACCGGGACTGCGTGAACGTGCTGACCTGGTTCGAGCGCCGCGGGCTGCCCGGCGACCCGGACGAGCTGTTCGCGGACCTGCTCGGCGAGGTGTTCTGAAGGCATGCGGTTTCGTCGCCCGTCACCCCCGAACGAGCGTGTGGCCCGGCACATCCGGACCAGTGACCTTATGCCAGCCACCGCACAAAGGTCGCCTGCGCATCGCTGTCAGCGAAGCTGGGAGTGGCGTGTCCGCTCGAGTGGGTCCGCACAGAGGCCTCGACGGCGAAGGGTGCGGCAGTCGCGATGAGTGCCTTCGCATGCGCCTGGGGCGGGACGGTGGGGTCCGATGCGTCGGGCTGGGAGTACACCGCGCGCACGCGCGCTCCGGTCCACGCGGCACCCGGATGGCGCGCCGGATTGTGCGATTTCATGAGGGCGAGGTCGTGACCGAACACGTTGCCGATCCTGTCGTGCTGGGCAGCCGTGCCGGTGAGATAGAGACTCACGATGTCGTAGACGCCGTTGACGATGTACGCACCCCTGACGTTGGGCATGCGACGGCTGGCAAGGACTTCGGTCGCCATGGCGCCGCCATGAGATGTGGCCCGCAAGATGTTGCTGTGAATGCCGTAGATCCCGGAGAGGTAGTTCCAGCCGTTGATCTGGTGCCGCTGGGCGACATCGCTTGTGTAAAGGCTGCCACCCAGGTTCTGGCAGATGACGACCATTCCGAGGTCCACGGCGCGCTCGCCGATGTGCCGGAAGCCGCCGAGCAGGGCATCGTGGCTGCTGCCAGTGCCGTGGTACAGCCAGAGCACCGGCACTGCGGACGCACCCGGGACGATGCCCTGCGGCACGAACAGCCTCGCCTGGTCGCCGCCGATGGAGACGCGGATGTGGTCGAAGACGGTTCCGCCGTATCGGCTGATGAGACCGGTTTGGCGACCGACTTCCCCCGGCAGGCGGGGACTCGGCGCTGCGGCCGCCGGTGTCGGAATGCCGAGAACGGGTGCCGCCGCGGCGCCGGCCACGCCGATGGCGGCGATGGTGAGCACCTGGCGACGGTTGAACTGGAGCGGCGGTACGTTGTGCGACGTGTCCACGGGGCGCACCTTCCATCCGAGGCGGGTCCCAAGGAAAAGGCGCGACACCAGTGCAGCGACCTGAGAGACCCCAAATTGGTTGGTCGAAAGGGTACACGGACAGGTCTGCGGGATGGAACCCTTGCATCCGACGGATCGCGAGCCGTCAGGTCACAGCCCACTTCTCGGCGTCGTAGAGGGCTCGCACCTGGGCGGCCGTGAGCGCGGTGTTCCAGACCCTCAGCCGGGCGATGGATCCCCTGTGCAGGTTGATCAGACTTCCGTCTCGTTTGACGGCCCCCACCATGAAGTCGGTGGCGGTGGCGTTGAGCCCGTCCGGGTACAGGTACGGGTTGCGAGAATACGTCGCTCCCTGTTTGTCGGTGTACGAGGGATAAGCGGTCGCGACGCCGTCGAGGTATGCGACTGCCTGCGCGCCGTCGTACGTGCCGACGTGGAGCTGCCATCGTCCGCGTGTGATCTTGCGGGGCTCGGCCGCGTAGTCGATGGAGTATGGATACCCCGGCGTCGCACCGCCGCTCTTGGACACCTCCATGCACACCATGTCGTCTCCGCCATACATCGGAAGATCGTTGAAGAGCGCGTACGAGCGGCGAGGATCGGAAAGGGACTCCTGCCAGCATCCCGCGATCATCGCGTTGTTGGTGTCGGTGCTGTAGACCCACGCCGCGACCGTCACCGCATTGGTCGTGGCCCCCGCATTCAACGGGCCGATGCTCGACGCCGGCACGACAAGATAGTCGTTCGTGCCGTTGAACCGCACCCCGCCCCCGAAGGGCGTCGAGATTCGGGTCGCGGTGGATATGCGGCCCTGCCGCAACGCCGGCGCTCCGGAGATGGTCGACTGATAGGGGGCTGCGCTCTCGGTGAATCTCCAGCTCGCCACCGGAGACGGAAGGCCGGCTTGGGCGATCGCCCGCGAACTGGCCGCTCCGAGGGCGGGAGTGGGAGCGCCGAGCAGCGCGGAAGCCGTCGCGCCGGCGGCAGTCGTCATACCGAGGAGAAGGACCTGACGACGACCGAGCAGAATCGGCCGAGCAGAGTGTGACATGTTCACGAGGGCACCCTTCATTCAAGGGCGAGCACCCGTGATCGCTGAGTCCAACTCGGTCGACTCGGGAGCTTGCACTGGCATTCGCCCGTGATCGTACGCGGCACTCTACGGCTCGCACCAGGGGCAGTGCAAACGGAGACCGGGAGGCGGGACCGATGTGGTCAGCGTGGGCAAGAGAGTCCCGCGTCAGGCCGCCAGTCGCGCGCGGCGATTCGCCTCGATTCGCTTGGTCGCGGCCTTGAACCGGCGCGAGTCGGGGATGCGGGCAAGGAGCGGGCCGGCGATCATCGTGATGAGGACGTAGGCCGTCGCAAGTGCGGCCAGTGAGCTGTCGACACCGGATGCGACCGCGATCCCGGCGATCACGATCGAGAACTCCCCACGGGGCATGAGCGCGAATCCGGCGCGCCAGCGACCGGGCTCGGCGATACCCGCACGACGGGCGGCGACATAGCCGGTCAGCAGCTTCGTGCCCATCGTGACGATGGCGAGCAGCACGGCCGGGACGAGCATCGGGACGAGGTCTCCCGTGTCGGTGGAGAGTCCTACGAAGAGGAAGAAGACGGCGGCGAAGAGATCGCGGAGCGGTGTGAGCACGCGCTGCGCGTGCTTGGCGGCGGGTCCCGAGATCGCGATGCCCACCAGGAAGGCGCCCACCGCGGAAGAGACGTTCGCTCCGGCGGCGAGCCCCGAGACCAGCAGTCCGAGCCCGAGTACGGACAGCAGCAGCACATCCGCCTCTCGCGACCAGACGAGCCTCGACACGAGCCGGCCGTGCCGGAGCGCGATGTAGAGGATGAGGAGCACCGACAGGAGGGCTATCACCACCGACACCGTGCCGGCGATCAGGCCCGTTCCGATGAGCAGCGCCGTCAGCACCGGGAGATAGAACGCCATGGCGAAGTCCTCGATGACGAGGAGCGAGAGCACGACCGGCGTCTCACGGTTCGTCAGGCGCCCGAGATCCTGCAGCACCTTGGCGACGACGCCAGAGGAGGACACCCACGTGATGCCGGCCATCGCCACGGCCGCGACCGGTCCCCAGCCCAGCAGCAAAGCGATCAGCGCGCCTGGTACGGCGTTCAGCAGCATGTCGATCAGGCCGGCCGTCCGCGAACCCTTCAGGTTGCCGACCAGCTCCTGCGCGGTGTACTCCAGCCCGAGCATCAGAAGGAGCAGGATGACGCCGATCTCTGCGCCGATCTCGATGAACTCCTCGCCCTGCGAGAAGGGGAGCAGCCCGCCCTCACCGAACGCCAGGCCACCGAGCAGGATCAGGGGGATCGGCGAGATGCCGAGGCGGGATGCGAGCCGGCTGAGGAGTCCGATCCCGAGAATGAGCGCGCCGATCTCGATGAGGACGAGCGCGCCGTGGTCCATCTCGGGTCAGCCGCTTCCTGCGATGATGCGAACCAGGTGGTCCAGGCCGTCGCGAGTGCCCACCGCGACGATGGTGTCGCCGCTCTGCAGGACGTCGGCCGGTCCCGGCGCCGGGAGGACCTCTGTTTCCCGCACGATCGCGACGATGGAGCATCGCGTGCGCGTGCGGGCCTTCGTGTCACCCAGTGGGCGACCGACGTACGGCGAGTCGGCCCGCAGGGGGATCTGCTCGATGGAGAGCCCCGCGACCTGCTCCCGCAGGCCGGCGAGCTGGGTGAGGATCAGCGACCCGCCGAGGACCTCGGACAGCGCGGTCGCCTCGTCGTCCGTCAGGGCGATTGTCTCGCTCGCCCGGTCCGGGTCGTCCTCGTCGGCGAGGGCGAGTTCACGCCCCCCATCCCGCATGTTGAGGACCGACAGCCGGCGCCCCTCATCCGTCACGATGTCGTGACGGATGCCGATGCCCGGCAGTGCGGTGCGCTCGACGTGGACTGGCATGCGTCCATCATGGCACCGGAGATCGCCGCGGCGGAGCGCGGTGGCACCGGCTCAGCCGAGAGCGGCTTTTTCGGCGTCGTAGAGCGCGCGTACCGCCTGCGCAGTGAGCGCCCCGTTCCAGACGCGCAGCTTGGCGATGACCCCCTTATGCAGATTCAGCGGAGCCCCGCTGCGCAGGCCGGCTCCCACCAGGAAGTCGATGGGGGCCGGGTTGATCCCGTCGGCGTAGGCATAGGGGTTCTTGGCGTACGTCGCCCCGGTGCTGTCGGTGTAGCTGGGGAACGGCTCGGCCGTGCCGTTCAGATAGGCGACGGCCTGGGCGCCGTCGTACGTGCCGGCGTGGAACTGCCAGACACCGCGCGTGATCTTGCGCGGGTCGACAGCGACGTCCTTCGAACTCGTGTAGCCCGGAGTCGCGCCCCCCGTCGCCGACACGTGCATGCACACGCGATCGTCTCCCCCGAACGTGGGCAGGTCGTTGAACAGCCCGTAGGCGCGCTCGCCACCTGTCGACGCCTCCTGCCAGCATCCGGCGATCATCGCGTTGTTCGTGTCAGTGCTGAGCACCCACGCCGCGATCGTCACGGCACCCGTGGTCGCGCCGATGTTGAGTGGCCCGATCCGGTCGCGAGCGACGCGGAGGTAGTCCGTCGAACCGTTGAACTCCACCCCCCACCCGAACGGGGTGCTCACCCTGCGAGCCGCCGAGTTCGCGCCCTGCGCGAGCGCGGCAGCCCCGGCCACGGAGGAAGCGAACGGCGGGGCCGCCTCGGCGAAGTCCCAGCCGGCGACGAGTTTCGGCCCCGACGGCGGCTCCGGTTCGGCGATCTCCTGCATCCACCGTTCGAGGGTCACCTGATTGTCACCGTCTGTGAAACCGGGCGTCTCGTGACCGAGGGTGTGGGTGCGAGCCGATGCCTCCGTGGCGTACGGGCCCGCGGTGGCCAGGAGCGCCTTCGCGTGGATGGGAGGCGGCGTCGTGGTGTCCGAGGAGTCTGGTGTCGAATACACGACCCGCATTCGCGTTCCGGCCCAGGCCGGCCCTGCGTGCCGGGCCGGATTGTTCGCCCGGATCAGGCTGAGGTTGTTCCCGAACGCGGCACCCACGCTGTACTTCGCCTGCGCGGTCCCGCTCAGGTACATCTTCTCGATGTCGTACACGCCGTTCACGATGTACGAGCCGACGACCTTGGGAATGAGGCGCGTGGCGAGCACTTCCGCCGCCATCGCGCCGCCGTGCGAAGTCCCGCGGAAGAAGTTGCTGTCGATGTCGTACAGCCCGGAGAGATAGTCCCATCCGTTCACCTGGTGCTGCTTCGCGACAGGATGCGTGTACAGCGTGCCGCCGAGGTTCTGGCAGATGACGAGCATCCCCGAATCGACGGCGCGCTCGCCCATGCTCTTGAAGCCGCCGGCGAGCGCATCGTCACTGCTCTGGGCACCGTGATAGAGCCAGAGCACCGGCACGTTCTGCGAGCCGGGCACGATCCCGTGCGGGATGAACAGTCTCGCGTTGTCACCCCCGATGACCACTCGGATGTGATCGAACACCGTGCCGGCGTGGCGGCTCACCTGATTGTTCAGCCGGCCGATTTCGCCGGGCAGCCGCGGACTGACGGCGGCCCTTGCAGGGGATGCGGGTCCGGCCACCAATCCGCCGACGGCGAGGGCGGTGGAGTACGCGCCGACGATCAGAGCGTCGCGACGAGTGAACTGCGCAAACGACGGAGAGGAATGAGAGTGGTCCATCGGTGGGGCACCTTTCGAGCGATCCGGATGCTGCGGGGAAGATGGTGCCTGACGACGGTGGCGGACGCACATCGCCGTCAGGGCGATTCTACGTACTTTTGACGATGCGGTGGCGGCTCGATACCCGGATCTGAGGTGGGCGAGACCGACCGCAGCCGCGAGAGCGGAGCGGAGCACGGGCGGCCGCGGCTGTACGGCCGCGCGGTTGTAGCCTGGCCCTGCATCGCAGTGCGGCGACGCGCGGCACGGCGCCATCCGCCGTTCACCGAAGGACCCTAGCGTGACCGACATGAGCTCCCCCGCCTCGCCTGGTTCCCGTCCCGAACCGGTGCTGAACAGCGCCGCCCTGCAGGGCGAGGCGTTGGATGACACGCCGGTGCCGCGCAAGCGAGTCGTCTCGTGGGCGATGTGGGACTGGGCGACGCAGCCGTTCAACTCCGTCATCCTCACTTTCGTCTTCGTGTCGCTCTACCTCATCTCCGACAGTTTCCTGCCGGCCGACGTCGCCGCAGAGAACGCGGACGACAGTCTCGTCTGCTCGCGCACCGCGGATGCGGCGACCGGATACTGCCAGGGTCTGTCCGACCTCGCCGAGTGGTACGGATGGGTGGCGTTCGCCGCCGGCATCCTGGTCCTGCTGCTCGCCCCGGTGCTGGGACAGCGGGCGGATGCGCGGGGCAACAAGAAGCGCTGGGTGCTCGGCGGCACGATCGCCCTCGCGCTCGTGCAGTTCGCGCTCTTCTTCGTCTACGCGGAGCCGTTGTTCTTCTGGCTGGGCGCGATTCTCGTGGCCCTCGGCTCTGTGGCCTCCGAGATCGCGGGCGTCAACTACAACGCGATGCTCGTCGAGGTCTCCACGCCGCGCACCATCGGACGCGTGAGCGGCCTGGGATGGGGGCTGGGCTACATCGGCGGCATCCTCGCCCTCGTTCTCGTGGTCGCCCTCAACGCGGTGAGCTGGTTCGGACTCGACGTCTCCGACGGCCTCGCCTATCGCCTGATCGCGGTCGGCGCGGCGGTGTGGACCATCGTGTTCGCGCTGCCGTTCGTCTTCAACGTTCCAGAGGCGCCCGCGAGCGCCGACCGGCCGAGGGTGGGCTTCTTCCGCAGCTACGCGGTGCTCGTCCACGACATCGTGGCTCTCTTCCGCGACCACCGCCCGACGTTCTGGTTCCTCATCGCCAGCGCCGTGTATCGCGACGGCCTCGCCGGGGTGTTCGCCTTCGGCGGCGTGCTGGCGGCGGTGTCGTTCGGGTTCTCCGCGAACGAGGTCATCCTCTTCGGCATCGCCTTGAACCTGGTCGCGGGAATCTCGACGATCGTCGCCGGTCGCCTGGATGACCGCTTCGGCGCCCGCGCGGTGATCATCACGGCCCTCTCGATCCTGATCCTCAGCGCGCTGTTCGTATTCGTCTTCCGCGAGCAGGGGAAGGCGGTGTTCTGGATCGGCGGGATCATCCTCTCCGCCGCCGTCGGCCCGGCCCAGGCCTCCAGCCGCTCCCTGCTCGCGCGCGTGACCCCCCGCAACATGCAGGGCGAGGTCTTCGGCCTCTACGCGACGACGGGCCGCGTGATGAGCTTCCTCTCGCCCCTGCTGTGGGCGGTCTTCATCGGCGTCTTCGGGGCGACGCACTTCGGCATCCTGGGAATCGTCATCGTCCTGGCCATCGGATTGGTCCTCCTGCTGTTCGTCAAGCTGCCCAAGCACGTTCGAGTGAAGAACTGAGCCGGGCGCGAGAATTCGCCGCCGAAGGGCTGAGCCGACACCGGTGCCGGTGCCGGCGCCGGTGCCGGTGACCGGCTACTGGTCTCGGGGCCACGCCTGCGCCAGGCGTGCCAGCAGGGCGGCGAGCTGGGCGCGCTCCTCGGGCGTGAACCCGGCGAGCGCAGCCTCGACGGCGCCCACGCGCGCGCCGCGGGCCTGCGCGATCAGTGCGCGCCCCTCGTCTGTGATCAGGATGTTCGTGCGGCGCGCGTCGTTCTCGTCCGCCTGACGGCGGGCGTGACCCGCCTCGACGGTCGCCTGCACGAGCCGGCTGGCGCGCGGCTGGTCGACGCCGATGCGGTCGGCGATCTCGCTGACGGACAGAGGGGCGGATGCCGAGGCCAGCGCCTCGAGCAGCCGAAAGCGCGCGGCGAACCGGCCCATCGGTCCCATATCCCCGCGCCATGGACCGCCATGGCCGTGACCGCGCGGGTGCGACGCCGGGTCGTGCGAGTGCGGTCCGCCCATGTGTCCGCCGTGCGGACCCCACCCACGGAAATCGCCCGGGCCCGGGCCGAACCCGGCGCCGCGCGGGGGGCGAGGGCCTCGGAGCTGGGCGAGAGCCGCCGCAATCCGCTCCGCCACTCTGGCCGCGTCATCCGCTTCGCTCACTCGCCCAGAGTACATGCCCCTTGACATGCACCTCCATTGCATGTCACACTACATATGCATGCACAATGACATGCAGACGAATCGGCACCGCGCGAGCAGCGAGGGTGCCCCCGAAAGGACTTCACCATGAACACGCCTGAAGAGAACAAGAACGAAGAGAACGCACCTGAAGAGGGCGCGCCAGAGAACCCGTCCGAGGAGAGCGGGTCTGAGGTGGACGCGTCCGAAGAGGACGCGTCGATAAAGAGCGCCGGTGGCCCCGACAACGCCGGCGGCGGCACCGCGCCGGATTCTGCGAGCGACGGCCGCGCCGAAGGCCGCGGTCCCGACCGGCGACCGCTCGCGGCCGCGCCGAAGGCCGCGGTCCCGACCGGCGACCGCTCGGCTACTGGCTGCGCGTCGTGGACGCCCGCCTCACCCGCGAATTCCGCGCCCTGTTCGAGGCCGATGGCCTCGACCGCCGCGACTGGATGATCCTGAACGCGATCGCCGGCACCGTCGATCGCGGCCCCGTGGCGGCGCGGCTCCAGCGTGGCGGGCGCCGACTGCGCGCGTTCGTCGACCGCGGGTGGGTCGACGGCTCGCCCGGTTCCTGGACCCTGACCGACGAGGGCCGGATGGCCTTCGAGCGCCTCGCGGCGAAGGTCTCGGAGTTCCGTGCCCGCGTCGCCGGCGCCGTGTCACCGGACGACTTCGCGACGACGCTCGCGACCCTCGAGGCGATCGCCGCCGAACTCGGGGAAGGCGACGACGACTTCGGCCGGCGCCGCGGTCGCCGACGCGGCTTCGGACCCGGTTTCGGCTGGGGTCGCGACCCCCGACGCTTCGGACGCGGGTTCGGCCCCGGTTTCGGTCCGAGCCATGGCCACGGCGTCGGCCCTGGATCCCACGGCGGCGAGCACGGCTCGGATGACCGCGAGCGCCACCATCCGCACCATGGTCACCACCACGGCCACGATCGTCACCACGGTCACCCGCACCACGGACACGGCCACGGCTGCGGCCAGTGGGACCCCGAGTTCGCGCACGGTGAGAAGGAGTCCGGGCGCGGTCACTCGCATGACCGCGGGTCCGAGGGCGGAATCCCCGCGACCCCGACCACTGAGGTATAACTCTCAAGCGGCGGGCGTCCCCGGGCCCGCAGCCCCGACGGCAGAGACCCTCGCCAACCATGCAACCCGTGCGCACGGCTTCCCGCCGAGCGCACGGGTTCCGTGCGTCCGGAAGCTGTGCGCTCGGCGCCACCTCGTGCGCCCGGCACCCGGGCGACGCCTGCCAGGCTCGGCGACCGGACCGGGCACGACCCCTCAGCAGGCTCAACGACCGGATCGACCTGCGGGGATGTGTCAGCATTGGGGACATGACCGCGCGCGCCCCCGCCCTCGTGGCGATCTCGCACGGAACCTCGTCCGAGCTGGGCCGCGCGGCAGTGCGCGCGCTGCACGACGCCGTTGCGGCGGCTGTGTCCGACGGGCCGACGGTGCTGCTCGGGCACGTCGACGTCGAGCAGCCCGACGTCGCCGCGACGCTCGGCGCCCTCGATCCGGGCGAGCCGGCCGTGATCGTTCCGCTGCTGCTCTCCGCCGGGTACCACGTGCACGTCGATCTGACCGACGCCGTCCACGCCACGAGGGACCGGCCCGTCACCCTCGCGGGCGCGCTCGGCCCTGACGACCGGCTGATCGACGTGATGCGCAGTCGGTGCCGAGAGGCCGGGGTGCACGACGACGACGTGCTGGTGCTGGCGGTAGCCGGCTCGAGCGACGCGCGCGCCGTCCGCGATTGCCACGCGACGGCCGAGCGCTTCTCCGCCGTGCTCGGCCGCGAGGTGCGCATCGGGTTCCTCTCGGCCGCCGCTCCCCGTCTTCCCGACGCCATCGCGGAGGCACGGACGGCGCATCCCGAAGCCCGCATCGTCGCGGTCAGCTACCTGCTCGCGCAGGGCTTCTTCCAGGACCTGATCGAGAAGGCCGGCGCGGATGTCGTCACGCCGCCGCTCCTGATCGCCGGGCAGCCCGTCCCCCGGCCGCTCGTCCAGATCGTGCTCGACCGCTACGCCGCGGCGTCCGGGGCCTGACCCGTCGCCTTACGCCCGGACACCCGGTGCCTGACCCCGGACATCCGACGCCTGACCCCGGACATCCGATGCCTGGCCCCAGGACATCCGGTGCCTGGCCCCAGGACATCCGGCGCCGTCCGACGCGATCCAACGGCCGCCCACCGCGACGTGCCCGGGGATCGCGTGCCGGACTCAGGCTCGGTGGGGCTGATGTACTGCCCCAGAGCCGAAAACCGCCCCATCCAGCCGGACGAGCCTGCGCGCGGCCCGCCATCCCCGCCCGCTCGACCCCGGCGACCGCCGCACCCAGTCCCCGCAGCGCTTCACCCCGGCACGCCGGCCATACCGCAGGCGCCTCAGACGTCAAGCAATGTGACGCTGTGTGGCGCTCTGCAACGCTTCGTGACCCGGAATTACCGACCGCCGGAGCCGTCGCTTAGCGTCGCACAATCGGCGTGGTATCGCCGTGCCCGCTCAGGCGGGAAGGACGCACGAGCACCGAGAACCGGAGGGAGCGCCGTGGCGCTGCACGAGACGCTGGACGAAACGGGGGCACCGGCCGCACCCGCGCGCGCCGCCCGCGCTGCCGGCACAGCCCGCCCGCCCCGCCCGTCCACACGGCCCAACGGCCAGTGGAAGATCGACGGCACGGCACCCCTGAACGGCAACGAGGAGTGGAAGCAGGTCGACAACGGCCTCGCCGTGCGCGAGCGGATCGAGAACATCTACTCGAAGGGCGGCTTCGCGTCGATCGACCCGACCGACCTCCACGGCCGATTCCGCGTCTGGGGGCTCTACACCCAGCGCAAGCCGGGGATCGACGGCGGACGGACGGCGACGCTGGAGCCGCACGAGCTCGAGGACGAGTTCTTCATGCT
Organism: Micromonospora sp. DT81.3; assembly: GCF_049847225.1. Lineage (NCBI taxonomy): Bacteria > Bacillati > Actinomycetota > Actinomycetes > Micromonosporales > Micromonosporaceae > Micromonospora > Micromonospora sp. DT81.3. The sequence goes on from NZ_JBNCNY010000005.1 coordinate 210,297, forward strand.
GCGCGTGCGGATCGACGGCGGCCAGCTGACGACCGAGCAGGTGCGTGTCATCGCCGGCATCTCCACCGAGTTCGGCCGTGGCACCGCCGACCTCACCGACCGGCAGAACATCCAGCTGCACTGGGTCGAGGTCCAGTCCATGCCCGAGATCTGGCGTCGCCTGGAGGCCGTCGGCCTCGGCACCACGGAGGCCTGCGGCGACGTGCCCCGGGTCGTGCTGGGGTCGCCCGTCGCCGGCATCGCGGCCGACGAGCTCCTCGACCCGACGCCGCAGATCGACGAGATCACCTCACGGTTCATCGGGGACGCATCGCTTGCCAATCTCCCCCGGAAGTTCAAGTCGGCGATCACCGGCCACCCCAGCCAGGACGTCGTGCACGAGATCAACGACGTCGCCTTCGTCGCCGTCGAGCATCCCGAACTCGGCATCGGGTACGACCTGTGGGTCGGCGGCGGCCTCTCGGCCACCCCGCGCCTCGGTGAGCGCCTCGGCGCTTTCGTGGCGCCCGATCGGGTGGCGGATGCCTGGCACGGGGTCGCGCAGATCTTCCGCGACTACGGCTACCGGCGCCTGCGCAACAAGGCGCGCCTCAAGTTCCTGCTCGCGGAGTGGGGCACCGAGAAGTTCCGCCAGGTGCTGCAGGACGAGTACCTCGGCTACGCACTGCCCGACGGCCCCGCCGCCCCGAAGCCGAAGACGCAGGGCGACCACGTCGGCGTCCACCGCCAGAAGGACGGGCGCTTCTACGTGGGAGTGACGCCGATCGTGGGCCGCGTCTCGGGACCGATCCTCGCGAAGCTGGCCGACCTGGTCGAGGCTCACGGCTCGACCCGCCTCCGCACGACGCCGCACCAGAAGTTCGTGATCCTCGACATTCCGGAGGATCGGGTGGAGTCGCTCATCGCGGGGCTCGACGAGCTCGGGCTTTCGGCCCGTCCGAGCCTGATCCGCCGCGGCACCATCGCGTGCACCGGCATCGAGTTCTGCAAGCTCGCCATCGTCGAGACCAAGGCGTACGCGACCGCGGCGGTCCTTGACCTCGAACGGCGTCTCGAGCAGTTCGAGCTGCCGCATCCGATCAGCCTGCACGTGAACGGATGCCCCAATTCGTGCGCGCGTATCCAGACGGCCGACATCGGACTGAAGGGCCAGCTCGTCACCATCGACGGCGAGCAGGTGCCGGGCTACCAGGTGCACCTCGGCGGCGGGCTCGTGAACGCCGACCGCGACGAGGCCGGCCTCGGCCGCACCGTCCGCGGCCTGAAGGTCGCGGCCGACGGCATCGCCGACTACGTCGACCGGGTCGTGCGGCGCTTCCTCACCGACCGCGACGCGGCATCCGACGAGACGTTCGCCCAGTGGGCGCACCGGGCCGACGAGGAGGCCCTGTCATGACCGTCTCGCTCGCGCCGCGCGCGACGATCAAGCGGCCCGCCGAGGAGCTGAAGGCGCTCGCCGAGGCCGGCGCTGCCGAGCTTCGCAGCGGCGCGGCGGACGAGGCATCGCCCGCGGAGGTCGTCGCCTGGGTGGCACGCAACTTCGGGGCGGATGCCGCGGCCGTGGCCTGCTCGATGGCGGATGCGGCGCTGCCGCACCTCGTCGCCGAGCAGCTCCCGGGAGTCGACGTGCTCTTCCTCGACACCGGCTACCACTTCGCCGAGACCCGGTTCACGCGTGACGAGGTCGGGCGGGTGCTCGACGTGCGGATCGTGGACGTGCTGCCCGAGCAGACGGTCGCCGAGCAGGATGCCGAGTTCGGCGCCGCGCTGTTCTCGCGCGACCCCGCCCTGTGCTGTGCGCGCCGCAAGGTTGCGCCTCTGCAGGGTGCCCTCGGTGGCTACGAGGTGTGGTTCACGGGCGTACGCCGCGAGGAGGCGCCGACGCGCGCGAACACCCCGCTCGTGCAGTGGGATGAGCGCAACGGCCTCGTGAAGATCAACCCGGTCGCCGCGTGGACATTCGATGACCTGCTCGACTACGCCGGCGAGCACCAGGTGCCCGTCAACCTCCTCGTGAGCAACGGCTACCCGTCCATCGGCTGCGAGCCGTGCACCAAGCCGGTGGCCGCCGGCGAAGACCCCCGATCCGGCCGCTGGGCCGGCCTCTCGAAGACGGAATGCGGGTTGCACGTATGAGTGTCTCGGAAACCACCGACGTCTCGTCCCGCTTCGCGGTTCCTGACGCTTCGTCTCGCTCCGCTCGCTCAGCGACCGGGGAAGGGCGCTCAGCGACCGCGCCCGCCCGCCGCCCGGCCCGCCTCGACGCCCTCGACGTGCTCGAGTCCGAGGCGATCCACATCATCCGTGAGGTCGTCGCCGAGTTCGAGCGCCCTGTGCTGCTGTTCTCCGGCGGCAAGGACTCCGTCGTCGTGCTGCACCTCGCAGCGAAGGCCTTCTGGCCCGGCAAGGTGCCCTTCCCGGTGCTGCACGTCGACACGGGCCACAACTTCCCCGAGGTGCTGGCGTTCCGGGACGCGACCGTCGAGCGCCTCGGCATCCGTCTGGAAGTCGCCCGTGTGCAGGACTACATCGACGACGGACGGCTGCTCGAGCGCCCCGATGGCACGCGCAATCCGCTGCAGACGCTTCCGCTGCTCGACGCCATCGCCGCGGGCCGGCACGACGCCGTCTTCGGTGGCGCGCGCCGCGACGAGGACAAAGCCCGCGCGAAGGAGCGCATCATCTCGCTGCGCGACGAGTTCGGCCAGTGGGATCCCCGCAACCAGCGCCCCGAGCTCTGGAGCCTCTACAACGGCCGGCACACCCCCGGTCAGCACGTGCGCGCCTTCCCGATCTCGAACTGGACCGAGCTCGACGTCTGGAGCTACATCGAACGCGAGCGCATTCCGCTGCCGCCGCTGTACTTCGCGCACGAGCGGCCGGTCTTCCGCCGCGACGGCATGTGGCGCGCGGTGGGCGAGGTATCCGAGCCGAGGGCGGGCGAATCCGTCGAGCTGCGCAGCGTCCGGTATCGCACGGTCGGCGACATGAGCTGCACGGGCGCGGTGGAATCGGATGCCGCGGATGTCTCCGCCGTCGTGCGCGAGGTCGCCCAGTCCACGCTGACCGAGCGCGGGGCGACCCGCGCCGACGATCGGATCTCGGAGGCGGCCATGGAAGACCGCAAGAAGGACGGGTACTTCTGATGACGACCCTTCGACCCCAACCGGTCGCCGAGCCTGTCGAGGCGTCGTCGACGGTTCGACAGGCTCACGAACCGGTCGAGGCGTCGACCCTTCGACAGGCTCAGGGACCGACATCCGGCACCCTCTTCCGCTTCGCGACCGCGGGATCGGTCGATGACGGCAAGTCCACGCTCGTGGGGCGCCTGCTGCACGACTCCAAGGCGATCCTCGCGGATCAGCTCGAGTCGGTCGCCCGCACCTCCGCCGAGCGCGGATTCGGCGCCGGCACCGGATTCGACTTCGCGCTCCTGACCGACGGCCTCCGCGCCGAGCGCGAGCAGGGCATCACGATCGACGTCGCGTACCGCTACTTCTCCACTGGCGCGCGCAGCTTCATCCTCGCCGACTGCCCCGGCCACGTGCAGTACACCCGCAACATGGTCACCGGCGCAACCACCGCCGATGCGGTGATCGTGCTCATCGACGGTCGCAAGGGGGTGCTCGAACAGACCCGTCGGCACCTCTCCGTCGTCGCGCTGCTGCGGGTGCCGCACGTGATCGTGGCCGTGAACAAGATAGACCTGCTCGGCTTCGAGCAGGAACGATTCGCGGATGTCGCCGCAGACGTGCGCCGGGTCACGGCCGAGCTCGGCATCGGCGATGTGCATGTGCTCCCGGTCTCGGCGCTCGAGGGGGACAACATCGTCGACCGCTCCGCCCGGACCCCCTGGTACGGCGGCCCAGCGCTGCTGGAGCTGCTGGAGTCCCTGCCGTCGCAGGACGAGCTCGACACCGACTTCGATCCGTTCCGCCTACCCGTGCAGCTCGTGCTGCGCCCGCAAGGCGGGCTGTCTCCGGAGCTGGCGGGAGACGACGCCGCCGCGGAGGCCTACCGCGACTACCGCGCCGTGGCCGGCCGCATCGGCTCCGGCCGTGTGCGCGTGGGAGACCGGGTCACGGTGTTCCCCGCCGGAATCGAGACGACCGTCACGGGCATCGACCAGGCCGGCGCGAGCCCCGAAGAGGCCGTCGCGCCCCAGTCGGTCGCCCTGCGGCTGGCCGACGACATCGACGTCGCCCGCGGCGCCGTCATCGCCGCCGCGGACACCCTGCCGGTGGCCCGCCGGGATGTCGACGCCGAGCTGTTCTGGCTCGACCCCCGGCCGCTGAATCCCGGCGCCCGTGTGCTCGTGAAGCACGGCACCGCGACGGTGCAGGCGATCGTCGCCTCGGTGGAGTCCAAGCGCGATCTCGACACCCTGGCGCACACGCCGGCGGACTCCCTGCGCGCGAACGACATCGGCCGGGCGCGCCTGCGCCTCTCGGCCGACCTGCCCCTCGAGCCGTACGGCGAGAACAGGCACGCCGGCTCGTTTCTCGTCATCCACCCCGCCGACGGCCAGACACTGGCTGCCGCGATCACGCACGACTGATCCCCGGATCACCCACGACCGACCGACCGCAGCACTCTGCACCCGCAGAACCCGCTGCATCCGCCGAAATGCCGACTGAAGGAGGCGACACCGTGAACAAACTGCGCACCGCGACGACACTCACAACCCTGGGACTCGTAGCAGCCATGATGGCCGGCTGCGCCTCCGCTGCCGCCAGCTCACCGGATGCCTCGGCCGAGGCCGGCGCATCCGTCGACGAAGTGCGGCTCGGCTACTTCGCGAACGTCACCCACGCGCCCGCCCTCGTCGGGCTCGCGGAGGGCCTCTTCGAAGACGCGCTCGGCGACGTCGAGGTGACGACGCAGGTCTTCAACGCGGGACCGGCGGCCATCGAGGCACTCTCGGCCGGAGCGATCGACGCCACCTACATCGGGCCCAACCCATCGATCAACACCTTCATCCAGTCCGGTGGGGAGTCCGCGCACATCATCGCCGGCGCAGCCACCGGCGGCGCGGCCCTCGTCGTGCGCGAAGGGATCGACGACCCGGCCGACCTCGAGGGCACGACGCTCGCGTCGCCGCAGCTGGGCAACACGCAGGACGTGTCGCTGCGCACGTGGCTCGCCGACGAGGGCTTCGAGACCGACACCTCGGGCGGCGGCGATGTCAGCATCACGCCGACCGAGAACGCGCAGACGCTCACCCTCTTCCAGCAGGGCACGATCGACGGCGCCTGGCTCCCCGAGCCGTGGGTGTCGCGGCTGATCGACGAGGCCGGTGCGCACGTGCTGATCGACGAGGCCGAGCTGTGGGAGGACGGGGAGTTCCCGACCACCGTGCTGCTCGTGCGCGCGGAGTTCCTCGATGAGCACCCCGACGTCGTCGAAAACCTGCTGGATGGCCATGTCGCCGCCGTGCAGTGGATCGCCGACAACCCCGACGAGGCCGGCGGCGTGATCAACGGCGCCATCGAGGCCGAGACGGGCAAGCCGCTCGCCGACGCCGTCATCGCCCGGGCCCTCGAGCACGTCACCTTCTCGGTCGACCCGCACGCCGACACCTTCGAGACCCTGGTGGCGAACGGACTGTCCGCCGGGACGCAGAAGGACGGATCGATCGACGGCCTCTTCGACCTGCGGCTGCTCAACGGCATCCTCGAGTCGGCCGGCAACGACACCGTCTCGGCGGCCGGACTCGGCGAGGACTGACCATGACGACCCCGTCCGCGCCGACCGGCGCCCCCGGGCACGCCCCCGCGGCGGTGCCGGCGGTGCGGCCGCCGAACCTGCTCGGCCCGAGCTTCGACGAGAGCGCGCCGGTCCGGCCGGCCGCGCCGCCGGCCGAGCCCGCCGTGCGCATCGAGGGGGTCGGCAAGCGCTTCGGCACCGGACCCCTCGTGCTCGACGGGATCGACCTCGACATCGCCCCCGGCGAGTTCGTGTGCCTGATCGGCGCATCCGGGTGCGGCAAGTCCACGCTGCTCAACCTGATCGCGGGCCTCGACAAGCCCACGACCGGCCACATCGACACCCCGGGCGAGGGCTCGGCGGTCATGTTCCAGGAGTCGGCCCTCATGCCGTGGCTGAGCGCACGCGGCAACGTCGAGCTGGCCCTCCGGCTGCGCGGGGTACCGCGCAGGGAGCGCCGGGAGAAGGCGCTGGTGCTGCTGGACACCGTCAACCTCGCGGATGCCGCGGGGAAGAGGCCGCACGAGCTGTCGGGCGGCATGCGGCAGCGGGTGGCGCTCGCTCGCGCGCTCGCGCAGGACCGCCCCGTGCTGCTCATGGACGAGCCGTTCGCGGCGCTCGACGCCATCACCCGCGACCTGCTGCACGAAGAGCTGGAGCGCGTCTGGCGGGCGACCGGACGCACGATCGTCTTCGTCACCCACAACGTCCGCGAGGCGGCGCGGCTCGGTGAGCGCGTCGTGCTGCTCTCCAGCCGCCCAGGCCGGGTCTCGGAGGAGTGGCGCATCGCCCGCACGACCGGACGGCGCATCGAGTCGCCCGAGGTCGCCGCCCTCGCGGTGGAGATCACCGACAAGCTGCGGAAGGAGATCCGCCGAAATGCCGCATGACACCGCCCTGAACCACCGGGACGTGCTCGGACGGGCCGCCGTGGTCGCGGATGGGATCGCCGGCGAGGATGCCGTCCTGGCACGCCCGTCGCACCGGGACGAATTCCGCAGCCTCGAAGCGGGACTCGACCGCCTGCAGACCGATCCCGAGCGGCCGACGAGCCGCTGGCGGGTCTTCGTCACGAGCGTGCTGCCTCCGATCCTCTTCGTTCTGGCACTGCTCGCGGTCTGGCAGCTCTATGTCGTGATCGCCCAGCCGCGACCCGATATCGTGCCGAGTCCCCTCGACGTCGTCGCGGCCCTCGGCGACGCGTGGGAGTCGGGGCGCCTTCAGCAGGCGGTGGCGACCAGCCTCGAGCGCGGGGTGATCGGCTTCCTGATCGCGATCGCGGTCGGCACGCCGCTCGGCCTGCTGCTCGCCGAGGTCAAGCCGCTGCGCCGCGCCATGGGCCCGATCATCTCGGGCCTGCAGGTGCTCCCCTCCGTCGCGTGGGTGCCCGCCGCCATCATCTGGTTCGGCCTCAGTGACGCCACGGTGTACTTCGTGATCCTGATGGGCGCGATCCCGTCGATCGTGAACGGGCTCATCTCCGGCGTCGAGCAGGTCCCGCCCCAGCTGCGCCGCGTCGGCACGGTGCTGGGAGCCAGCCGAACACAGCTCGCCACCATGGTGATCCTGCCGGCTGCGCTCCCCGGGTACGTCGCGGGGCTCAAGCAGGGCTGGGCGTTCTCGTGGCGCTCCCTCATGGCGGCCGAGATCATCGCGATGGGCGGCACGATCGGCTTCGGCCTCGGATCGATGCTTCAGCAATCGCGCGAACTCGCGGACCTGGCCGGAGTTCTCGGCACCATCCTCCTGATCCTCGCCATCGGCATCCTGATCGAGCTGGTCTTCTTCGGGCCGCTCGAGCGCCGCATGCTGCGCGGGCGCGGGCTTCTCCTCTCGGGGGGCGCGAAGTGAGCGCCGGGCGTGTGACCCTGGTCGGCGCGGGACCGGGTGACCCCGGCCTGCTCACCGTGCGGGGCCTCCGTGCCCTCGAGGCGGCGGACGTCGTCGTCGCGGACCGGCTCGGTGCCCGCGCGGTGCTCGACGAGCTGCAGCTGGATGCCGAGATCGTCGACGTCGGCAAGCTCCCCGGCCACCACGCCGTGCCTCAGGACGCGATCAACGCCCTGCTCGTCACGCTTGCCCGCGACGGCAAGCGCGTCGTGCGACTGAAGGGCGGCGATCCGTTCGTCTTCGGCCGCGGCGGCGAAGAGGTCGAGTTCTGCCGCGAGGCGGGGGTGGATGTCGAGGTGGTCCCGGGTGTCACGAGCGCCATCTCGGTGCCCGCGATCGCCGGCATCCCGCTCACCCACCGCGGGCTCGCCACGACCTTCACCGTCGTCACGGGCCACGACCAGATCGTCTCGCTCGGCGGCGGACGCGACCACACGGTCGTGCTGCTCATGGGCGTCGGCACTCTCGCGCACTCAGCGCACGTGCTGGCCTCCGGCGACCGCGGCGCCGAGTGCCCGGTCGCGATCATCGAGGACGGCTACGGCGCGCGCCAGCGCGTGACCGTGGGCACCCTCGACACGATCGCCGCGCAGGCCGCCGCCCGCGGCATCCGCTCGCCCGCCGTGATCGTCGTCGGAGACGTCGTCACCCTCAGCCCCTATGCCCCCCAGGCGATCGCCGACGCTCGCCCCGCACCCGCCACCGACGAGACGCTCCTCGGGGCACCTTCCCGAAAGGCCATCCGGCAATGACCCTTCAGAACCTCCGCGTCGCGATCGTCGGAGCCGGCCCCGCCGGCATCTACGCGGGCAACATCCTCCGTCGGCAGGTCGCCGCCCTCGGCCAAGAGGTGGGCGCCGAGCTCGAGCTCTCCATCGACCTGTTCGAGTCCCTGCCGGCGCCGTACGGGCTCATCCGCTACGGCGTCGCGCCCGATCACCCGCGCATCAAGGGCATCGTCAACTCCCTGCACGAGATGCTCGACTCCGGCGACGTGCGCCTCATCGGCAACGTCGAGATCGGCCGCGACATCGAGGTGGCCGAGCTCCGCGAGCGCTACGACGCCGTGATCTTCGCGACCGGCGCCTTGCGCGATGCGCCCCTGAACGTGCCCGGTGTCGAGCTGCCCGGCTCCTTCGGCTCGGCGGACTTCGTGGCCTGGTACGACGGGCACCCGGACGTGCCGCGCGAGTGGCCGCTCGAGGCCGAGTCGATCGCGGTGATCGGCAACGGCAACGTGGCCCTCGACGTCGCGCGTGTGCTGGCCAAGCACCCGAAGGACCTGCTCTCGACCGACATCCCCGAGAACGTCTACGAAGGCCTCGCCGCCTCGCCCGTCACCGACGTGCACGTCTTCGGACGACGCGGCCCCGGGCACGTGAAGTTCACGCCGATCGAGCTGCGCGAGCTCGGCGAGGTGCCGGATGTCGACATCGTCGTCTACGACGAAGACTTCGAGGCCGCGGCCGGCGACCCGCACGCCGAGGCGCTGCACGCGAGCAGCAACCAGGTCAAGGTCATGACGCGCACGCTGAACGGCTGGCGAAAGCCGGCGGACTGGGTGCCCACGGCATCCCGGCGGCTGCACCTGCACTTCCTGCACGGCCCGGTCGAGATCACGGGCGACGGGCGCGTCGAGTCGGTGCGGTTCGAACGCACGCGTCCAGCCGGAGACGGTTCGGTCGTCGGGACCGGGGTGTTCGTGGACTACCCCGTGCAGGCCGTCTATCGGGCGGTGGGCTACGCCAGCTCGCCGCTGCCCGGCGTGCCGTTCGATGAGGTGGCAGCGGTCATCCCCAACGTCGAGGGCCGGGTCGTCGACGAGCACGGGACGCCCCTGCCGGGCGTGTATGCGACCGGCTGGATCAAGCGCGGACCCGTAGGCCTCATCGGCCATACGAAGGGCGACGCACTCGAGACGGTCACGCACCTGCTCGCGGATGCTCAGGCAGGCATACTTCCGCGGCCGGTGGAGGATGCCGGCGCCGACGTGCTCGAGCTGCTCCAGGAGCGCGGCGTGCCGTTCACCACGTGGGAGGGCTGGCTCGCCCTGGACGCGCACGAGCGCGGGCTCGGCGAGGCGTTCTCCTCCGACGGGTTCGAGGTGCCGGTCGCACGCGAGCGCATCAAGGTCGTGTCGCGCGACGAGCAGGTCGAGATCTCGCGCTCCGGCGCGCTCGTCGACTCGTGACGTACGTCATCGCGCTGCCCTGCGTCGATGTGAAGGACCGGGCGTGCATCGACGAGTGCCCGGTGGACTGCATCTACGAGGGCAATCGATCGCTGTACATCCACCCGGATGAGTGCGTGGACTGCGGCGCCTGCGAACCGGTCTGCCCCGTCGAGGCGATCTACTACGAGGACGATCTCCCCGAGGAGTGGTCGGACTACTACAAGGCCAACGTCGAGTTCTTCGACGACATCGGGTCCCCGGGCGGTGCCGCCAAGGTCGGCGTCATCCACAAGGACCACCCGGTCATCCATGCCCTCCCCCCGCAGGACTCACATGGCTGAGCAGACGGCCACCGTGGCCGTCGACGCGCTCGTGATCGGCGGGGGGCCGGCAGGGCTCTCGGCCGCGCTGAATCTCGGGCGGGCCCGCGAGAGCGTGCTGGTCGTGGATGCCGGCCGCCCGCGAAACTCGGCGACCCTGCGCTCGCACGGCTTCCTGACCCGCGACGGCATCTCGCCGCTCGAGCTGCGCAAGCTTGCCCGCGCCGAACTCGAGGCCTATCCGGAGGTGCGGGTGATCGAGCGCGCGCTCGTTTCGGCCCTTGAGCTGGTCGAGCCGGATGCGCCGGATGCCGGAGAAGGCATGCGCTTCCGCGGGGCGCTCGAGAGCCGCGGCCGGGGCGTCCCGTCCACCGTCACGGCGCGCTCGGTGCTCGTCGCCACCGGCCTGCGCGAGACGCTCCCCGCGATCCCGAGCCTTCGTGCGTTCTACGGTATGACGCTGTTCAGCTGCGCGGCGTGCGACGGCTGGGAGCTTCGGGATCGCCCCCTCGCCCTGATCGGCGAAAGCGCCGACCTCGCGGAGCGCGCCCTGCTGATAGCCCGCTGGACCGACGACCTCACCGTGTTCACCCACGGCGCACCGGTGATCGACGAGGAAGAGGAGTCCGGGCTCGCGGCGCGAGGCATCCGTGTCGACCGCCGCCTCATCGAGGAGCTCGAAGGCGACCGCGGCGCGGTCACCGCCGTTCGACTCGTCGACGGCGCACGGGTTCAGATCGGCGGTGGCTTCGTTCGCCCGCAGTGGCATCCCGCGCTGGAGTTCCTCGCCGGGCTCGACCCGACGATCGACGCCGACGGCAACCTCGTCACCGACGGGTCCGGCCGTACCAGCATCCCGGGGCTCTACGCGGCAGGCGATGCTGCGACGCCCGGACCCCAGCAGCTGATCGTCGCTGCGGGCGCCGGCGCGCGTGTCGCGGCGGTGCTCACCCATGACCTTCTCGGAGTCACCACGGCGCACTGACCGGATCTACCTCGGTCCGAACAGCCGCCACAAGGTGTCGGTCATCTTCCAGAGCAGCACGCCCTGGAACGAGCCGATGCCCCGCACCCGTGTGTTGTGGAAGGACGTGAATCTCCACCCGTCCTCGCCGTTGATCGCGACGAGGGACTGGATGGAGCGGCGTGTCGCGTCGGGCTTCTTCTTGCCCTTCAGCAGCGTTCCACCGCTCGCGTGCACCAGCGCCACGTCCGGGGCAAGGAAGCGCACGCCCGTCACCTCTCCCGTCAAGGCGGAGCCCTTGAGCCACTTCTCGAACAGCGGGCGGTGCCCGCCGACGATGGCCGCACGGCCCTTCTGGTTCACTCCGTCGAAAGCCACGTAGTCCGCGTCCTCCGTGAACAGGGCGCCATATCGTTCCGCATCACCGGCCGCCCAGGCCTCGAGCAGGCGGCGGAAGAGCTCGCGGACGGCTCCCTCATCGCCTCCGCGCCGGCCATGCTCGTCTGTCGCGAGATGGGAGTGATATTCAGGGGTCATCGGGGCTGCCTTCTCTAAGTGTGTGAGTGTCTAACGATCTTAGATATCTATCCTGTGAGAGAGTAGGACGAGCTCGGTCGTACGTCAAGCCGAGTGGCAAGCGACGTGCGGAGGCTTTCATGGCGACATCACCGACCGGGTCGCGCAGGAGAGAAGAACTGGTGCGGCAGTTCTTCGAGCAGATCCAGCGCAACAGCACGTGGACGGTGATCTTCCACCAGGCGCTGGCGGTGAGTCTCGGGCTGAACGGCACCGACCTGAAGTGCCGCGGACTCCTCGACGAGACGGGACCGATCACCGCCGGCGAGCTCGCCGAACTCACCGGACTCACCACGGCGGCGGTCACCGGCGTGATCGACCGGCTGGAACGCGCGGGCTTCGTCGAGAGGGCCAAGGACCCGGCGGACCGTCGGAGGGTCGTGGTGCGCCCTCTCGATGCGGAGAGGCGATCGGACGGCACGGGGGACCGCTTCATCCCGCTGACCAACTCGACATCGGCCCTGCTGGAGGGTTACAACAACGAGCAGCTCGAGCTCGTTCTCGATTTCGTTGAGAAGAGCACCGCGCTGATGCGCTCCCAGACGCTCGCGCTCCATGCCCGCAAGGCATCCGCGCGTTAGAACCGGCAGACACGGCCGTCCGGCATCCCTGGCGTGCGCCGACGTGGCGCTCCGACCTGGAGCTTCAGCGCGTCAGAGCGGCGAGGTCGGCCGGATCCGCGCCGAACGCGATCAGCCGATCGCGCATCGCGGCCGCCGCGATGTCATAGGGGCGCTCGCTCCCCATCAGCAGTGAGCGGGCATTGGCCTCGTTGTCGAGGGCGATGACCTCGAAGGCGAGCTGCTCGACCTGACCGGCATCCGCCGTGATCTCGCCCTTCTCCGCCGCGTACCGCAGCTGGGCCTCGAGGTAGCCGTACCACTCGCGCAACGCTCCGCGTACGGCATCGCGCACCGGGCCCGGCTTGGAGTCGACATCCGCCGCCGTCGCCGCGAAGAAGCATCCTCCCGAGAAGACGCGTTCGCGGGAGTAGTCCAGCGCACTGCGCAGCAGTGCGGAAAGACGCCGGATGCCGCGGTCCTCGGCGCGGGCACCGTCGACCACGCTCTCCTGGAAGACCTGCCGAGCGGCCTCCACTGTGGCGAGCTGCAATCCCTCCTTCCCACCGAACAGCGTGGCGATGCTGCTCTTGCTGAGTCCGGATGTCTCCGCCAGGCGTCCGATGGTCAGCCCGTCCAGGCCGTCCGTCGAGGCGAGGTCCGTCGCGCTCTCGAGCACCGTGCGGCGCGACGCGTCGCCGCGGGCCCGGCGGCGGTCCTGCACAAGAATTTCCGACATACCTCTAGTGTACGAACGAACGTTCAGATAGTCTACGTACGATCGTTCGTATTAGTTTTTTGGAAAAGGAGACATCGTGGTTTCGAGCTTCACCGTCATCCGCGGAGGCATCCGCGCAACCTCGGCCGTGTCGCCCCGCTTGGCGGGCCGCTTCGCGACGCAAGCCTTCTCTCTGACTCAGCCCCGGATGCCGGTGCGCGAAGCCGACGCGGTCACCCACTTCGCCGCCCGGCGCGGCATGCTGCGAGTCCGGTCCGACGATGTGACGACGTACCGCTGGGGTGCCGGCGACCGCACAGTGCTGCTGCTGCACGGCTGGCGGGGCCGCGCCTCGCAGTTCGCGCCGGTCGTGCGTGAGCTCGTCTCCGAGGGGTTCCACGTGGTGTCATTCGACGCCCCCGCCCACGGCGACTCGACAGGACGGCGCACCGACATCAGGGACTGGATCGAGGCGACCGAGCAGCTGCAGCGCGCGCACGGGCGCTTCAGCGCCATCATCGGACACTCCTTCGGAGCGCTTGCCGGCCTTACGGCTGCGCGCAACGGAGTGACCACCGGAGCGGTCGCCGCGATCTCGGGGGCCGCGAGCCCGGATGCGTTCCTCGGCCAGTTCGCGGCGGCGCTCGACCTCGACGCGCCGACGAGGGCTGCCTTCGGACGCTCCTTCCGTGCCCGGGTCGGCGGGGATGAGGCATCCGTCTTCGCCCGCTACGACGCCGTCGCGGATCCCCTTCCCCCCGCGGTGGACCTTCTCGTCGTGCACGACCGTGGGGACCGCCAGATGCCTCCGCTCGACTCGCAGCGCCTGCACGCGGCGCACGGTGCGCGTTCGCGGCTGCTGCTGACGGAGGGGCTGGGGCACAACCGCGTGCTCTCGGCCGATCCGGTGCTCGACGCGGTCGTGGCCCTGACGACCGGCGGCCTTCCGGCGATCGACGCACTGCGCGGCGACGAGCGGGAACCGGTCGCGGCGTAGGCGGCTCGGCGCCGTTGAGGGCGCGCTGCCCGGTTTCTGGCGCCGTCCTGGACGACGCGCTGCACTTTCTGTCGCGCGCTGCGCCAATCCGCGCCGCGCGCGACAGATTGTGCAGCGCGTGATCCCGGCTAGGGATGTAGCGGCCCCGGCGGCCCCGGCTGTAGCGACCTGGGCTGCCTTGGCTGGCCGCGACCTCAACAGCCCGCGCCTGCGGCGTGCCGGCGCCCGGTCCACCGGGCCGGCGGGCGCCCCCGCGCCTGCGGCGCGCCGGCGCCCGCTCCCCCCGGCAGGGGCCCTCAGCCGCCCGTGGAACCGGCGTCGGTCGTGCCGACGTCGGTCCGGTGGAAGTTCTGGAACGACCGAGAAGCGGTCGGACCGCGCTGCCCCTGGTAGCGGTTTCCGTACGGGCCGGAGCCGTAGGGGTTCTCGGTGGGCGAGGACAGGCGGAAGAAGCAGAGCTGCCCGATCTTCATACCGGGCCACAGCTTGATCGGCAGTGTCGCGACGTTCGAGAGCTCGAGCGTGACGTGGCCGGAGAAGCCCGGGTCGATGAAGCCGGCGGTGGAGTGGGTGAGCAGCCCGAGGCGACCGAGCGACGACTTGCCTTCGAGGCGGGCCGCGACGTCGTCGGGAAGGGTCACGAGCTCGAAAGTGCTTCCGAGCACGAACTCACCGGGGTGCAGGATGAAGGGCTCGTTCGGCGCCGTGGAGATCAGGTGGGTCAGCTCGGGCTGGTCCTCCGCCGGATCGATGTACGGGTACTTGTGATTGTCGAACAGCCGGAAGTACCGGTCGAGCCGCACGTCGATGCTCGATGGCTGGATCATCTCCTCGGCCGATGGTTCCAGCCCGATGCGCCCGGCGGCGAGTTCGTGTTTGATGTCGCGGTCGGAGAGCAGCACGCGCCCAGCCTAGCGAGGCGGAGTTCACCGGATGCCGGCTGCCGCCGCACATGACGCAGGAGTTCCGCAAGCCGACGCGCCCGGGCCGGCCAAACCACGGCGGTGACCGACACCAGCGGCCGAATCTTCTGCGTTGTGCGCGCGAAGATCGCGACCGCGGGCGTTTGTTATGCTGGGCGGGCGCCGCAAGGCCTGCCGGGGATGTAGTTCAATGGCAGAACTTCAGCTTCCCAAGCTGATAGCGCGGGTTCGATTCCCGTCATCCCCTCGATGCCCTGTCATGCCGCCGAAGGCGGTGCGACGGGGCATTGTCACGGATGCCGCGGTCAGGTGACGGCGAAGGTTCCGGCGAGGTGGTCGGTGAGCTGGACCGACCCACTGTCGGTGATGTGCAGCATCGTCTCCAGGCGAACGCCGCCGGTGCCTGATTCGTACGCGCCGGGCTCGAGAAGGATCACCATGCCGGGCTCCAGCCTGGCGGGCTCACCGGGGATGATCCGGGGGAATTCGTGAACCGATGTCCCGATGCTGTGGCCCGTGTGGTGGGGGTAGTCGTACCCATGTTCGCGCAGGACCTTTCGGACGCTGCGGTCGATGTCCGCCACGGAGGCGCCGGGAACCGCCGTTTCGATGCCCGCCTGCAGCGCCGTCAAGACGAGTCGGCGCAGCCTCTGAATCTTCGGGGCGCCTCCACCGACGGTGAAGGTGTTGCAGGAGTCGGCCCAGTAGCCGTTGATGCGGGGCGCGAAGTCGAAGATCACCGGATCGTTCTCGGCGATTCTCCGCGAGGTGGGCCAGCCGCCCACTCCTGCGGTTCGATCAGGGCCGGAGAGGAGATCTCCGGCGATGGCGACCCGTTCGCCTGCTTCAGCCTCGACCGCGCTGCGGACCAGGCTGAAGAGCTGGAGTTCGGCATGCCGACCTCGGCGGCATCGACCGCCGTGTTCTGTCCGAGCGCGGCGTGCCGACCGCTCTCTGTGAGCAGCGTGAGCTCGCGGGGGGTTTTGATCATTCGTGCGCGCGCAAAGATCTGGGTCCCGTCTCGCGTGGGAATACTGCGGCGCCGCAGCAGATCATCGACGTGTGCGGGAAGGGAAGCGGGCTCCACGAGTGCGGGGCCGGGGCTCGGGCTCAGCAGGTCGATGGCTGCGCCGAGGGCTTCCAGGTAGTTCTGGTCGAGGTTCTCGGGGCCGTCGGCGCTGAAGCCCACGTAGTCGACGATGTCGTCGGCGAGGCTGGTACCGGGCGACTCGATGTTCGTCGTGATCAGCACGCAGCGGCCATCGTGTGAGACCAGCGCCGTGGCGGGGCCGCCGGCGAATGGCGAGCGGCCGGTCTCGATGGCGACGGGTGCCGCGGTGACGTATCCCACCATCTCGGGACTTGTGAGCAAAGCCCACCCGCTGTCGTGCTCGGCGAGGAGCCGTCCCAATCGTGCGGCGGTATCACTGGTCATGGGGTGTCCTCATCGCAGAACGTTATCGGTGGCGGAGGTCAATGCGCTCAGATCATCGACGGTGGGGGTGCCTTCCCAGTCGCCCACTGTCGAGACGGCGATCGCGCCGACCCGGGTGGCCTGGGAAAGCCTGTCGAGGGGGGACATTCCGCCAAGGACTCCCGCGAGGTAGGCGCCGACGAATGCGTCGCCGGCCCCGACGGCATCCGTCACGGTGGCGGCGACGGCGGGGCGGTGGATCTCGCCGTCCGGCGTGAACAGGGTTGCGCCATGAGCGCCGTTCTTGATGATGACTTCGCTCACTCCGTGCCCGAAGAGATCCCCCGGTTCGTCAGCCACGAGGGCGAGCTCTTCGGGGCTGCCGAAGACGTAGTCCGCCTGCTGAGCGAGAACCTCGGCGAACCTCACTCCCGCGTCTGCCAGGACGGTGAGCACTGCGGCCGTATGCGCCGAGTCCTGGTGACGGATGATCGCGAGCACGGGTGCCGCGGCGAGATCCTCCAGGATGCTCACGCCGGTGCGTCGCCGAAGTCGGGGATGGGCAGACGGACGCCGCCCTGCTTCGCCGACTCGTGCGCGATGATTCCCGGGACCGTGTACCGGGCGGCGACCCATGCGTTGACCGGTGGCAGTTCCCGGCGGGCCACCGCGGTGACGAAGTCGTTGACGAGGAACTGGTGGGAGCCCTCGTGACCGTTGTGCAGCCCGGCATACTGGCGGGGCAGCACGCTCGTGTCGTGGACCGGCGCGAATCCGCTGGTGAAGCTCTCGACGAGCGCGGCATCCACCCCGGTGCGCGAGCGGGGATCCGACTTCAGGGGAGCGTCGGATCGGCCCGCGGTCACTTCGGCTTTGACGTCCTCGTAGCCGTCGTGCGTCTGCCACACCACCGCGTCGGTCTGCTGCTCGAAGGCGGCGTCGGTGCCGTAGAGGCTGAGCCGCACCTCTGGGCGGTAGGGAGCGATGCCCACGCGGCGGAACTCGTTGATCCGCATGATGCCCCCGTCGGCGGTGGTGAACAGCGCTGTCTCGTTGCTGAAGTCGTTCTGCCACAGCGAGACGTTCTTGTCGAAAACCCCGTCGTCGACGGTGTCGACGAAGCCCAGGCAGGAGACGGAGGTGGCGTACGAGCCGGTGACCGCCAGCACGTTGCTGATGGAATGAGTGGGGTACAGCATCGGCGGGAAGCTGGCCGTGGCCTTCCAGTTCTCTCCACCACTGAACTGGAAAGCCTTGTAGAAGCCGTCCGTCATGTCGTGCAGGTACTCTCCCTCGCCGTAGACGAACCGGCCGAACTTCCCTGCCCGCCACTGGTTGCGGCAGTACACCACAGCGGGATAGTAGTAGCTGGTCTCGCCCATCATGTAGGTGAGGCCGGTCTCCCGGACCAGGCGGAGGATCTCTTCGATCTCCGCCACCTCGATCGCCATCGGCACTGCCGAGTAGACGTGCTTACCGCGCTTGAGCGCTTCGATCGCCATCTGGCCGTGCATCCATCGCTGGGTGAAGATGGCGACAGCGTCGACGTCGGAGTCGAGCAGCTCGTTGAAGTCCGTGAACGCACGCTGGGCGCCGAAGTCGTTGCGGACCCGCTCGGCCCGCTCCCCCACGACGTCGCAGACGTACACCTCCGACACGTGGGGGTGCGACTGGAACAGATCCATGAACTCCGGCGCGAACTGGCCGAGTCCGACCACTCCAACCTTGAACTGCGACATGCGTACTTTCACTTTCCTTTGCGATGAGACGTCACTCGGCAGCGCCGGGACGGTTTACTTGTAGAGGGCCGAGACTTCTTCGTTGAGGGCCGTCAGCGTGTCCGCCGGATCGGTGCCGTTCAGGAAGATGTTCTGCAGCGCGGCGCTGCCCGCCTGGCTGACCTGGGCGAACTTGAGCGCGACCGGCAGCGCAACCGGCGCGTCCGGGTCGGTGATGGTGTCCAGGATCGGCTGGAGGTCGACGCCCTTCTCTTCATACGCGGCGATCGCCTTGTCGGTGGACTCGGCAATGGCGGGGAAGACCACGCCGAACGTCGCTACCTTGTCCTGGCAAGCCGCCGATCCGAGGTACTTGACCCACTCCCACGCCTCATCTGGGTGCTTGGAGTTGGCGTTGATGGAGTCCGCCAGGCTGTTCGTGTAGCTGCGGAGCCCGTTCGGACCTTCCGGAAGCTTCGACCATGCGATGTCGGCCTTGCCCTCCGAGAAGAGGCCGGCGTTCCAGCTGCCGTCAACGGCCAGGGCGATCGTCCCGGCATCGAAGAGCGCAGCAGTCGAGAGGCTGGAGTTGAGTGAGGCGGGCTGGATGTATCCGTCGTTCTGCATCTGCTGGAACCAGGCGATCGAGTCGATGACCGCTTCGTCGCCGAAGTGCCATTCCTCACCGAACGGGTTGGGGGACAGCAGCTCTGTGCCACCGGAGACCGCGAAGTTCCCCCAGCCGGTGTGGCCGGTGACGCTGTTGGGGTCCGAAGCCCTCAAGCCGTAACGCGTCACGTTCCCCTTGTCGAAGTCGGCATCCAAGCCGGTGTTCCCGTCGGCGTCGACGGCGAGCGCCTTGATGAGCTCCCCGAAGGAGCCTCCGTCGCTGGCGTTCCAATCGAGGTCGTTGAGGGTGGCCGGGTCGATGCCGGCCGCTTCGACGGCTGCCGTGTCGTAGGCGAGTCCCACGGCGTCGATGTCCTTCGGGAGGCCCCAGTACTTGTCGTCCATCTCCCAGTTCTGCAGGGTCACGGGAATGAAAGCGTCCAGGTCGACGTCGTCTTCCTCGATCAGCGGTGTCAGATCGACCAGCTGGCCCTGAGTGGCGTAGTCGGGGTAGTTGCTCGTGACGTTCGCGAACACGTCGGGGCCTGTGCCCGCGACGAAATCGGTAGAGAGTCCGGTCCAGTAGCTGCCCCAGTCGGACTGGGTGACGTTCACCTTGACGCCGGACTCCTTCTCGAAGTCGGCGGCACAGGCCTCGTAGGCAGGGACTTGGCTGGTGTCCCAGAGTGCATAGTTCAGGGTGACACCGTCGGCGTCACCGCCGCCGCCGGCGGAGGGGCTGCAGCCCGCGAGGGCGAGGACGCCGACCGTCGCAGCTGCGACGGCGACGGACGTGGACTTACGGATCATCTTCGACTCCTGGGTGTGATGGGTACTGCTGTGGTGGCTGGTTCGGGTACTGCGTCTTCGGATGGTGCGGTTGGGAGGTGGGCAGTGTCAGCGCAGTCCGTTGAGCTGGATGGAGCCGACGAGTCGCTTGCCGATCAGGAGCAGGACGATGATCACCGGGACGACCGAGAGGGTGCTTGCGGCCATCAGCCCGGACCAGTCGATCTGGCTGCCCTGTGATTGGTCGCTGAAGATCGAGAGTGCGACGGTCAGTGGGCGCGCGTCGGGAGCCTTGGCGACCAGCAGCGGCCAGAGGAACTCCTGCCATTGGGTGACGCCGACGATGACGGCGAGGGTGATCATCGGGGGGATGCTGGTGGGGATGACGACGCGGGCGAAGGTGCCGAACACGCCGAGACCGTCCATCCGGGCGGCTTCTTCCAGTTGGGCCGGGTACCCGAGGAAGAACTGCCGCATGAAGAAGATCGCGAACGGCGACATGAGCAGGAACGGTGCGATCAGCCCGGCGTAGGTGTTGATCCAGCCGAGGTCCTTGATGAGGACGAAGTTGGGGATGGTGACCAGGATCGCGGGGATGAACATGCCGGCGAGGAACGCGACGAAGATCGCATTCCGGCCCCGGAAATGCACTCGTGCGAACACGTACCCGGCCGCCGTGCAGAAGATCACCTGGCCGATCACTGTCACGAAGGTGAACAGCAGCGAGTTGCCCAGGTACCGCATGAAGTCGATGCTCGCCACGCCGCCCGTCAAGGCCGCTTCCTCGGGGGTCGCGAAGCCGAGCACGCGCTTGAAGTTCAGCCACGTGAACTGCTCGGGGATCCATGCTCCGGGGTCGGCGAACAGGTCTGCGTTGAACGAGAACGCGGTCTTGAGCATCCACATCAGCGGCAGGACGGTGATCGCTGCGGCGACGGTCATGAAGATGATGCCGAAGAGGCGCCCCGGGGTGAGCCGGCGTCCTGTGCGTCGCATGTCAGAGTCCCTCGATCTCGGATTCGTTGGCGCGCCCGAACCGCAGCCCGACGTACGTCAGCAATCCGACGACGATCATGAACGACACGGCGATCGCCGACGCGTAGCCGAGATCGAAGTTCTCGAACGCGGTCTGGAAGATGTACGGGTAGAACGCCTCGGTGGCGTTGGCCGGGCCGCCCTTCGTGGTGACCTGGATGATGTCGAACACCTGCAGCGAGCCCACCACCGAGGTGATCAGCACGAATCCGATGATCGGGCGCAGCAGCGGCAGCGTGATGGAGCGGAACATCCGCCACTCCCCAGCACCATCCAGCGCGGATGCCTCGTACAGCGACTTCGGGATCAGCTGCAGCCCGGCGAAGAACAGCAGTGCCACGTATCCGACGTAACGCCAGGTGTTCACCAGAGCCAGCGTGGGCATCGCCTGCGCCGCGGAGTCCAGGAACGGCTGCGCCGGGATGCCGATGCTCATCAGGAACTCGTTCACGATCCCGATGCTGGGATCAAGCATCCACTGCCACAGCAGTCCCACCGTCACGCCGGGGATCAGCCAGGGAATCAGCAGCAGCGCCCGAAGCCATGTCGACTGGGTCAGCCGGTCCAGCGCGACCGCGATCACCATCGCCAGCACCGTCTGCACGACGATGTTGATGACGACGTACTGCAGCGTCACCAGGATCGAGTTGCCCAGCTTGGCGTCGGTGAACATCGCCGCGTAGTTCTCCATGCCGATGAACCCGCCCGGATTCAGCAGGTTCGAATCGGTGAGGCTGTAGTAGATCGACCGCACCGAGGGAGCCAGATAGAACACGGCGAACCCGAGGGCCGCCGGCGCCAGAAGCAGGATGACGGCCGTCTTGTCCGCACGAGAGAAGAACGTCCTCTGCTGCTCCGCTGAGGGCACCGCAACCTTCGGCGGCTTCCGCAGCGGAGCGGCTATGGCACGCGTTGTCGTTTGCATCGTCATTGGTGCGTCTCCACTCTCGATAATCTGATCATACTACTAACTTTGTGGCACAGCACAACCCTCTTCACCGGGATACCGGCTTCAGTGGGCTGTGGAGTCCACGGCCTCTTGGACGTCGAGTGCCGCGGCGGCGAGCAGGGTGAGCATCGCGCGCCGAGCGCGTTCCGGGTCCGAGGCCCGCACCGCTTCGGCCACGTCGCGGTGCATCTGGAGAGATCGCTCGATGGAGATCGAGGTGGAGTGCACGAACTGGTCGCGAGCGGTCAGGCCGATGCCGATGAGCAGGCTCAGCTGTTCGATGAGCTCGTTGTGCGTGGCCGCAAGCAGGCCCACGTGGAACCGCTCGTCGTGCACGGCGATATCGGCGCCGGGCGCTCCCATCGCATCCAGGGCCTCGAACAGATTCCGCAGGTCCTCAGGCGTACGCCGCCGCGCGGCCAGCTCCGCCGCGCTCGGCTCGACCATGGCTCGGACCTCCTCGAGTTTCTGCAGCATCGCCGCATCGGTCACCCGGCTGAACTGCCAGCGCAGCACATCCGGGTCCAGCAGATTCCAGCTCTCACGATCCCGTACGAAGGTGCCGTGCCCCGGCCTGGCCCCGATCAGTCCCTTGCCGGCCAGCACCTTGATCGCCTCACGGACGACCGTCCGGCTCACCTCGTAGTTGGCGGCGATCTGCTCGGGGTCGAGGATCTCGCCGACCTTCAGCTCGCCGCCGATGATGCGGGAACCGAACTCGTCGACGACACGGCCATGAAGACCTCGGTCGGGATAACGCTTCATCGGATTCCGCCTTCATCTGGTGGGTGATCGTAGCCGCCGGGCGACGTGGAGATGTGCAGATCCCATTCAAGCCTCCCGGACGCCGGTACTTCAGCAGCGGAGCGGGCGCGCTGCGCCGCCGCGATGTCGGGATTGGCGCCGAGCATCGGCTCGATGCCGATCGACCGATACGCCGGACCGCCGTCCCAGCTGTACCCCTCGAGATTGCGCCAGAAGCCGAAGCCGTGTGGTTGCCCGGCCACCACCAGACGCAGACCGAGACGGTGGCCGGCGCAGTGGAGCTCGATCTGATCGAGGCCGGGAAGCAGGAAGAACGCCGCGGTGCCGTCGTTGACCGACACATCCGATATGTCTGTCCCATGAACGAGCGGCCAGTCCTGCCGGCGCTCCGGATGCTGGAGCCCCCGCGGCCAATGGACCGTCGGCCAGCCCCCCGGCACGAGAAGCCGAAGCTCTGTCGGCGCCACGACGAGGGCGTGCAGTGCCCAGACGAATCGGTATCCCGGCTCAGCCGTCACCTCGTAGTGGAGCGTGTGCTCGTCTCCCTCTCGTGAGATGTGCCTCGTGATGGTGGCATCGGGCAGCCGGCATCTCAGTCCCGTGGCGCCTTCGGGTTCCCATTCCCGCCGCCACACCGCTCCGTGGTCGGGGTCGCCCGCGATCGTCGGAAAGCACTCCTCGGCTCCTCCGACGTCGACGAACGCCTCGCCGGGGTTCTGCCGCCGCGCATCCGGCCGGCTCCAGAGCCATTCGAAACCGGATGCATCGGTCAAGCTGGTGAGCCGAGCGCCGTTGCGGATGTCGATCTGCATCGCGGCCACGGACTAGAGCGAGTCCTTGGTGATGGACCATCCGCCGTCCGCGACCACGCTGGCGCCGGTGATGAACGATGCGTCGTCGGAGGCGAGGAAGGCGACCACCGCGGCGATCTCATCCGGAGTGCCCATGCGGCCGAGCACAGTCGCGCGCGCCGCGCGGCTGAGATCCTCGTCCGGATCGAAGGCTGCTGTGGCGACCGGGCCGGGCAGCACGCAGTTCACTCGCACGCGGGGCGCGTACTGGACGGCGAGTTGACGGCAGAGCGCCGTGATCGCGCCCTTGGACGCCGCATAGGCGCTGTACCCGGGCAGCCCGAACATCGCATGAACGCTCGAGGTCGCGATCAGGGTGCCCCGCTGCGCGGTCAGGTCGTCGGCGAAGGTGCGCGCGGCGAGATAGAGGCTTCCGACGTTGACGTCCAGGACGTGACTCCAGTCTTGGCCCGACAGATCGCGCGGTTCTCCCTCGATATGCCGGTATGCGTTCGAGTGCACGATGTCGACGGGCCCGAAGCTGCCGTGGGCCAGCTCCCGCGCTTCCTCCCATGTCAGCGGGTCGGCGACGTCGCCTGCCAGGAAGAGGGCGCTTCCGGTGGATGCCGCGTTCAGCGCGGCGGCGCGGGACTGCCCGCCGTCGCGGTCGATGTCGACCAGGACCACCCGCGCGCCCTCGCTCACGAAGCGAGCGGCGGTGGCGGCGCCGATCCCGCTCGCCGCCCCGGTGACGATGGCGGTCTTGCCGGTGAATCTCACGCGCGGGCACCTTCCTGCGACCACTGAGCATGCTCGATCACGGCGAGGACGGCCGGGCCCTGGCCCCAGGGGACCGTGAATCCACGCGGTACGTGATCGTAGTGGCCGATGGATGTGCTCGCCCAGACAGCGGCGGATACTCCCTCCAAGGTACCGTCGGCACCCATGCTCGACACCGTGGCAGCGAACGAGCGTTCCAGAGCCTCGCCGACCTCCTCGGCCGGGATCACGTCGAGGCGGACCGCGCGGGCGAATCCTGCGACCAGGAAGGCCGCGGTAGACGTCTCCACCCCGCCTTCGCGCCGCTGCGCCACGGCATCCCAGTGACCGTCCGGCCGCTGCGCCCGGACCATGGCGTGGATCAGACGGCGGGCGCTCGCGGCCAGCTCGCTCCGGTCATCGCCGTCGGGCAGCTCCTCGATCACTTCGAGCAGTCCGAGCAGGGCCCACCCCTGCCCCCGGGCCCAGCCCAGGATGTGGGCGGTGCCGGTGCGCTCGAGGACGAAGTGGTGGAAGAGGCCGCCCTCGGCATCCTGAAGCAGTCGGATGTATCCCCGCGCCTGCGCGACGGCTTCGTCGAGCCAGCGCGAGTCTCCGGTGATCCGGGAGAGCCGCGCGAAGAAGGGAGGGTCGAAGTGGAGGCAGTCCACGAACACCCCCGGACCCGGGTCTGCCAGCAGCTCCCGCTCCCAGTTCGCGAGCGGGACGGGCCCATAGCTCTCACGCAGCGGGGACCGTGTCCAGGTCTGATACACGCCGTCGATCGTGGGGCGCTCCGTCAGGTAGACCCCGAGCGCCACCAGGTGACGCCGAAGCAGATCATCGCCGGTCTCCTCGACGATCCGGCACATGGCAGCACCGGCCGCGGTGCAGTCGAGGGGCCGGAATTCCGGACGCGCAGCGGCCCACCCGCGGGAGAACCCATGGGCGAAGTCGCGGTACCTCGTGTCACCGAGCGCCTCTGATGCGGCGACCATGGCCTCGAATGCGATGGAGTCCCCGAAATGCCACGCTTCGAAAGGCAGCGTCAGCAGGGCGTCGGCCGCGGTGCGAAGACGTTCCGTCATCCTCAGTCTCCCGTGAAGCGGGGGGCGCGCTTCTGTGCGAAGGCAGCGCGGCCCTCAGCCGCATCGTTGCTGCGCATCTCGTAGCTGAAGAGATCGTTCTCGTACGCCAGACCCACCTCGACCGAGCTCGACTGCGCCACCCGCACCAGCTTCTTGACCGCTTCGACAGGGATCGGCGAGTGACCGGCGATCCTCTGCGCGAGAGACCGGGCGGCTGCCAGCATCCCTTCCCTGTCGTCATAGAGATGGTTGAGCAGACCGATCCGGTCCGCATGGGCGGCGTCGAATCGATCACCGGTGAGAAGAAGCTCGCTCGCGAACCCTGGCCCGACGATCCGCGTGAGGAACTGCGTCGCCCCCGATCCGCCATGCCATCCCCAGTTGATCTCGCCGGCCGAGAAGGTGGATGCCGTGGTCGCAAGGCGCAGGTCGGACGCACACGCCATCTCCAGCCCGCCGCCGATGCAGTACCCGTGGATCGCGGCGATCACGGGCTTGCGGATCTTGTAGATGCCGATCGCGTAGTCCAGGTTGCGGTCGAACCGGTTGCGGTACTGCCAGCTGGTCCCGTAGCCCTCGAGGTCCTTCAGATCGCTCCCGGCGCAGAACGCACGCTCCCCCGCACCGGTCAGGATGACCACCCGGACGGCGTCGTCGCTGTTGATCTGGAACACGAGACGGTTGAGTTCTCTGTCCATGGCCACCGACATGGCGTTCAGCTTCTCCGGCTTGTTCAACGTGATCGTCGCCACGCCGTCCACGGCGTCGTACAGGATGCCCGGCTGCTCATCGCTCATGCGGTCACCGCAGGCACCGACGCGGAACGGACGACCCCGTCATCCACGAGCTTCTGAGTGCGCTCTGGGGAGTAGCCGAGGATGTCGGTCAGGATCTCCTGGCTGTGCTCGCCCAGCAGGGGCGGCGGCAAGTCGACCGAGTCGGTCTCGCCCGAGAGCCTGATCGGCGACTTGATGGTGCGGATGGTCCCGGCCTCGGGGTGGACCACCTCGGTGATGAGACCGCGAGCTGTCACCTGCGCGTCCGTCTCGAGGTCGCTGTAGTCGTACACCGGTCCTGTCCAGATGTTGAAGACGTCGAAGTGCTCGATCCACTCCTGGGTGGTGCGCGTCGTCAGGATGGGTCGGAGGATGCGGTAGATCTCATCCGCGTGCTCCAGGCCCTCCTCGTACGACATGCCGATCAGTCGCTCACTGCCGATCGCGTGGCCGAGCACGTCGATGGGGCACATCGCCATGGTGAGCCAGCCGTCGCTCGTCCGGTGCACCCCGTACGGGGCAGGGATCCACGCGTGCGCGCTCGGCTCGGCGCCACGCTGTGGCTTGAGACCGGTGTTGAGATAGGTCACCAGCTCTTGAATCTGCGCGTCGAGGACGACCGACAGCATGTCGACCTCGACGTGCTGGCCTTCACCGGTCCTGCCGCGGGCGGCGAGGGCAGCCAGGATGCCGATGACGGCCTGGTGCCCGGTCATGGCGTCGATGGCGGGAATGCCGCCCGGCTGCGGCGGGTCCTCCGCGCTCCCGACGAACCACATCGACGCGGAGTACCCCTGCATCACGAGGTCCTGGCCCGGCCGGCCGGCGCCCGGGCCATCGGCCCCGTAGCCGGAGATGGAGCAGTAGATGAGCTGGGGGTTGATGGCGTGCAGTGTGTCATAGTCGATGCCGAGGCGATCCACGGTCCCGACGCGGAAGTTCTGGATGAGCACGTCGGACTCGCGCACGAGGTCGTAGAACAGCTCCTTGCCGTCCGCGCTCTTGAGGTCCAGCGCGAGCGAGCGCTTGTTGCGGTTCAGCGCCAGGAACGTGGTCATGTGCCCGTTGAGATTGACCCCGGCGTAACCGTGCGTGCGGTTGAACTCCCCCGAGGCGGGCGGTTCGATCTTGATCACGTCAGCGCCGAGATCGCCGAGGCGCATTCCCGCCATGGGACCCGCGAGCATCTGCGTCGCATCCAGTACTCGCAGACCTGCAAGTGCATCCATCATCCGACCTACTTTCCCCACGACGAGCTGTCGCATAAATATGATTAAAGTATAAACCGCAAATCTCGCGCGTCAAGGTCAGCACTGTCCGGGTCGCAACGCCGCGCATCGGCACCCTCCGTCATCAGGCGTTAGTGTCAGGCATGGAGATACGGGACCGCATCCTCCGCGAAACGAAGCGCCTCCTCCTCGAACTCGGGGTCGTCCCTTCCCTGAACACGGTGGCTGCGGCAGCAGAGGTCTCGAAGGGCGGCCTCATGCATCACTTCCCTACACGCGTCGCCCTGCTGGACGGACTGGCCATGGAAGCCCTCACCGAGATCGACCAGGCGATGCGAGACGCCGCGGCCGCCGGGAACGCGGTGGAAACGTGGCTGGCCGTGTCGGTGCCCGAAGGCGAGGACATCGCCTTGTTCCGGTCCATGGCGGTGGCTCACCGGGCCCTCGGGGAGCACGGCCTCACGGTGATGGACGCCGCCATCGAAGCGACCAAGAGGTGGGAAGGCTACCTCGCTGCCGAGCTCAGCGACCCCGCGCTCGCCCACGTGATCCGTCTCGTCGGAGACGGTCTGATGCTCAACGCCGCGACGGGGCTGGAAGTGCCCACACGCGCCGACACTGAGTCGCTCACCGCATCGTTCAGGCGTTGGGCCGCGGGCAGCACGGGCCCTGCGTGACCACGAGCACGCCCCCGATCAACAGAGCGACGGGCGTTCCCAAGACGCATCGGTTCGCGCCGGCGGGGTTTCGCTCACCCTCGCGCCGAGCGAGGATCCCGACTGAGCAGCACGACTTCGCGGAGCCCGAGGAACAGCGGGAAGGTGAACGCGATCGCGACCGCGAACGACAGCGGTATGAGAAGGGCGGCGACCACGGTCAGCCAGGTTCGTCTCAACCGGACGGCCTCGACCACGAAGAAGATGCAGGCGACCAGCGCGACCACGATGACGTCGACCGCGAGCGAGGTGGATGCCGCGTTGACGAACCACCCGTCCAGGTAGGACGGCACCTCGTCAGTCGGAACGAACGCCAGGTTGTACGACCAGGTGCCGATCGCACCGATGGCGGCCGCGCTGAAGTAGAGCACGGCGAGCAGGATCCGTGGGATCCGGCGTCCGCGCGAGGGGCGTGTGTCCGGGGCACCGACCGCCGCCGCGCTCATCGACGCGCCTCCGTTGCGAGACGGTTCCGACCGGCCAGCACGACCACCGCGGCGGCCAAGAATGCCATCGCCAGCAGGGTGAGCCCCGCAGCGAGGGTCTCGGCGCCCGGTGCCACGATGGACTCGCCGCGCATCGCCTGCCAGGTCACCAGAGCCATGAAGCCGGCGTACGCCGCCGCCGCGACCCACACCAGCCCCGTCCGCACCCGGACGTCGCGAAGCACGGTCACCCGGCGGGAGAGCAGCTCCAGGGCGATCAGGACCAGGGGAATCGCCTGCAGCGCGTGCATTCCGACGAAGTGAGGAATCCGCAGATCGCCCCCGACGGTGCTCCAGCCGAGGATGGGCAGGCCCGCTCCGCCATCGGGCAGCCCGACGGTGTGCGCGCCGACGACGCCCTGGGGGTCGGCCAGCTGCGCCGACGTCGGACCGGTCATCAGGTACCCGAGCCCGAGACCCACCAGGGACAGGACGGCTCCCGTGCGGATTGCGACGGTGCGAGCCGAGTCACCGAGCCGGCTGAAGAACAGCAGGAGCGCTGCGACGAAGGTCGCGAGCCACAGCACGCTGATGGCGGCGGCCATCACTGTCCAAGCGAAGGCGTTCAGCGGCGTGGAGACGTTGAAGTGACTTGTCGTGCCCACTGCGGCGGCACCGACGATCACGATCATCTCGACGATCAAGCTGATCACGATCACCGTGCCGGCGACCCATGCGACGCGACGGAAGCGCTGCAGCTGCCCGATGAGCCACGACCACGTCACGGCGTAGAGGACGATCGACAGCGAGAACTTCAACGGCTTGTCCCACTGATTCAGCCCCGTCACCTCCACCGGATCGATGAATCGGGCTACCAGGGCGAACGCTGAGACGAGCGCCATCAGCGCCGCTAGGGCGAGCAGCGGGCGGTGCCATTGCACCGGTTGGGGCGGCGTGAGCAGGGTTCGAGACGGGGAATCGAGCGTGGCGGTCACGAGTGGGTCTCCTTGGCTGATGGATCGGGCGATGGTCGGTCTTCGCCCGACGGTGAGATGTACCGGGAGGAGGAAAGGTCTTCTTGAGCCGAACGACGCAGTCCGGCCAGCAGAGTGTCGCCCAGCACGGTCCCGAGAACGACCGTCTCGGCCTTCTCGGCGCGCGTCTGGCGCGTGTCGAGGAGATCGAGGTCGGCTTCGGCGATGAGCCTCGCGGCCTCCGCGTAGCGCTCGTACCAACGCACGGCGTTGCGCTGGCCCGAGGCCTCGAAGGCCGCGATCGACGCAGCGGCGAGCATCTGACCCGGGCCGCGTGGGTCGGTGTGCCATCCCGCGGTGATCGTCTGCACCACGGCGATCGCTTCCGGGGTGACGTTGTCGGCATCCACGGACGAGCTCGCCGCGCGCTGGGCGACCCCGAAGATGTCCACCAGGAAGCGGTCGGACTCCACCGCGGCGACCACCTCGCGCGCCGCGGCCACACTGAGTCCGCCGACGCGGAGCAGACCGTGCACCAGCTTCAGCCGGCGAAGGTGCTCGTCGCCGTAGTCGGCCTGGTTCGGACTCGACTTCTCGCCCTGCGGAAGCAGGCCCTCGCGAAGGTACATCTTGATGGTGGCGAGCGGGATGCCCGTGGCGTCGCTGAGCTGCGAGATCTTCACGAGGTGCCCCGCGACGGTGATGCCCAAGTCATGGCCACACCGTATCAGATACCTGGAGTATCCGATAGCGCCAATATCTATATTGGCGGTGGTGTCACCCCGCTCCTCTTCCCGGGTCTGTCACGCCATTCGGCGAGGCGTAGCGTTCGATATCCCATCCGGCTGCGGCGGCACCGTTCTGGTAGGCCGCTTCGAAGAACTCCAGGGCCGTCGCGGCGACGTCGCCCGACGTCTGGGCGGCGCCCAACGACAGAGTGGCCAGGTGCGAGGATCCACGGGGGAGCCACTCGGCGCCGCCCGGGAGGGGTGAGGCCGCTATGCCCTCGGGCTCCGGGGAGATGTATGAGTAGAACGCCGGCTCGGGGTAGCTCTCGTCACCGAACCAGAATCCGAAGCTGATGACGTGTCGCGAGTACGCTTCACGGGTTACGGCGCCCGCGTTCTCGTCGTGCTGAACGGTCGCATCGGAGTATCGCGTCATGGCGATGTCCATGGAGTGCCAGAAGTGGTGGACCGGGCTCGACTTGCCGGAGAAACGCCCGCTGAACTCCTCGAGCACCATGTTGACTTCGGCGAGCATTCTCCAATAGGCCGTCACAGCATCACGGTCGTAGTCCGCATGATCGGTGTCGGCGGAGAAGGGCCGCTCGCTGTCGGGGAGGGCGAAAGGCCGCACAGCGTCGATCGGCGCCGGGTCCACGCCGACCGCGGAGAGCGCCTGCTCCAGTCCCCGCTGGAACTCCGCGACAGTTCGGTCCGCGAGGAGAACGACGCTCGGCCGCCGTCATCGGCGGTCACGATCAGCCGGTGATCCAGGAAGTCGAAATCCACCGCGAAGATCGGTTCGCGGCCCATGGGTCTGGTGGTCAACCCGGTCCCCGTGAGGTGGAACGGCACGTTCCACCAGTGATTCCTGCGCGGACTGAGCGCCAGGCGCAGCTTTCCCACGAGCTGCAGGTAGCGGTGGAGCGTCTCTCGCGTCTCCTTCCACGACGAGTAGGACAGCGATACTTCGTTCAGCACGGCGAACCTCCAGATGATCGGAGCGGAACCCTCGTTCGATGGCGAACAAGCGCAGCTATCCGGCTGCCCCAGAGTGTCATGGCTCGTCGAGGCGAGGGGCCGCAGGGCTCGACGACGGTGCGCGCGAACGGCTTCAGCCGCCGGAGACCGTCAGCGCCTGTCCGGTCACCCAGTGGGAGCTCGGCCCCGCCTGGGGCGGGCTGCTGCGCGCCCACGCCACGCGTGTCGCCTCCATCCGCCGACACTTCGAAGACCGCCTCTCCGCCGAGGACCTCCGCGCCCTTCGCCGCATCTGGGGCAAGCTCGCCGCCGTCGAGGCGCCGGCGCCATGAGCCGGCGGGGCGCAAGCGGCGCGAGCGGACGGGTGAGGAACCTTGAAAGCAGTTCGTGAGCGCAATCATCGCCCCCGCCGTGGGGGCTGACGCTCATGCAACGTGGGTGGCTCGGAAGCGAATGCCCGCGGATGTCGCGGCCAAGGTGGCGCCGGACCTCATCGATCAGGCGGGCGCTCGCATCGACGCCGAGCGACTGACTCGACGGCTGGCCAAAGCGCTGCGGCACCTGACCGACGCGGACCGGAACACATTGCTGCCGTATGCGTGGGGCGACCTGGACTACGGATGCTGTATCCCGGGGGCACGGCGGCGCGGGAGCGGGAGTGGCGCCGCCGCGTAGGATGACGCAATGCCGACCGACCCCAAACGCGGCGCGAGCCCGGTCAGGATCACGCCTCGTCTGATCGCGGACGACGTGCACGACCAGCTGCTGCAGCTGATCGTCGACGGCCACATCGATGCGGAGCAGCCCCTGAGCATCGACGGTCTCGCGCGAGATTTCGGGGTGTCATCGAGTCCGGTACGCGAGGCGCTGGCCCGGTTGGAGGCGACGGGACTGGTGCGGCGGTTCGCGTTGCGCGGCTACAGTGTGGCGCCCGCCCTCACCGCGGGCGAACTGGGCGACCTGATGGACGCCCGCCTGCTGATCGAGCCGGGAGCGGCTGCGGCCGCAGCAGCGCGCACGGCGGAATCGGGGATCGAAGCTCTCCTGACCAGCGCCCAAGAGGCCCTGGAGACCGCGCCGCGCGGGGGGCGTTTCGACGACGTCCGGGAGTACTACGACGCCGACCGGGCGTTTCATCTCGCCGTCATCGCCGGCACCGGGAACCGATTCATCGCACAGGCGTACGAGGCTCTCGGCGGGCAGTTCCAGCGATTCCGGCTCTTCTCGGGGCGCGGTGTGACGGATGCCGAAGCGACCATCGCCGAGCATGCGGCGATCCGCTCCGCGATCGTGCGCGGGGACGCGAAGGCTGCCTCGGAGGGGATGCACGCCCATCTCACCGGTGTACGCCACCGTGCCCTCGGGGAGATGGCCGACATCTCATGAAGGTGCGAGGGTCGTGTGGTGTATCGTGCTCTCTAGGATCATGCACGATGCGTGATGCACTATATGCCCCAACGGACGACGGCGGAGATCGATGAGTCTGACCAAAGACGACTGGCCCATTGCGGCATCCCTCCTCTCGCTGGGTCCGGGGCGACTCGACGGCGCCTCGTCCGACCGGGAGGAGTGGCTTCGCTCCCTCACCACCGTGCGCGACGCCGAGTTCGACCTCGTCGACCTCACCGACTCATGGCTGCCGTACGGCGACCTCCGCACGGGCCAGAGGAAAGATCTGCGCGAGGCGCTGAGCGAGGCAGACCTGGGGGCGGTCTCGCTCTCCGCGATCCGGCGAAGCGTGATCGACGAGGTGAGCGGCGACGAGAACCTGGCCTACAGCCACCGCACACTGGACTTCGCCGCGGAACTCGGCGTCGGTGTCGTCTCGGTCGGTCTGCATCGCCCGCTCACCGAAGAGCAGCGCTCGCAGCTCTGGTTCTGGACCGCGCAGGGCCATCGCGACGTGATCGACGACGAGGATGTCTGGCGACTCGCTGTCGACAGGTTCCGGGAACTCGGGCGGCATGCCGAAGAGGTCGGTGTGCTGCTTTCGCTCGAGCTCTACGAGCACACGCTGCTGGGTTCGGCACGATCGGCGGTCCGCCTCGTCGAGAGCATCGGCCTCGATGTCGTGGGCCTCAACCCCGATGTCGGCAACCTGATTCGCCTGCACGAGCCGGTCGAAGACTGGCGGACCGTGATGAGCGCAACCCTTCCCTACGCGAACTTCTGGCACGTGAAGAACTACACCCGCGACGAGAACGCGACGAACGGCACTGTGACGACAGCTCCGAGCTACCTCGAGAGCGGGATCATCGACTACCGCGAAAGCGTCGCCCTTGCGGTGGCGAGTGGGTTCCAGGGGGTCATCTGCACCGAGCACTACGGCGGAGACGGCCTCAGCATGAGTGCGGCCAACCGCGATTACCTGCGGCGCCGCGTGCTCCCCCGAAGGCCAGGCCCGGTCGGCACGAGCCGGGTGCGCCAGCAGTTCGGGGAGGCGCGATGACGCGCATCTTCGCAGAACCCGGGTCGTTCGTCGACGACGCGCTCGCGGGCCTCGTCCTGGCGCACGCCGACGAATTGCAGCGCGTGGATGGCGGAGTGATCAGGCGAGCACCTCTTGCGGAAGGACGCGTGGCGGTCGTGGTGGGCGGTGGATCGGGTCACTACCCCGCCTTCGCCGGCTACGTCGGACCGGGCATCGCCGCGGGCGCCGTGTGCGGAAACATCTTCTCCTCCCCGTCCGCCGCGCAGGCGTTTCGCGTCGCGAGCGCGGTGCACGCCGGCGGTGGCGTGCTGTTCTCCTACGGCAACTACGCAGGGGATGTCATTCACTTCGGCAAGGCGGAGCAGCTGCTGCGGGCGGAGGGCATCGACACCCGGACCGTTCTCGTGACGGATGACATCGCGAGCGCGCCCGCCGAAGAAGCGGCAAGGCGGCGCGGGATCGCCGGGGACCTGTGCGTCTTCCGCATCGCCGGCGCCGCGGCGGAACGAGGCGACACGCTCGACGAGGTCGAGCGACTCGCCGTCGCGGCGAACGAGCGCACCCGCACGATAGGGGTCGCCTTCGCCGGCTGCACGCTGCCGGGCGCCGATCGCCCGCTCTTCACGGTGCCCGAGGGCATGATGTCGATCGGACTGGGGATACACGGCGAGCCCGGCATCCGCGACGTTCCGCTGCAGCGCGCCGACGAGCTGGCGCACACGCTGGTGGGACTGCTGCTCGACGACAGGCCCGACACGAGGGCCACCCGCGTTGCGGTCGTGGTCAACGGGCTCGGCACGGTCAAGTACGAGGAGCTCTTCGTGCTGTTCCGCTTCGTGGCCGCTGAGCTCGACGCCGCCGGCCTTCAGATGGTGGCACCGCTCTGCGGGGAGCTGGTCACGAGCCTCGATATGGCGGGAGCATCCGTCACTCTTCTCTGGCTGGATGACGAACTCGAGCCCCTCTGGCTGGCGCCGGTGCAGAGCCCGGCTCTCCGACGGGGTGCGCCGGCCCAGCTCTCGGATGTCCCGGTGCGCGGTGCAGAGTCGGCGCCCCTTGTCGCACCCTCCGGCGATCCGCCGCGCAACCGCGAGGCCTCGGCGCAGTCGCACCAGGCAGCGGCAGTGGTCGTGCGGCTGCTGACCGTCGCGCGGGAGGCCGTCGACGCGAACGTCGAATCGCTGGGCGCTCTCGATTCGGTGGCGGGAGACGGCGATCATGGCGTGGGCATGGCGCGCGGCCTAGGTGCCGCGCTACGCGCCGCAAGAGCCGACGTCGAGGGCGGAGGGGGCGTGGGTTCCGCGCTCGAGAGCGCGGGAGCTGCGTGGTCCGATGAAGCCGGGGGCACATCCGGTGCCCTCTGGGGAGCGGCGCTGGAAAGCATGGGCGGGGTGCTGGAAACGTCATCCGCACTCGACGCGACGGCCATAGCGGATGCGGTGTCGGCGGCGAGAGCCTCGATCGAGCGCCTCGGAAAGGCGACGCTGGGCGATAAGACGATGCTCGACGCGATCATCCCGTTCGAGCAGGCGCTGCGGGGGCAGATCTCCGCGGGGGCCGATCTCGGTGCGTCAGTGAGCGCCGCCGCCGCCGCCGCGACAGAGGCGGCGGCCGCGACCGCGCGGCTGCGTCCACGCCTGGGCCGTGCACGACCACTCGCCGAGAAGAGCGTCGGCCACCCCGACCCCGGCGCCACGTCTTTCGCATTGATCGTCTCGACGATCGGAGAGGAGCAGTCATGGGCCTGAGGATCATCGTCGGCGCGGACGACGCGGGGCTCGTCTACAAGGACGCGCTTCGCGACATGCTGGCAGCCGACGCCCGCGTGGAGGAGGTCGTCGATGTCGGGGTTGCCGTCGGCGTCCACACCCCCTATCCGAGCGTCGCCGTCGAAGCCGCCCATCGCGTGGCCGACGGCGAAGCCGATCGCGCCCTGCTCATCTGCGGAACGGGGCTGGGCGTGGCGATCGCCGCGAACAAGGTGAGAGGCATCCGCGCGGTCACCGCACACGACAGCTACTCCGTCGAGCGCTCCATCCTCAGCAACGATGCGCAGGTGCTCACGCTGGGCGCTCGGGTGATCGGCCTCGAGCTGGCCAAGAAGCTCGTCGACGAGTGGCTCAACCATCGCTTCGACCCCGCGTCGCCCTCGGCGGCCAAGGTCGCACTCATCACGACGATCGAACAGGAGAACACATGAGCCAGACAGTCGCCGTCGTCGGCGCGGGATACATGGGGGGCGGGATCGCGCAGGTCGTCGCGCTGTCGGGGCGGCTGGTGTCGCTCGCCGATCAATCGGCCGCGCACGCGGTCGCCAGCAGAGAGCGGATCATCGTCGAAGCGGCCGACTTCGCGTCGAGGGGTCTGTTCCCGGCGGACGCGGCCGAGCGGATCGCCGCCCATGTCTCCGCGAGCGCCTCGATCGAAGAGGCCGTCGCGGATGCCGATGTCATCGAAGAGGCGGTCTCCGAGATCCCGGAGGTCAAGCAGGACATCCTGCGGCGCATCAGCGCGGCATCCCGGAGCGATGCGGTCATCGGCAGCAACACTTCGACCATCTCCATCGCCCGTCTGGCGGAGGCGGTCGAGCACCCTGCCCGCTTCCTCGGCGTGCACTTCAGCAACCCGGCGACGTTCATCCCCGGTGTCGAGGTGATTCCGCACGCCGGCACGAGCGCCGCCGCGGTCTCGACGGTGCTCGGCCTCCTGGAGGACTGCGGCAAGGTGGGTGTCGAGATCAAGGACGTCACCGGGTTCGTGCTGAACCGCCTGCAGTACGCGCTGTTCACCGAGTCGTGCCGGCTGGTGGAGGAGGGCATCGCGTCCGCGGAGGACATCGACCGGATCGCTCGGACGACGTTCGGCTTCCGCCTGCCCTTCTTCGGACCGTTCGCGATCGCAGACATCGCGGGCCTCGACGTCTACGCGTTCTGCTACCGCTCCCTCCAAGAGGCGTACCCGGACCGCTTCGCGCCGCCCGTCGCGCTCGAAGAACGGGTCTCGCAGGGTCGGCTCGGCCTGAAATCGGGAGGCGGATTCCTCGCCACGCCGCCGGAGCGCATCGCCGAGATCACCGCGTACCGAGATAACGCCTATGCGGCGATGTCTGAGCTCTTGGAGCGCCTGGGGCCCGCTCCCGTCGAGTACTGACGCGGGCCGCCGACACAACACCAGCCGGGGCTGGGAATGGTCAGCGGCGGCAGGGGGCGGCTGCGGGCGTCGAGTGGCTCATGCTGACTCGTCGTACTTCTGCCGCGCCTCTCTGACCTCAGAGATCTGCGCCTCGGCCCAGGCCTTCATAGGGAGAGCCGAGGTCTGCGAGCTCGTAGGTCACCGTGACGGGCACCGGGTGCGCACGCGGAGTACGCCGTCGTCGCCGCCACCGCGGTCGATTCCCCTCTACCCTTCTCCAACCTCCGCCGCCCGCCGCGCACAACGGCGGGGATCATCGGCGACACGCCGCAACACCGCGGAACGTCCGGCGTGTCGCCGAGGCGATCCGCCGTTGTGCATGCGCACGCCGGTCCGGGCAGGGTGCGCGCGCCCTCACGCGGTCGATGAACGAGCAGTGGCCCCATGCCGGTGAGCCAGAAGTGCATGTGCGGAGTACCCGCAGGCTCGTGGCACGACGGGTCTCCGACTGGACACGAGAGTAGTCTCTGCGCAACAGACTCGCGGGGAGCGGCCATGGTCCAGTCCAGCACCAGCTACCGAAGTTACTGGGTCGTCGCCGTCGCGGCGCCGGCGGTACTGCTGCCCTTCCTCATGTTCGTCTGGCTGGGCTGGCCCGGCGACCCTGACCCCTGCACGCTCACGAATCCGAACGCGTGCTTCTGCGAGGCCTTCGATCCTGGCGCCGTTCAGACCGGTGCGGGCGGCGTGCGGCAGCCGTCGAACACCTGGTTCAATCTCTATGCGCTCGCCACCGCTTCTCTGGTAGCCATACAAGTCTCTGTCGACCGCCGGCATCGCGGCCCCGTGTTCGCACCGGGAGCGATTCCCGACGTCTACGTCTTCGTCGTCCTCTTCCTCGGCCTCGGCAGCATGTGGTTCCACGGATCGCTCACGAGGTGGGGAGGAATCGTGGACGCCGTGTCGATGTACCTGTTCACTGCGTTCCTCGTCGCCTTCGCGGCGTACCGGCTCCGTGCGAGCGTCCCGCTCTTCTGGGCACTTTTCCTGTCAGTGGCAGCGGTGGCTTCCATCACCCACGCCGTGCTCGATCGGCCCGGAACCTCAGTGGTGCTCATCGCGGCACAGGTCTGCGTCTACATGGCGCTGGAGCTTCTGGTCTGGTCGAGACGTCTCCGTGGGCGGGTTCCCCAGCGTTGGTCGGGAGCACTCTGGTGGTTCGCGGCGCTC
Source organism: Micromonospora sp. DT81.3 (assembly GCF_049847225.1). Taxonomy (NCBI): domain Bacteria; kingdom Bacillati; phylum Actinomycetota; class Actinomycetes; order Micromonosporales; family Micromonosporaceae; genus Micromonospora; species Micromonospora sp. DT81.3. The sequence goes on from NZ_JBNCNY010000005.1 coordinate 247,660, forward strand.
GCAACGATCGGCATAGCCATCGTCTTCTGGGTGCTTTCCCAGACGGGCGGTCGCCTGTGCGACCCCGCGTCGGTCTGGCAGCCGCACGCGATCGCTTGGCACCCCTTGGCCGGGGTCGCGGCTGTGCTGCTGTTCTACTACTGGCGCGAAGCCGCGCGAGTGACAGCGCGATGAAACCCCCACGGCAGGGCGGATCGCTTCAGTTGCCGCCGATGACGTGCGCGGGGAGGTCATGCTGGCGCTGGGGTCGCGGCCCGTCCGCCGCCCATGGCCTGCGCCATTCGGGCGCCGGGAAGGGGTCCGCGAAGTAGAGCGTTTCTCGGGCCACCTTGTCGCCCCGGAACTGCATGATCTTGATGTAGTGCAGCGGCTCGCTTCCGTCGTAGCTGAGCAGCCCCTCCGCAATCCACAAGTCGCCGGCGCCTCTGATCTCCTTCGGTTGGAAATCGAGCTTCGCGGGGTAGCGTTCCCGCCAGCCCTGCTGATTCGCCTTTCCCTGGAACCACTCGTCGGATTGGGGGAACTCGAGCACGACGTCCTCGTGGTACAGCTCCGATGCCCTGGCCTCGTTGGGTCCTCCCGTATATGTCCACTGGTGCAGAAGCAATTCGCGGACCTGTTCATACTCCATTTCGCGGACCCTCCAGAGCGCGACCGGGTTCGCGTCGATTTTGGAGCATCCGGGCGCCGGTGTCCACCACGTGAAAGGGTCCTGGGCGGGGTTGGCACTCAGAACGCGGCAAGTCACCGCTCGCGCGGGGAGCCGATGAGCAGGGGAGCCCGGTGGAGCGTCTCTGCTCGCCCCATGGACATTTCGCGGCACCGCGCGAGAGGGTGGAAGTCGGGCTGAGGGGGCCATGTGATCGATCGCGACGAGGATCCACTGGAATTCGGCCGTGTCCTCTCCCTGAGCGACGCGGTGTTCGGTCTTGCCATGACGCTGCTGGTGGTCAGCATCGTCGTTCCGCCGGGGCTTTCGTCGGATGAGTACACAGCCGCTATCGGTGAGCTTCTTCCGAGAGTCGCGATCATGGCGCTCAGTTTCGCCGTCGCGGCCAGCGCCTGGATCGGGCACCGGCGCTTCTTCTCCCGAGTGCAGCGCATCGACGCCGGCATCCAGTGGCGCAATTTCGTGCTCCTCGGCCTGGTCGCGCTCCTCCCACTCCCACACCAAGTGCTCGGCGGTTACGCGAATGAGCCGCTCTCGTACGTGCTCTACGCCGCGGTCCTCAGCGCGGTGAATGTGATGTTCGTGGTGCTCGAGCTTCACGCCGGAACCTGCTCCGCCCGGGCGACTCGGAGGCATCACACCGGCTGGAGGTCGCCCGCGGCCTGCTCGATGCGTGCGGCTTCGCCCTCAGCATCCCGCTCGCCTTCCTGGTCGTGTCGTGGACGCCGCTGCTGTGGGTGGCGCTGCTGCCACTGGAGGCGCTCCTGGTGCGGCGTATGCAACCCAGCGGGCCGCCCTTAACCTCGCCGCACGCGGAGTAGGCATTCCTCGCGCGCGTCGCCCGCTACAAGGATGCGCTGATCGTGTTGCTGACGATCACGAGCGCCGCACCGATTGCTCCCGCCACGATGCCCAGGATCGCGATCAGTTCGTAAGGCCGCTGATTGCCGGTCCTCCGCGCGCTGACCAGGGCGACGACGCCCAGCACGATCGCGACCACGGACGTCAGCAGGTACGGGTTGAAGAAGATGCTCACTGCACCGATGACGAGCGCGACGATCGCCAGCCAGTTCACCGTGGCGTTGGAGGTGGACGACGGTTCGGTCACGGCACGCCTCCATTCGTGGGTCGCCCACACCCTAGCGGCCGCGGCACACGTGCGTAAGAGGGTCCCGCACCGCTTCGGTCAGGCCGTGTCGGAGTCCGCCTTGCGGCTGCCCGCCTCGAGCACGTCGCCGGCCGGCAGCTCCTGGTGCCCGCCGAACTGCAGGCGCATCGCCGACAGCAGCTGATTCGCGTAGTGGTCTTCACCGCGTGATGCGAATCGTTCGAACAGAGAGGCCGCCAGCACCGGCACCGGCACGCCCGTGTCGACCGCGGCCTTGATCGTCCATCGGCCCTCGCCCGAGTCCGAGACGCGACCCGCCAGTCCGTCCAGGGTCGGGTTGGCCTGCAGCGCCGCCGCGGTCAGGTCGAGCAGCCACGACGAGATCACGGAGCCGCGACGCCAGAGTTCGGCGACTTTCGGGGTGTCGATCGTGAACTGGTAGAACTCGGGCTCCTCGAGCGGTGCGATCTCGGCAGAGTGCTCCGACTCGCGGATGCCGGCATCCGCGTTGTCGAGGATGTTCAGGCCCTCGGCGAGCGCCGCCATGATCCCGTATTCGATGCCGTTGTGCACCATCTTCACGTAGTGACCGGCTCCCGACGGGCCGCAGTGCAGGTAGCCCTGCTCCTCCGGTGCGTGGTCGCCCTCGCGTCCGGGCGTGCGCGGGATCTCGCCCTGCCCCGGGGCGATGGTCTTCAGGATCGGTTCGATGAACTCGACCGCCTCGTCGGGTCCGCCGACCATGAGGCAGTACCCGCGCTCGAGCCCGAATACGCCGCCGCTCGTGCCCACGTCCACGAAATGGATGCCGCGCTCCTTGAGTGTCGCCGCGCGCCTGACGTCTTCCCGGTAGTTGGAGTTCCCGCCGTCGATGATGATGTCGCCCGGCTCCAGCACCGCCGCGACCTGCTCCACGACCTTGCCCGTGAAGCCCGCCGGGATCATCAGCCAGACGACCCGTGGCGCCTGCAGCTTCCCGACCAGCTCTTCGACGCTGCCGCTGCCTTCGGCGCCCTCCGCGGCGAGCGTGGCGACCGCCTGCTCGGTCACGTCGAAGACCACCAGCTCGTGGCCGTCGCGCATGAGCCGCCGCACCAGGTTCCCGCCCATCCGGCCGAGGCCGATCATTCCCAGACGCATGCTCTTCTCCGGTCTGCTCCACGCGGACGCCGTCGGCGCCGCGGTTCAGAGGAGTCTATGAGCCGGTGCGCTCGCGAACGAGGGGTGCCGATCGGGGCGGAGTACCCCTATGCTTCGGCCCTCAGGCCGCCTCGAGGAACGGTTCGTGCCGGTAGCCCTCGGCATCCAGGATCGCCAGCGTCGACTCCGGCACCTCGATGAAGGCGCCGGGGAGGTCGTTGAGGGGCTCCGACACCACGACGTGCGCGGTGTCGCCGAAGAGCTCCAGCCGCTCGGCATCCGGGTACAGGTGCCGCAGCGTCGGGATGTCTGCCGAATGGAACAGCGACCGCGAGCGGCCCTGCGTCGAATACCGGAACGTCCAGACGGTGTCGCCGTCCGACACGGCGATCGTGCCCTGCATCGGGAACGGCACCCCGTGGTCGCGGCCGACGCTCTCGACCTTCCGCACCGTCTCCCGCATCGCCTTCACGGGGTCCTCGCGCAGCCCGAGCGTCAGCGCGAGGTGGAACAGCACCTCGGAGTCGGTCGTGCCGCGCACGTGCGGGTAGAGCGATGGGTCGATCGCGAACGTCAGGTCGCGCTTCACCTCCGCGAATCCCGAGAGGAAGCCGTTGTGCATGAACATCCAGTTCTCGTAGCGGAACGGATGGCAGTTGGTGTTCTGGATCGGCGGGCCGCCGGCCGCTCGCACGTGGCTGAAGAACAGCGGACTGCGCACCGCCTGCGTGATCTCGCGCAGGTTCTGGTCATGCCAGGCCGGCTCGATGCTGTGGAACAGCGCGGGGCTACCCGCGGCATCCGGCCCACTGGAGTACCAGCCGAAGCCGACCCCGTCGCCGTTCACCGTCTCGGCGCCGAGCGGTGAGTTCAGCGACTGCGCCACGAGCGAGTGCGCGCTGTCCAGGATGAGCGTGGAGGGCTGCAGCGATTCCCCCCGATAAGCGAGCCAGCGACACATGACGGTGCATCTCCCTTCGCGGCGGCGACCGACGGCCGTGTCGATCGGATGCCTGTGGCACACGTTACGGCGTATTCGGTCCGGCCGCCCAGACTGCAGCATCCGTCCTCAGGCGATGGGTTCGGCCAGCGGGGGCGTCTCCTCCTCGGCAGCCCGATCCCGCGCGATGGAGCGGTCGTCGGCATCCGCCCTGCTCGCGGCCCGCACCGCACCGATGCTGGCGACCATGACAAGCGCCATGCCCGCGAGCTCGAGCCACGTGAGCGTCTGTCCGAGGATGAGGTAGCCGGCGAGGGATGCCGTGGCGGGCGAGAGGCTCATCAGGATGGCGAACGCGGCGGCCGCGAGGCGCCGCAGAGCGATCAGCTCGAGCGCATACGGGATGGTCGAGGAGAGCAGCGCGACGGCCGCGCCGAGCCCGAGGATCTCGGGGCGCAGCAGCGCTGATCCGGCGTCGATGATGCCGAACGGCAGGGCGAGCACCGCCCCGATGACCATGGCGAGCGCGAGCCCGTCGAGCTTCTGGAACGCCCGCCCCACACGCGCCGATGCCAGGATGTAGAAGGCCCAGCTCGCGGCCGCGCCGAGTGCGAAGAGCACGCCGACCGGATCGAGCCGGTCCCACCCACCGCCGCCGAGGGCGAGCACGCCGAGCAGCGCGAGCCCCGCCCACAGCCAGGCCGAGCGGTGACGCGCGACCACGATTGACAGGGTGAGCGGCCCCAGGACCTCGATCGTCACGGTGACGCCCAGCGGCAGGCGCTCGAGCGCGAGGTAGAAGAGGCCGTTCATCAGCGCGAGCACGGCACCGAAGCCGACGACCGCGAGCCAGCCGGCGCGCCCGTGTCCGCGCAGGGAGGGGCGCGCGATGACCATGAGCACCATCGCGGAGAACACGAGCCGCAGCAGCACCATGCCGAGCGGCCCGACCGTCGGGAAGAGCAGCACGGCGATCGACGCGCCGACCTCCTGGCACGCGAGGCCGACCACGACGAGCGTGACGGCGAATCCGGGTGTCCGGCTCACCAGCGGACCGGGTCGCCCTGGGTCGAGACGCCCAGCAACCCGCTGTCGACTCTCCGAGCGTCCTTCGCCGGAGTCTCCGACATGGTGGACCGAGGATCGAGACGGCTCGATGTCACGGGGCCGGCAGGGGGCAGACCGCGGCCTGCGCGATCGCCTCGTGGTACTGCTCCGCCGTCCACGGCAGGCCGAACTGCGGAGCCGTCTCGCCGCTTGCCGCCGGCGCCTTGGAGGCGATCGCGGCGAGCTCCCAGGCGAGGGATGCCGCGAGCGTGCTGCCTGCGGCGCTGTTGTTGAGCACCACGGCGACCGTCATCCCGGTCTCGGGGTCGGAGTAGACGCTCGTGAGATAGCCGGGCACCCAGCCGTGCTGCCCGACCAGCGATCCTGCGAGGAACGCGCCACCGGTCGCCTGCAGCCACGACGGACCGTCGGGGCTGACCGGAAGGGGATTCGCCCAGCGATCGGGCTGGCCCTCGCGGGCGAGCGCGCCGGATGCCAGCGCCTGGGCGTACCGCCCCAGGTCGGAGATGGTGGAGGTGACACCGGAGTCCGTGAAGCCCATGCTCGAGGACATCGTCGTGATGTCGAGCGGCTCCGCGCAGTTGATCACCCCGTCGGGACCCCGCAGGGAGTGATACCCCTTCAGCACCGGCTCAGACCTCGAGGGGGCCGAGGGAGTGGCCCGGGGCAGCGTGGTGCTCTGGAGGTCGAGCGGGTCGAAGACGTACTCGTTCAGCAGCTGGGCCGCGCTCTTGTTCGTCGCGCGCTGCAGCGCCAGACCCAGCAGCACGTAGCCCGTGTCGGACTCGCGGTACTGGGACCCGGGCGGAATGGGCTTCGAGTATCCCAGCCCGAAGCTCGTCAGCTCCCGCGCGCCCCACACGCGCTCCGGGTTCGTGATCCACTGACTCTGCAGCGTGCCCTGGAAATCGCCGAGGCCGGACGTGCCGTTGCACAGCTCGATGAGCGTGATGTCTTCGAGGTCGGGCACGCCGGTGACGTAGTCGGAGATGCTGTCGTCGAACCCCACGACGCCCTCCGCGGCGAGGCCGTACAGCACGTCGCACGTCATCGGCCGGGTGGCGTCCGCCGCCCGGAACACCATGTCGGTGTCGATGGGTGCGGAGCCTGTGGGCGATTCGGTGCCGAGCCCGGTCACCCAGGTTCCGCTCCACGGAACCCACACACCCACGAGCGCACCCGTCGCGCCGGCGGCGGCCATGGCGTGAGTGACCGATGCCTCGAGCGGGGCTCGCACCTCTTCGGGCAGTGGGCCATCCACCTGAGGGGGCGTCTCGATCGCCACGGAGGACTCGGGGGCGCACCCGGCGAGTGCCAGCGCGAGAGCCGTGAGGCCGACGAGACCGGCCGTGGCGCGACGTCGCGCCTGTCCTGCCCTCATGTCACCCCCCGATGTCGTTCATCGAGTCTATGCGCTCACCCGGGACGAGCCCGCCGGGCGCGCGTACGCTGGACGAGTGGGCGGAGCGTTCGAGGACGGCACGGCGTTGGAAGACAGCACGGTGAGCGCGGTGCTCCGGCACATGAACAGCGAGCACTCGGACGACAACCTGCTGATCGCCCGGGCCTTCGGCGATCCGGGTGCCTCCGGGGCGGTGATGACCGGCTTCGACGAGCGGGGTGGCGAGTGGATGACCACCGTGCATGCCGCGACCGTCGGCCTGCGGGTGCCGTGGCCGAACGCGCCGATCGCCGAGCGACCCGAGGTGCGGCGGGAGATCGTGGCGCTCTACGAAGAGGCATGCAGGCGCCTGTCGGTCGAGCCTCGACGCCACGCGTGATCGCCCGCTAGGCAGGAGAGGTTAGGGCACCCTAAGATGTGGCCATGACCAACGTCGTGGCCTTCTCGTCGGCCCTTCGCGATCGCTCCAGCGGCGCGCACTCCGGCAGCGAGAGCGCCGGCTTCATGACCGACCTCATCCAGGGGCGCGGCAGCCGCGACGATTACATCGCCCTCGTCACCCAGCACTTCTTCATCTACGAGGCGCTGGAGGCGGCGACCGAGCGGATGCGGCGGGATCCGGTGGCGGCCGTCTTCATCAGCGACAAGCTGACGCGGCTGCCGGCGCTCGAGGCCGATCTGGAGTTCCTGCTCGGAGCCGACTGGCGTGCGCGACTCGAACCGCTTCCCAGCACCAGACGGTACGTCGCCCGCATCAACCAGGTCGGCGCAGCCTGGGCGGGCGGATTCGTCGCGCATCACTACACCCGCTACCTCGGCGACCTCTCGGGCGGTCTGTTCATCGGGCGGCTCATGCAGCGCCGCTTCGGATTCGAGACGAACGGCATCGGCTTCTACCTCTTCGACGACATCGCGAACCCGAAGGCCTTCAAGGACGTCTACCGCGAGCAGCTCGACGCCGTGCCGTGGGATGACGCCGAGAAGGAGCGTGTGATCGACGAGGTGCTGCTCGCCTACCGCTTCAACACCGAGCTCTTCGAAGACCTCGAGCGCGCGAAGCGCGCGGCTGTCGCCTAACTCGCGACGCTCGCCGACCGTGGCATAGCCGCGCGGAGCGCGCCTCTGTCGCCTAGCCTGCCCCGATACGCGGCTGCACCGGGGCGGCGCGGCCGCGCATGAACCGCTGCACGTCGGGGTCGACGCGGATGTCGCTCGGGCGCAGGGGACGCGACAGGTACAGCCCGTCGATCGAGGTCAGGCGGCTCAGCGCGACGTAGGTCTGCCCGGGCGCGAAGGCCCCCGACCCGAGGTCGATGACGGCTCGGTCATAGGTCTTGCCCTGCGACTTGTGGATCGTCACGGCCCATGCGAGGCGCAGCGGGAACTGGGTGAACTCCGCCACGATCTCGCGTGTCAGCTTCTTGGACCCCGGGTCGTACGCGTACCGGAACCTCTCCCAGACCGCCGGCTCCACGTCGAACTCGTGGCCGTCGACATCCACCCGCACGGTCCCGCCCGCGATGCGGGTGACGGTGCCGATCGTGCCGTTCACCCACCGGGGCGGTTCTCCGAAGGCGCCCGTGTCGTTCCGCAGGAACATCACCTGTGCGCCGACCTTGAGCTTGAGCTCGGCATCCGCTGGGTAGCCGGCCTCACCGCGGCCGAAGTCGCCGCTGATCTCGGCGTTCGCGGTCTGCTCACGGCCGGCCAGGGCGGTGAGGTGCCGCCGGTTGATGCTGTTCACGATGTCGTTGCGGGTGGCCAGCGTGATGATCGGCGACTCCGGGTCATCCGGCGGCGTGCGGGCGCCGGCGCCGTTCAGCATCCCCGCGATCTCTGCCGTGACGACGCCGTGTCGCACGGCGTTGAGCATCGCCTTGAACGCGTCGTCCGCCTGGCGATGGATGTCGACGAGCTCGCGGATGTGCAGCTCGGCGCCGTGGCGCCCGACATCCAGAATCCCGTCCGAGGCCTCACCGCCGGCCCACACCTTCGCGTCGAAGAACCAGAACGACCGGTAATGGTCCTGGATGTACCGCAGCTCGTCTCCGCGGGGCGGGACAGGGGCCAGCTGATACGGGTCGCCGAACATCACGACCTGCACCCCTCCGAACGGCTCGGCGCGCCGGCCGCGCGCCTGCCGGAGCGCTCGGTCCATTCCGTCCATCAGGTCGGCGTTGACCATGGAGATCTCGTCGATCACGAGGGTGTCGATGGCGTTCAGGATTTTGCGGGTGGGGTCGGACTGGTCGATCTCGGTGTCAGCGATCAGCCCGATGGGCAGGCGGAACAGCGAATGGATCGTCTGACCCTCCACGTTCAGGGCAGCGACCCCCGTCGGCGCGCACACCGCGATCTGCTTCGACGTGCTCCACGCCAGGTGCTGCAGGAGCGTCGACTTGCCCGTGCCGGCGCGACCCGTCACGAACACATGCTCCCGCGTGTCCTCGATGAGGCGGAACAGGGCCTCCTGTTCCGCCGAGAGAGGGGGAGTGTTCACGGGTTCCTCACGGGGCGACGGCGTTCCTCCCATCGTAGGCGGGCGGCGGTTTCCGCGTCGTCGCGCGACGACGGTGGGCAACTCTTCAGGGCGTCTCCCTAAACTGGCCGGGTGAGCCAGGGTGCCAACAGCGCGGTGCCGGAGGTCGTGCCGACGGCCCCCGAATCCGCCGTGCCCGCGGAGGCCGCGGCATCCGTGCAGGCGACGCCTCCCCGGCGCCCGCGACTGGGCCTGCAGCTCGCCGCCATATGGGTGATCGTCGGGCTGCTGCTCGCCGGGCTCGTCGTCGCCGGCGTCGCCCTGTATCGAGCCCTGTACAGTCCGGCGGCGTTCGTCGAGCGCTACGTCGGCATGCTCGCGGACGGGCGCGCCGCCGACGCGCTGCTCGTGCCGGGTGTCGCGATCGACACCGCTCAGCTCGAGGATGCCGGGCTGCCGACATCCGCCTCCGACGCGCTGCTGCGCCACGTTGCGCTCGCCCCCATCAGCGACATCGAGATCGTCTCCGAGACATCCGAGGGGGAGATCACCGAGGTCGTCGTCTCGTACTCGGCCGGCGGCTTCCCGGCGAAATCCACGTTCGCGGTGGAGAGCAACGGATTCATCGGCGTGCTTCCCTCGTGGCGCTTCGCGAAGAGTCCACTCGCGGTGATCGATCTCACCGTGCGCGGATCGATGCGGTTCGAGGTCAACGGGTTCGAGCTCGACAAGCGGCAGGTCTCCCCGGACGGCGTGGAAGCCGCGCCGCTGGATGCCGTGCCGCTGCTGGTCTTCTCGCCGGGCCTCTACGGGGTCGCGGTCGACACCAGCATCTCGGAGACGCCCGGAGTGAACGTGCTCGCCGATGCTCCGCAGGCCTATGTTCCCGTCGATCTGCAGGCCGAGCCCACCGACGAGTTCGTGGGTGTGGTGCAGCGGAAGGTCGAGGAGTTCCTGACGAACTGCACCACTGAGCAGGTGCTGCTGCCGACGGGATGCCCGTTCGGGTACTACGTGCAGAACCGCATCGATGAGCCTCCCACCTGGACGATCACGCGCCAGCCGGCGGTGCAGGTGGCTCCCGACGGCGCGGACTGGAAGATCCCGCCGACCGATGCCGTCGCGCACATCGAGGTCGACATCCGGTCTCTCTTCGACGGCAAGGTGAGCCACGTCAGCGAGGACGTCCCCTTCACCGTCGAGGGCGTCATCAAGGTGCTTCCGGACGGCACGGCGTCGATCAGCGTCGGCGGCGAGACCAGCCCCTAGCGGGCCGGCTGCTGAGGCTGCCGAAGTGCATCGCGCTCGGCGAGCGCGGCCAGCTTGGCGTTGTACTCCTCGAGTTCGGTGTCGCCGGTCCGGTCGACGTGCCGGTCGCGTCGGCGCTGGGCGCGGTCATCGCTCCGGCTCCACTGGATCGCGACGGTGATCGCGAGGATGAGGGTCGGCAGTTCGCCGACGGACCATGCGACCCCGCCCCCGACGTACTGATCCTCGAGGGGCGTCGCACCCCACGTGCGCCCCATCGACCCGAACCACTCGGCGACGAACAGGCCACTCTGCATCATGATCGCGATGCCGAAGAAGGCGTGCATCGCCATGACGCCGATCAGCACGAGCAGCCGCCCCGCGTAGGGCAGGCGATAGGGCACCGGGTCGATGCCGATCAGGGAGAGCACGAACAGGTACCCGGTGATCAGGAAGTGCGCCGTCATCCATTCGTGGCCGAGGTGATCGTAGAGCGACCACCGGAACAGATCGGTGTAGTAGAACGTCCAGAGCGAGCCGACGAAGAGCCCGGCCGCGACGAAGGGATGGGTCAGCACACGCGACACCGGCGAGTGCACGGCCCAGAGCACCCACTCGCGGCCGCCGCGCGTGCCGTCGTCGCGCTTTCTCGCCGCCCGGGCCAGGAGGGTGACGGGCGCCCCCGCGACGAGCAGCAGCGGGATCGCCATCGACAGCAGCATGTGGCCGACCATGTGGATGCTGAAGAGGTAGTCCTGGTAGGCGTTGATGGGACCGCAGGTCACCCAGAACAGCAGCACGAGGCCCGCAACCCAGAGGACGGTGCGATAGAGCGGCCACGAGTCGCCTCGGCGGGACAGCCGCCAGACACCCGCGAGGTAGAAGAAGATGCCGAAGGCCGCGGCGAACGCCCACAGCAGGTCGATGTCCCACGCCGCGAACCACTGCCCGAGCGTCAGCTCGGGGGGAAGCGGCGCCCCGGTGAGCACTTCCGCCGGCGTGCCGATCTCGGGGAGCGCGCTGGATGCCGGAGGAGCGGTGCGCGCGAGCGCGGCCGCGGCACCGCTCGCGATCCCCATGAACGCCAACTCGATGGCGATGAGGATCCAGAAGCGTCGGCGTCCCGCATCCTCGCCCATCTTCCGGATGAGCCGATTCCGGTACCAGGCGCCCAGCGCGCCGAGCACGAGCAGCGCGGCGACCTTGACGAGCACGAGCAGCCCGTACGGGGTGGCGAGCTGGTCCCAGGCGCCGACGCTGATGGCCGACCGGGCGTAGCCGGAGACCGCCACGACGAGAAAGGCGACGAGGGCGATGCTCGAGTAGCGCGTGAGGACCACGGCGATGCGGTCGCGGGAGACGACGGGGCGGACCACGACGACGAGCAGCAGGCCGCCGAGCCATGCCGCCGCGGCGACGGTGTGCAGCACGAGCGCCATCACGGCGGCGGTGTGGTTCGCTTCCTCGCCCGAGTGTCCCTGGGTCGCCATCGGCACGAGCGTCGCGACGGCCAGCATCGCGACGAAGAGGGTGGCGGTCCACGAACGGACCGCGAACGTGAGCACGGTGAGCGCGGCGCCGGCGATGGTCGTGATCAGCCAGGTGCGGCCGAGCTCGGTCTCGAGCAGGAACCGGCCGAGCTGCGCGCCGAAGACGGCGTCGGGGCTCGGGCTCGCGTCGAAGGCGTTGACGAACGTGAGGAAGCCGGTCACGCCCGCGGCGACGGTGAACACCGCTGCGCTGACGGATGCCGTGTCCAGGGCCGTGTCGAACTCGCGATCCCCGGCCTTGAGCGCGAAAAGGGCGAGCACGAGGGAGCCGACCATGCCGGCCGCGCCGAGGTTGACGGCGAGTTTCGCCGCGGGCAGGCCCCAGCGGACGACCGGCCCGGGGTCACCGAGAACGAGCGCCGCCGCCCCCCCGCCTACGACAAGACCCCAGATCAGGGTCACGAATGCCGCGGCGATCAGGATCGCGGGCCCGGCGGCCCGCAGCGCGCGGGAGTTCACCCCTCAAGCCTAGGCTCCGCGGCCTGAGTGCTCGCCGCGTCCAGTCCCCGGCATCCACCTCTCGCGAAAGGACGCAATCCGCGGGTTCCGGCGTCCGTATCCCGCACTTCGGGTCCCTTCGCGGCGGTCGGGGGCGCCGCCCGGGCACGCGAAAGGGGGATGTCGCGAGCGACATCCCCCTTTCGGCGACCGTCCTGCTTACTTGACGGCTGCCTTGAGCTTCGAGCCCGCAGTGACCTTGACGCGCTTGCCGGCGGGGATGCTGATCTCCGCACCGGTCTGCGGGTTGCGGCCCGTGCGGGCGGACGTGGCGACCTGCTCGAAGGCGATCCAGCCCGGGATCGAGACCTTGCTGCCCTTGCCGACAGCCTCGGAGACGGTCGAGAAGAGGGAGTCGAGAACGCCCGACACGGTGGCCTGGCTCTGGCCCGTGGCGCTTGCGATGCTCGCGACGAGCTCGGTCTTGGTGATGGACTTGTCGGCCATGGTGGTCCTCCAGCGGCGACGATGATGCCGCAGTATCTTGCGGGACCGGAGAACGGACGCTCCCCGGCTGGTCGATCGACCGCCTCGAATGTATCAACGTTCGGCGGAATTCCGCGGATTTCCGGGGGTTATGACGGTTTCGGTCGGCGTGTCGCCGGTACGGATGTGGCTGCTGTGGCGGGAGTGACGGGTGTCGGACGTCGTGGTCGCCGCCCCGGGGCGCACGCAAGCGCGCCCGGACGCAGAAGAGGCGGACCCCCGTAACGGGGATCCGCCTCTTCGACGTGTGCTGCTGGTGTCTACCAGGACGACTGTGCCCTTTGGCTCGCTTACCAGCTCGACTTGGTCACGCCGGGCAGTTCGCCTCGGTGGGCCATGTCGCGGAAGCGGATGCGCGAGACGCCGAACTTCGTGAGGACACCGCGGGGGCGTCCGTCGATGACGTCGCGCGAGCGCACGCGCACGGGCGATGCGTTCTTGGGCAGCTTCTGCAGGCCGATGCGAGCGGCTTCGCGCTGCTCGTCGGTGCTGGTCGGGTCGACGAGCGCCTTCTTCAGCTCGGCGCGCTTGGTGGCGTAGCGGTCGACGATCACCTTGCGCTGCTCGTTGCGAGCGATCTTGCTCTTCTTGGCCATTCTTAGCGCTCCTCGCGGAAGTCAACGTGCTTGCGCACGACGGGGTCGTACTTCTTCAGCACGATGCGGTCGGGGTTGTTGCGACGGTTCTTGCGGGTCACGTAGGTGTACCCGGTGCCCGCCGTGGAGCGGAGCTTGATGATCGGACGGACGTCCTGAGCCTTCTTGGCCATTAGAGCTTCACACCCTTCGCCTGAAGGTCACGGACGACGGACTCGATGCCGCGGGCGTCGATGACCTTGATGCCCTTGGCCGACACGTTGAGCTTGATGTTGCGCCCAAGCGACGGAACGAAGTACGTCTTCTTCTGCACGTTCGGGTCGAAGCGGCGCTTCGTCCGACGGTGCGAGTGGCTGATCGAGTGACCGAAGCCGGGAACAGCTCCAGTCACCTGGCACACTGCTGCCATAGTGATTTCTCCTTAATACCGTGAGGCCGGACGGCCTCACCCAAGATCCCTTGTCTGTCCACACGCCACCGCGACCCTCGACGAACTCAGGGACGGAAAGGTGGGGAGTGTGGGCGAACTGCGCGCGTGGAAGGCGCGCAGACAAAGAGTCAGTCTAGCACGGGCGGCGTGTCGCCTTGACGCCCTGCCGACTCGGCGGCGAGCTCGCCCGCTCCCCGCCCGAACCGGAACGGCGACACCGTCGGATCCCCCGGGATCCAGAAGCGCCACGGGAACGCCGCCGTCCCCGCGACGCCGGCGACGCCGACCCGCGGCCCCGTCGCGATGTCGACGTGGGGGGGATCGCGCAGTTCGAGCCGGGCGATCGGCCCTTTGAGCGCGTCGACGCCATTGTGCACGGGATAACGCAGACCGACGGCATCCCCGAGCCGACCCGGTCCACGCGCCAAGTCGCGCTCGACGCGGGCCGCCGGGCGCCGCCGGAAGGCGACATCCCGCCCGTCGATCACCTCGCCGCCCCTCAGCAGCACCCCGCCGGCGGTGCCTTCCGGCCCGCAGACGACGTTGACGCACGAGTGGATGCCGTGGCTGAGGTACACGTAGAGATGCCCCGGCTCGCCCCACATCACCGCATTCCTGGCGGTGGGGCCCATGCGCGCATGGGAGCCGGGGTCGGGTACCGCGCCGGTTCCGAGCCCGTGGTAGGCCTCGACCTCTGTGATCCGCACGGTGACCGTGCCGTCGGGCAGAACGGTCGTGAGGTGTCCGCCGAGCAGCCGTGGCGCCACCTCGAGGGGCAGCCCGGCCAGTTCGGCGCGCGTGGCCGAGCGGACCTCGCTCACGACGCACCCACCGCGCACCACGAGATGGCCGACCCCGCCAGTGTCACGACCCCGTCACCGGTCGAGAGCTCGATGATGTGCGTCTCCAGGTTGTGCGGGAGCGGCTGCAGGTACCCGTCGTACGGGTTCGACACCAGATCGGGCGCCACGAGCACGGCCGCGTACCGCCCGCTCGGCGCGACACAGGTCTGCAGCACCCCGTCGGAGATGGGCACCTCGAGCAGCGGGAGCACCGCCCCCTCGTCCGAGACGTGCACCACCGACTGCTCGATCGGCAGGCCGGCGGCATCCCGCTCGGAGTACAGCCGCACGGTGCCGCCACCGGGGATCGGCGTGACGGACCCGGCCACACCGAGCGACTCCTCCCCCTCGGCCGGGACGAGCGGCTCTTCGCCGGCATCGGTCAGGTCGAGAACCCTGAGCCCGTCGATCCGCTCCACCACCGCCTGGAAGGTGCCCACCGTGATGCCGTCGATCGTCAGGGCGGCGCCGAGCGCGGTGGGGTCGCCGTCGGTCGCCGGATCGGTGAGCAGCAGGTCTCCCGCGAAGTCGATCAGCAGTGCGGCCGTCGCCTCCGGCACGAAGAGCCAGTCGACGACGCTCGGGGCCTCCCTGGCGATCTCCAGCGGCTGCGGTTCGGCATCCGCCTGCCGCAGCGACTGCGTGAAGATGACGCTCTCGCGGCCGCTGTCCTCATCGAGCGCGCGGTCGGAATACGTGTAGCCGACCAGATCGCCGCGACCGGAGACCTGCAGCGCGGTGATGATCCCGTCTCCCGGTAATCGGAGCTCGCGCCGGTTCTCCCCCGCGAGATCGGTGACGAGCACCACGGATGCGTCGTCCTCGACGACCGAGACGACCAGCCGATCGCCGCTGGCGCGGAAGTCCTCGATGTGCGGATGCGTGAACACCGGCACCGCGCGCTCGCCCGTCAGGTCGGTGCGGAAGATGGCGTCGTCCCCGCTCGTGCTGCGCTGCAGCAGGAACACCTCCGCCGCCGGTGTGCGGAAGCTCGACGTCAGGTCCGCGGTCGGTCCCCCGCCCACCGCCTCGACGTCCGACACCGTGACCGTGTACTCCGTGTCGTCCCAGAGCGGCACCGTGAAGCGCACCCCCACGCTCCGACCGGAGGCGTCCACGGTGAACGGGACGTCGGGTTCGACGCTCACCTGATCGGCCGTCACGGAATCCAGCGCCTGGTTCGCCGTCAGGATCATGCGGGAACCGGATGCCGCGGCCGCCGCGGCGGGGTCCACCTGCACACTGGTGAGCCGGGGCCCCTGCGAGAGGCTCAATGCGGCTCCGGTCACGACCACGGCGATCAGCGCGGCCATCACGAGGGCGAACGCGGCGAGGAAGCCGCGCGTGCGCCGGGCCCTTGCCCGGGAGCGCCGGCTGGATCCGGCCGGACCCGCCTCAGTACTCATACGGGTCGCCCGGCTCGGGGATGGGGTTCACGGCGCCCGGCTCGATCACGAGCGTGCCGTCGGCAGCGGTCCGCACCGTGCCCTCGAGCTCCACCCAATCGCCGACCTCGTAATCGCCCTCCCAGCCGGCGGCGACCACGGGCAGGGTCGCGGGCTGGGCGTCGATCACGCAGTGCGTGATGACGAGGCGGGTCAGCTGCACCGAGTCCGGGTCGTCGGGATCCGGCGTCAGGAATCCGGTCAGCGCGACGGTCTCACCGTCGAAGTTGTCGGGATTCGTCGAGGTCGCGAACACGGTGGCCCACTCACCGACCCCGAACTCGCTCGTGTCGCCGGAGGTCGCGAGCTGGATGGAGTCCGCGCCGCCGAACAGCGGCGGGGCACCGACATCCCGGGCCATGGCCAGCTCGACCGACAATGAGGCGGGGGGAAGCACCAGAGCGGCGACCGTGATGCCGGAGGCGAGCACGCCACCGGTGACCGTGGCGACCATCGCCAGGGGTCGCCGGGGGGCGATGAGGGCGTCGTGGGCCTCCTCGTCGTCTCTGTGGTGGGCGCCGGTGTGCTCGTCGTGCTCCACGGCGGAACCGTGGTCGTGCGCGTGCAGCCCGTGCACCGCGGGAGCATCGCCGTGCTCGTGCCCGTGGTCCGCCTCCGCGCCGAGCGGCACGAGGAACGAGCCGACCGCCCCGACCAGGGCGACGACAGCCATGCTCACCGCGAACCACGCCGAATCGGGATTGATGTAGAGCCCCAGCTGCCCTCCGGCGGCCAGGCCGAGCGTCACGACGGCCAGGCAGGCCGTGAGGCCCACGCCGAGCCAGCGGGTCGCGATCCAATCGGCCCTACGCAAGAAGGTTCACCCCGATCCCGATGGCGAACGCCGAGAGCAGCACGATGGTGACGATGCCCGCGAGGGCGCGCGTGGTGAAGGTGGTGCGCATGAGCGCGAGCATCTTGATGTCGATGAGCGGGCCGACGAGCAGGAACACGACCAGTGAGCCGGGCGAGAAGGTCGACGCGAACGACAGGGCGAAGAAGGCGTCGACGTTGGAGCAGATCGCGACCGTCATGGCCAGTGCCGTCATCGCGGCGATCGAGAGCACCGGATTCGACCCGATGGCGAGTAGCGTGTCACGCGGGATGAGAACCTGCACTGCTCCCGCGAGGGCGGAGCCGATGATGAGCGCCGGCATGACCGCCCGCAGCTCGATGATGAACTGGGTGAGGCTGCGGCGGCCGCGGCCGCCTGGCTCGTTCACGACGAGATCGCACGTCGCGCGGAACCGGTCGGTGAGCAGCCCGTCAGGATCCGGATGACGGCTGTAGAGCCAGCCGATCAGATTCGCGATCGCGTATCCGCCCAGCAGCCGCGCGACAAGGATTCCGCCATCCCACCCGAACGCCTGGTGCGTCGTGAGGATCACGATCGGGTTCACGATCGGCGCCGCGATGAGGAACGTCAGGGTTTCCGGCACCGAGAACCCGCGGATCAGCAGGCCCCGCGCGAAGGGCACATTCCCGCACTCGCACACGGGCACCAGCATCCCGAGCAGAGACAGCACGGCCCGGCGGGCCCATGCCCGCCGGGGCATCCATCTCTCGATGACGCCTGGCGGCACCCACACCTGCACCACGATCGAGAGCGCGACACCCAGCACGACGAAGGGCAGCGACTCGATCAGCACGCTGATCGCGAGGGTCATCCCGTCCTGGGCGCGCGTCGGCAGCGACGCCGAGAACAGCGTCGGGGCGAGGCGATCGATCGCGAAGAGCACGGCGACCGCGACGATCCCGAGACCGAGAGCGACCGCTGGTGCGGCGCGCCGAGGCGTGGTGACCGCGCCCGCGCCGGGCTCGGCCGTGCTGAGCCGGGTCACGCTCCCTCGCGTGCCTTCGTGCAGGCGGCGCACAGGCCGAAGATGTCGACCACGTGCTCCGCGTCGGTGAAGCCGTGCTGGGCGGCGGTGCGGCGGGCCCACGCCTCGACCTCGCTCGCCTCGATCTCGACGGTCAGGCCGCAGGACCGGCAGATCAGGTGGTGGTGGTGGCCGGGACTGACGCACGCGCGGTAGAGCGCCTGACCGTCCGGGCTCTGCAGCGAATCGGCCTCACCGGCGGCGGCCAGCCCCGAAAGGGTGCGGTACACGGTCGCCAAACCGATGCCCGTGTCCTCGCGCAGCGAGGCGTGCAGGTTCTGGGCGCTCACGAATCCACGCGCATCGGCGAGCGCATCGCGCACTCGCTCGCGCTGCCACGTGTTCCGCTGAGCCATGTCAGAAGTTTAGGCGGCGACCCTGGACGCCGCCTCGGCGCCGGCAGACAGGGGACGGACGCGCCCGCGGCGGGAGGCGATCACCCGGCAGAGGACGTAGATGAGGAAGGAGATGGTGGTGATGTAGGGGCTGACCGGGAGGGTACCCGCGATGGCGATCAGGATGCCGCCCACCGCCGACACGAAGCCGAACAGTGCCGAGAGAAGGGGCACCGACAGGGGGCCCGTTGCCACCCGCATCGCCGCCGCGGCCGGCGTCACGAGCAGCGCCATCACCAGCAGCGCGCCGATGATGTGCACCGCGACGGCGACGATCAGTCCGAGCAGGAGCATGAACGCGAGCGACACGGCGGTGGTGGGCACGCCGCGCGCCGCCGCGGACTGGGGATCGAGGGAGTCGAAGCGCAGCGGCCGCCAGATCGCCAGCAACCCGAGCAGCACGAGCGCGCTGATGCCGATCAGCCAGCCGAGCTGCCCGGTCTGCACCGACACGATCTGCCCGGTGAGCAGGCTGAAGCGGTTCGAGCTGCGCCCGCTGTAGAGCGAGAGGAACAGGATGCCGAGGCCGAGGCCGAACGGCATGAGCACGCCGATGATCGAGTTACGGTCCCGGGCGCGCGCGCCCAGCCACCCGATCAGCGCGGCCGCGATCAGGGACCCGACGATCGATCCTGTGACGACGTCGACGCCGATCAGCAGGGCCGCGGCCGCCCCGGCGAAGGACAGTTCGCTGATGCCGTGCACGGCGAACGCCATGTCGCGCTGCATCACCAGCACCCCGACGAGACCCCCGACGAGGCCCAGCACGGCGCCCGCCCACACCGAGTTCGAGACCAGCGCGAGGATCTGGCCGTAGACGGGCAGGCCGCCGAACATCGCGTCCCACACGTCGTTCGGGTTCATTCGTGCACCTCGTCGTGATGGTGGTGCGACTCCTCGGCATCCGGTGCACCGACCACGACCAGCCGGTCGCCGGCACGCAGCACGAACACGGGTGCGCCGTACAGCTCCGACAGGACGCGGGAGTTGAGCACCTCATCCGGGGTGCCGAGCGTGAACGCGCCGTGGGCGAGGTAGAGGATGCGGTCGACCTTGCTCAGCACGGGATTGATGTCGTGGGTGACCAGCAGAACAGCCGCGTTCCGCTCGCGGCGGTGCCGGTCGATGAGTCCCACGACCGCCTGCTGGTTGGCCAGGTCGAGGCTCGTCAGGGGCTCGTCGCACAGCAGCAGACCGGGTTCGTCGGCGAGCGCCTGTCCGATTCGCAGCCTCTGCTGCTCGCCTCCCGACAGCAGGCCGACGGGCCGATCGGCATACCCCCGCGCCCCGACCGCGTCGATCAGCGCCTCTACGCGCGCGGCGTCGCCTCGACGAGGAAACGGCAGCCCGAAGCGGTGGCCGTCGACACCGAGGGCGACCAGATCGCGGCCGCGAAGCGCCGTGTCCCGGGGCAGCGGCCGGGACTGCGGCACATAGCCGACGCGGCGGCTGCCCTGCGAGCGGACGGGGTCGCCGAGTACGGAGATCGAGCCGGCGCTGAGCGGCTCGAGGCCGAGGATCGCGCGCAGCAGGGTGGTCTTTCCCGAGCCGCTCGGGCCGAGCACCGCGACCAGTTCACCGGGTTGCACCTGCAGGTCAAGGCCCGACCACAGCTCGCGGTCGTCGCGTCGCAGGGCCGCATCCGTGATCTCGAGAGCGGGACGCTCGAGCGCGGGCACGCTGGGCGTCACTCCTGCAGGGCGCCCGCCAGCGCCTCGACGTTCTCCTGCATCCACGAGATGTAAGTCTGCCCGTCCGGAAGCGTTTCGGAGAACGTGAGCACGGGGATGCCTCGCGCGTCGGCGGCGCCCAAGATCTGGGTCGTCTCGGCCCCACCGGTCTGGGTGTTCGCGATCACGACGCGCACATCGCCGCCGTTGACCAGGTCGAGCGAGGCGAGCAGGGTCGCGGGCGGAACGTCTTGGCCCTCCTCCACCGCCTCGCTGAATTCGTGCGGCGTGACGTTCTCGAGCCCGGCGGCCGCGAGGAGGGCGGCCGGAACGGGCTCGGTCGCGAAGACCTGCGCGCCGCCCGCGACGGCACCGACCTCCTTCAGCGATGCCTCGAGATCCGCGATCTCAGCGACGAAGGCCGCGGCGTTCTCCTCGAAGGTCGATGCCTCCTCCGGCAGCAGTCCCGACAGCTCGGCGGCGATGGCCTCGGCTACCTGCTCGATGGTGTGCGGGTCGTACCACACGTGCTCGTTGAAGCCCTCGATGTGCTCGTGTTCGTGCACGTTTTCGGCGCCGTCTTCTTCGGCGTGGGCGTCGTGGGTCTCCGCCGTTTCAGCGGCGGCGTCCTCGGTGTGGCCGTCATTGCCGGGGTAGTCGTGCGAGAACTCCGCGGCGGTGATCACCTGCGCGTCGCTGCCGCTCGATTCGATGAGCGCATCGACGAACGCGTCATAGCCGCCGCCGTTCTCGATGATGAGGTCGGCGGTGGTCACGAGAAGCTGGTCCTGAGCGCTCGGCTCGAACGAGTGCGGATCCTGCGAGGCGGAGTAGATGATCGAGGTGACGTCGACGAGACCGCCGCCGATCTCCTCGGCGATCTGGCCGTAGACGTCGGTGGACGCGACGACCTCGACCGCACCGTCGGCTTCCGCAGCGCCCGCGTCGCCCGTCGCGCATCCGGCCAGCACCAGTCCGGAAGCGGCGACGGCGGAAAGAGCGATCAGCGGTCGGAAGTTCATTCCTCCAGCGTATGTCTATTGATAATCGTTCTCAAATCGCGCGAGCCTGTATGCCGGACGGAACCGTCCGCCCGTTTCCGGAGCGCAGCTGTCGACGATTCGCGTACTCAAGTCTGCGCTTGGACACACGCAGACTTGAGAACGTTCAGAGAGAGCATCGGTGCCCCCCCGACACGCCGGGCGCCGGCCAACGGCCCACCGATCTCGTGCGCTCAATCGAGCAGCAGCGCCGGCTCCTCGAGCACCGAGGCGACGTCAGCGATGAAGCGCGACATTCCGTCGCCGTCGACAACGCGGTGGTCGAACGAGCCCGCGACCGTGGTGACGAAGCGCGGGCGCACCTCGCCGTCGACGACCCACGGCTTCTGGCGGATCGTCCCGAGGGCCACGATCCCGGCCTCGCCGGGGTTGATGATCGGCGTTCCGGCATCCATCCCGAACACGCCGATGTTCGTGATCGTGATCGTGCCGCCCGACTGGTCGGCGGGCGTGGACTTGCCCTCGCGCGCCGTGAGCGTGAGCTTCTCCAGTGCCTTCGCGAGCCCGCGGAGGTTCAGGTCCTGCGCGTCCTTGATGTTCGGCACCAGCAGACCGCGGGGCGTCGCCGCCGCGATTCCCAGATTGACGTAGTGACGCAGGACGATCTCGGCGCCGTTGTCGGTGTCGACCCAGGCGGCGTTCACGTGCGGGGTGCGGCGCACCGCCCAGATCACGGCACGCGCCATGATCAGCAGCGGCGAGACCCGCACATCCGCGAAGTCCGGGGACGCCTTGAGTCGCTTGACGAGCTCCATCGTGCGCGTCGCATCGACGTCGACCCAGACGGTCACGTGGGGTGCCGAGTAGGCGCTCTGCACCATTCCGGATGCCACGGCCTTGCGAACGCCGCGCACGGGGATCGCCTCTTCGCGAGGGTTCTCACCGGCGGTCGAGCCGGCCGGAGGCGCGGAAACGGATGCCGCGGGAGCCGCCGGCGCGGCGGGCGGCGCCTGGCGCGGCACCGGCGGGACGGGGATCTTCTCCTCGCGCACCTGGCCCCACTCCGGCGTCTCGATGTTGCGGAAGACGCTCGCCTGCGACGCGTGCTTGACGACATCGTCGCGGGTGACCTCTCCCGCGGGGCCGCTGGGCTGCACGGCGGCGAGGTCGACCCCCAGATCACGGGCGAGCTTGCGGATCGGGGGCTTCGCCACGACCCCGACGGACGCCTTCACTGTGGCGGTCTGAGCGGCGGCATCCGGCTTGCGTCGCCGAGACTGCACCGCACCCCCCGTGCCGTAGCCGACGAGCACCGCGCCGCCGCCCTCGATGTCCGATTTGCCGTGCACCGGGATGTCCGCGGGGGCCGGCGACCCGGCATCCTCGATCGTGATGATGGCGGCCCCGACATCCACCGTGTCTCCCTCACCGAACAGCAGATCCCCGACGACACCCTCGAACGGCGACGGCAGCTCGACCAGCGACTTCGCGGTCTCGATCTCGACGAGCACGTCGTTCACCGCGACCGTGTCGCCGGGCGACACGTGCCATGACACGATCTCGGCCTCGGTGAGTCCCTCGCCGACGTCGGGCAGATGGAAGGTCTGGGTGCTCATCCGGGTTTCCTTTCCGGTGGTGCGACGCATGGCGCCTGCGGTGAAGTGTCGCTCAGTACGCCAGGGCGCGGTCGACGGCCTCGAGCACCCGGTCGGCGTCGGGCAGGAAGGCACCCTCCAGCTTCGCGGGCGGGAACGGGGCGTCGAAGGCCGACACACGCAGCACGGGCGCCTCGAGCGAGAAGAACGCCTTCTCCATCACAGTGGCGGCCACTTCGCTGCCGAGGCTGGCGAACTGGGGCGCCTCCTGCACGTACACCATGCGGCCAGTCTGGCGCACGGAGTCGAGGATCGGCCCGAAGTCGACGGGCGAGAGCGAGCGGATGTCGATGACCTCGCAGCTGGTGCCCTCCGACTCGGCGAGCGCGGCGGCCTGCAGCAGCGTCGTCACGATCGCCCCGTGACCGACCAGCGTCACGTCGGTGCCGCGGCGGACGATGCGGCTGGCGTGCAGCGGCACGGCGCGGGCCGATTCGTCGACGTCGCCCTTCTGCCAGTACCGGCTCTTGGGCTCGAGGAAGATGACGGGATCATCGCTCGCGATCGCATCCTGGATCATCCAGTACGCGTCGTTCGCCGTCGACGGGCTGACGACCCGAAGTCCCGGCGTGTGCGCGAAGTACGCCTCGGGGCTCTCCTGGTGGTGCTCGACCGCGCCGATGTGCCCGCCGTACGGGATCCGGATGACGATGGGCATGCGGAGCGCGCCCTCGTGCCGGTTGGTGATCTTGGCGAGCTGCGAGGTGATCTGGTCGAAGGCCGGGAAGACGAAGCCGTCGAACTGGATCTCGCACACCGGACGGAATCCCGCCATCGCGAGCCCGATCGCTGTGCCGACGATGCCGGACTCCGCGAGCGGGGTGTCGAGCACGCGGCGATCCCCGAAGTCCGCCTGGAGCCCCTCGGTCACGCGGAAGACTCCGCCGAGCGGGCCGATGTCCTCGCCCATGAGCAGCACGCGGTCGTTCTCGGCGAGCGCACGGCGAAGGCCCGCGTTGAGCGCGCGGCTGATCGGCATGGAGGTCGTCACGAGGCGTCTCCCCCGAACGAGGCCTCGTAGCCGTCGAGCCACGCTCGCTGCTCATCGATGCGCGGGTGCGGCTCGCTGTACACGTGATCGAAGATCAGCGAGCGGTCGATCGTCTCGAGCTTCATCGTGCGGGCCCTGGCGTCGTCCGCGATGGAGCGGGCCTCGGCCTCCGACTCTTCGAAGAACGCGGCGGACGCCCCACGAGCCTCGAGATACGCGCGCATCCGGAGGATCGGGTCGCGCTCGGCCCACGATCGCTCCTCGACGTCGGTGCGGTACTTGGTCGGGTCATCGCTCGTGGTGTGGGCGCCCATCCGGTACGTCAGCGCCTCGATCGCCCGCGGACCGCCGCCGGCGCGCGCCTCGTCGAGGGCCACGCGAGAGACGGCGTAGCTGGCGAGCACGTCGTTGCCGTCGACGCGCAGGGTCGGGATGCCGTAGCCCTTCGACCGCTCGTACAGCGGGGTGCGCGACTGCGTCGCTACGGGCACGGAGATGGCCCAGTGGTTGTTCTGCAGGAAGAACACCTGGGGCGTCTGGTAGCTGGCTGCGAAGACCATCGCTTCATGCACGTCGCCCTGGCTGGATGCGCCGTCGCCGTAGTAGACGATGACCGCGGCGTCCTTCTCCGGATCGCCCGCGCCGCTCTTGCCGTCGAACGCGAAGCCCATCGCCAGCCCCGTGGCGTGCAGCGTCTGCGAGCCGAGCACGAGCGTGTAGATGTGCGTGTTGCCGTTCTTGGGTTCGGTGGGATCCCAGCCTCCGTGGGTCAGCCCGCGCATGAGCCGGATGATGTCCACCGGGTCGACGCCGCGGATCATGCACACGACGTGCTCCCGGTACGACGGGAAGAGATGGTCTTGGGGCTTGGCCGCCCGGCCGGACCCCACCTGAGCCGCCTCCTGCCCGTAGCTCGGCGGCCAGAGGGCAAGCTGGCCCTGCCGCTGCAGGTTTGTCGCCTCCCGATCGAAGGCGCGGACGTTCACCATGTCGCGGTAGAAGCGCTCGAGCGCACTCTCGGGGAGGGCCTCGATGATGTCGAGATAGGGCTCTGCGGCGGCGGTCGGGGCGAGCGTGCCGTCGGCCGCGAGCACGCGAACGAGGTCGGAGTCGGCCGGGGACGTCATTTTCCTACGCTAACGCGCGCCCGGGATGAGCCTCCGGGAGGTTGCGGACAACGGATGCCGCAATCCGTAGGACCCTCTCCACAGACTCATGCTCCCCGACGGATATGCGGATCCCGTCGCCGGCGAAGGGGCGAACGATCAGCCCCGCCTGATCGAAGGCCTGGCCGATCTCGAGCGTCTGGTCACCGGCCGGCAGCCACACGAAGTTGCCCTGTGCCTCCGGCACCCGCCAACCCGCCTCTCTGAGGCCCGCGGCGAGGCGATCGCGACGCTCCGCGATGGCGGCGACGCGTTCCCGCAGCTCGGACTCGGCGTCGAGGCTCGCGATCGCAGCGTCTTCCGCCTGCGCCGTGACCGAGAGGGGGATGCCGGTGCTGCGTGCCGCGTCGAGCACGCGCGGGTGCCCGATGGCGTAGCCGATGCGGAGGCCCGCGAGCCCGAACGCCTTGGAGAAGGTGCGCAGCACGACCACGTTCGGATGCTTCTCGAAGAGCCGGGTGCCGAGGCCGTCGACCGCGTGCGGGTCCGTGACGAATTCGGCATAGGCCTCATCGAGGATCACCAGCACCGTCGGCGGCACCTCCCGGAGGAACTGCTCGAACTCGCCCTGCGGAACGATCGGCCCGGTCGGATTGTTCGGGGTGCAGACGATGATGCAGGACGTGCGTTCGGTGACCGCAGCCGCCATGGCCGGCAGGTCGTGCTGCGAGTCCGGAGTCAGCGGCACCTGAACCTGAGTGGCACCGGCGACCAGCGCGAGGCTGGGGTACGCCTCGAAGGAGCGCCACGCGTAGATCAGCTCGTCGCCGGGCGACGATGTGGCGAGCGCGAGCTGCTGCAGGATGGACACGCTGCCCGCGGCCACATGTACGCCGTCCGGTTCGACGGAGTAGCGGGCGGCCAGGCGGGCGCGCAGCCGGCCCGCCGAGGCATCCGGATAGCGGTTGATGGAGGTGGAGGTGCGGAGCGCCTCGAGCACCGACGGCAGCGGGTCGAACGGGTTCTCGTTGCTGGAGAGCTTGAACGCGTCCCCCTCCGCCTGCCGGCCCTGCTTGTAGGCGGGCAGCGCGGCGATCTCCGGGCGGATGCGGGGAAGAACGGGCTCGGGCGTGCTCACCGTCCGAGTCTAGGAGCCTCTTTCCTTTTCGACTCCAGCGTCGTGGGAGGATGACGCCCATGCGCTTCCTCATCCGGGTCGTCATCAACGCGTTCGCCATCTGGGTCTGCACCCTCCTCCCCGCGCTGACGGTCACCGTCACGGCCTTCCCGCCGGGCGAGACGCTCCAGTACGTGCTCACGCTGCTGATCGTTGCCGCCGTCTTCGCGATCATAAACACGTTCATCGGGACGATCGTCAAGATCATCGCGATCCCGCTGTACATCCTCACGCTCGGCCTCATCTCACTGGTGATCAACGGCTTCCTGCTGTGGCTGACCGCGTGGATCACGAGCTTCTGGGGTTGGGGACTGACGATCGGCGACTTCTGGTGGGGAGTGCTCGCCGCGCTGCTCATCACGATCATCAACTGGATCTTCGGGATCATCCTCCGTCCGCAGCGCGACGACGACTGAGTGCCTACGAGCGCTCGGCCGCGTACTCCACGACCTCGACGGATGCCGCTCCGCCGAGCTCCCTGAGCACATCCCGCACCCCATCCACGCGGGGGTCGGCCGAGGCGTCCACCAACGCTGCCGTCTCGATGTAGCCGTCCATGGCATGCGCCGGCGCTTCGAGATCCCGCATCCCGAGAAGCGGGTCGCCCATGCGCTCCACGGTGAAGCTGCCGACCGCCCCCGTGCCGGCGCCTGACCCGCCGCCGGCGAGCGCGGAAACCGGATCATCGACGTGCCGGAACGACACGTTGAGGGTGGACGCCGGCACCTCGGCCTCGACGGGGGACCCGAACGACACCAGCGTCTGGACGTCGAAGCCGCCCTCCACCGCCGTCAGTCCGGCGATCATCGCGCCCTGCGAGTGCCCGAAGGCGTGCACCACATCGCCGTCCGTGGCGCCCGAGGCCCGCAGCGCCTGCTGCACCGCCTGGTAGGACGCCGATCGCTCGCCGGTGTAGGCCTGGGCATTCGACAGGTTGTCGAAGGGGTCGGCGCCGCCGAGGGCCCGCGATCGGGTGCCCGCGACGTAAACGGCGAACTGGCGGGTGCCGCCCGGCATCGTGTACTTCTCGACCCGCACGCGGGCCTGCCTGCCACCCGGGATCCGAGCGGCCGCGTCGGCCAGGCCCTTCGGCGCGGCGGGCGGCTGACCGGCGGCCGAAGCCGTGGGGGGCAGCGCGCGCACCGTGACCGCGGGGGGCGGCCCCGCGAGCTGCGAACCCGCGCGGACGGTGCCCGAGCGGGCCGCGGCCAGGCCGCCGACGAGGGGACCGGCCAGCAGCCCGAGCGCGGCGAACCCTGGTTGCCCTGTTGCCGTGGTCACGCCGGCTGCCTGCAGCGTGAGCGCCGACGCCCAGGTGAGGCCCCTCCAGAAGATGTCGAGCCTGCCCTGCCGGACCGCATCCGGATTGCGCCAGCCGATCGCGTCGATGGCGGCCTCGTGTCGTGCCGCCGCCGTCTCGTCCCCCGCTGCGGCGGCGGCGCTCTGCAACGCGGTCAGCTCGACGACCTCGTAGACGTCCGCCGACGAGCGGACCGCTGTCGCCAGGTCGCGGCACTCGGTGGCCGCAGTGTCGGCCCCGACTCCGAGCACATGGATGTCGTTCGCGATGCCGGCCGCCTCCACCGCGCATCGGGTCGCCCGCCGGAAGGCCTCCGCCGTGCTCTCGACGTTCTCGGCGAGGCCGTCCAGCCGCGCCGCGACGGCACGAAGCGTCTCCGTGTCGACCGCGACGACGCCACCGGCGCGGATGTCGATGTCGTCGCTCATGCGCCGAGCAGCGCGAGGCCGGCGACGTATCTCCGCCGCTCGGCGTGAATGTCGGCGATGGCGGCATCCGCCCCCGCCGCAAGCTGCTCGAGCCGCCGCTCGATGCCGTCCATCCGCTCGTACACGTGTCGGACGGCACCGGATTGCCAGTTCACGTCGGCGGCCAGCGTACGAGCCAGCCGTGCGCACGACTCCAGCTCGTCGCGCGAATTGCGCAGGAGCGCGACCCCGACTTCGGCGTCGAGCAGCAGGGGATGGACCAGGGAAGACACCGGACGAGTCTGCTCGCCACCGCCTCGCGTCTGGGATCGCCGACGTCACCTGTGCGATGTCGGAGGGCTGCGTCACACTGTGCAGGAGACGATCAGGTCCCGCCCCGGCACAATGGAGTGATGACCGTGCCCGACGACGCCCTGTTCCGCGTCGTCTTCGTGTGCACCGGAAACATTTGCCGCTCGCCCATGGCCGAGGTCGTCTTCCGCCGGTTCGCGGATTCCGCGGGCCTCGGCGACCGCATCGTCTCGAGCAGCGCGGGCACAGGAGACTGGCACGTCGGGGAACGCGCCGACGCCCGCACGATCGCCGCCCTCGATCGCCGAGGCTACGACGGCACGCGCCACCGCGCGAAGCAGTTCGACTCCGTCACCTTCGCCGCCAACGACCTCGTCATCGCCCTCGATCGGAGCCATTCCCGCATCCTGCGCAGCTGGGCGCGCGACGAGGCGGAAGCCGACAAGATCGCCCTCCTGCTGGACTTCGACGCCACCGCCGACGGGGCGCTCGACGTCCCGGACCCCTACTACGCCGACGCCGCGATGTTCGACATGGTGCTCGGTATGATCGAGAGCGCCAGCCGGGGCCTCTTCCGGCAGCTCGAACCCGCGATCCGGCCGTCCGCCGCCCGACCCGGAGGACCCCCGTGACTTCTCTGCCCCCTCAGCCGCTCAGCCCCCTCGACGGGCGCTATCGCGCCGCGGTGGCGCCGCTCGCCGACTACCTCTCCGAGGCGGGGCTCAATCGCGCGCGCGTCGAGGTCGAGGTGGAGTGGCTGATCGCCCTGACCGATCGCTCGCTGTTCGGCACCGCACCCCTCGCCGAGGCCGACAAGGCTCGCCTGCGCGCGGCCTACGTCGACTTCGGCCAGGCCGAGATCGACTGGCTCGCCGAGCGCGAGGCCGTGACGCGCCACGACGTGAAGGCGGTCGAGTACCTCGTGCGCGACCGCCTCTCGACCCTGGGGCTCGACGCCGTCGCCGAGCTGACGCACTTCGCCTGCACCAGTGAGGACATCAACTCCCTCGCCTACGCGCTCACGGTCAAGCGCGCCGTGGAGCGGGTGTGGCTGCCGAAGCTGGTCGCCGTCACCGGAGCGCTGCGGGCGATCGCCGAGCAGCACGCGGATGCCGCGATGCTCTCCCGCACGCACGGACAGCCGGCGACGCCGACGACCATGGGCAAGGAGATCGCGGTGTTCGCGTGGCGCCTGGAGCGCGTCGCGGCGCAGCTGGCGGCATCCGAGTACCTCGGCAAGTTCTCCGGTGCAACCGGAACGTGGTCTGCTCACGTCGTGGCGGCGCCGGATGCCGATTGGCCCCAGCTCTCGCGGGAGTTCGTCGAGTCGCTCGGCCTCGCCTTCAACCCCCTCACCACCCAGATCGAGTCGCACGACTGGCAGGTCGAGCTCTACGATCGTGTGCGCCACGCCGGCGGCATCCTGCACAACCTCGCGACGGATGTCTGGACCTACATCTCGCTCGGCTACTTCGCGCAGATCCCCGTCGCGGGCGCCACAGGATCATCGACCATGCCGCACAAGATCAATCCGATCCGATTCGAGAACGCCGAGGCCAATCTGGAGCTCTCCGGCGCGCTGTTCGCCTCGCTCAGCGCGACCCTCGTGACCAGCCGCCTTCAGCGCGATCTCACGGACTCGACGACCCAGCGCAACATCGGCGTCGCATTCGGTCATTCGCTGCTCGCGCTCGACAACCTGCACCGCGGGCTCGGCGAGATCTCGCTTGCCGAAGACGTGCTGCTGGCCGACCTCGATGCCAACTGGGAGGTGCTCGGTGAGGCGATCCAGACAGTCGTGCGCGCCGAGGTCGTCGCGGGGCGCTCGAGCATCAGCGACCCCTACGCGCTGCTCAAGGAGCTGACCCGGGGCCGGCGCGTCGGGGCGGCCGAGCTCGCGGAGTTCATCGGGGGCCTCGAGATCGGGGACGCGGCGAAGCAGCGCCTGCTCGCGCTGAAGCCCGCGACGTACACCGGATTGGCGTCGACGCTCGCAATGCGCGACTGAGCCGCAAAGCCTGCGAGGGGCCGGCGCCGCGGTGGCGCGGCGATGACCCCGGCGTCAGACCTTCTGGTCGGGCTTGCCGTCGTCCGGCTTGTCTTCTTCGGGCATCAGCACCGGTCGATCCACCGGCCTCTGCACCTGAGCCGGGTCTACGGCGAGCATCAGCATCGCGAGGCCCAGCAGCACGACGATGAACGTGATGCCCGCGACGATGAGTGCGAGGGGTCCCACGTCCTTGCCCTGGACCGCGCCGGTGGTCACGGCCGTGACGATGCCGGCGAACGCCGCGCACCCGAAGGCGATCGCGAGCAGGTGCAGCGGCCGGAGCAGGTCGCGCCGGTTCGGCTTGTCGTTCATGCACCCTCCTCGGGGCGAGGAGCAGATGTCGCCGCGGGCGCTTGGTCCATGACCGGCGCATCCCGCCGGGGCGACAAGCCCGCGATCGCGAGATAGACGGCGACGATAGCCGCGTAGGCGCCGAAGACGCCGACCGCGATGGCGATGCCGGTGAGCGTGAAGGTCTGGTCGGCGTCGGGAATGTAGTAGTCCAGCACGTACTGGCCGGGGACGACGAGAAGCGCGATCCCGAGCACGACGGTGAGAATGCCGACCGTGAGTGCGTCGCGCGCGGCGGCGCGACCCGCGACCGTTGGGTCGGCATCCGCCGGTCTTACGCCGTCGTTGCGGAGCGCGCGAGGCGCCCGCCATCCCGCGACCGTCTCGACGGAGCCGGTGGTGAGCGCCCAGGCGATCACGACGGCGAAGAAGAGCTCGGGCGATCGCAGGGGAACGATCCCGCCGATCATTCCCGCGACGATGGTCAGCACCCCCATGGTGATCGGCATCCAGCGCGTTCCGGCGGGAGCGATGAGCCATGCGGAGATGAGCCAGACGAGGCCCGTCGCGATGGCGAAGCCGCTGAACACCGAGAGGCCGACGGCCGCGGAGTGGTCGGGCGAGAACGTGATCATGACCGCCGCAAGGGCCGCGAATACGGCGCGGAGCAGCTGCACGTGGTGTGCGGCGAAGCGCGCGGGTGCTTCGGGGGCGGTGGGCATGGCGGATCCTGGATCGGAACAGGGGATTCCCCCAGTCTAGCCGCGGGTGGAGGGACACCCTCCGGTGGTGCCGCGAGGATGGGCGGGGCCGGCCGATCGTCGTGATCGGCCGGCCACGGTCACCCCGCGAACCGGTGCGCCGCTGTCAGTGCCCACCGCCCGGCTTGCCGCCCTTCTTCGCGGGAGCGGCCTGGAAGGCTCGCTCGATCTCCTGGAAGAACGTGCTGCCCGCGGCATCCTCGGCGCTCAGCCGCAGGTCGATCCAGGCGCCGCCGTCCGGCACCTTCAGCGACGTCTCGAAGGCGGATACGAACGCGCGTGACTCCACGAAGTCATCCTCTCCGGGGTCGACGGGCCCGGAGGGGGCGTCGGTGCTGCCGGCCGCCAGAGTGATCGGCTTCCAGGCGCCGCCCGCGACGCGAGCCTCGAGGGTGACCTCCGTGACCTCTGCGCTGCCGACGGTGCCCGCGATGTGTCCGACCTCCAGACGGAGGGGGATGCCGCTGCCCTTCTTTCGCCCGGCTCCTACGGTGCCGGCGTCGTCGAGCTCAACGTCGTAGTACGCCTGCAGCAGGGGCAGAAGCTGCGAATGCTGATCGTCCACGGACCCGGTGGAGGAGAACGTCCACTCGGTCAGCGTGCTCGGGGAGGAGTCGAGGCTGGCCCCGTCGTGCGTTGCGGTGTTGCGCACGCGCCAGGCGCTCTCACCCTCCGGCAGGTCCGAAACCCCCGGCGCCTGCCAGACCGACGACGCCTTCAGCTGTCCGTCGACCCATACTTCGGTGAGCTGCGAGCGATTCGTCTGCCCACCGAAAAGGTCGTACGCCCCGGTGTGCGTGGGGCTCCCGCCATCGCTCCACGACGGGATGTTCAGCTGTGCGAAGCCGCCGTGACGAGCGGAGGCCCAGTACCCGGGACCCGCGTAGGGGCGCACGATCGCACCGAACCAGCTCTCCTCGGAGACCGAACCCGGCTCGTAGGCGCGGCGTACGTCGCGGACCTCCCAGCCCGGAGCCATCGCCATGGCGTACTGGTACCACTCGACCTCCCCGGTGTTCACCCACTCCGTGCGCGTCAGGCCGCGCTCCGTGCGCATCGCCAGACCCTCGCCGAACTGCACGCCGGGAGCGTAGTCGTAGCGGAACTCGCCGACGAGGGCGCCCGCATCGCCCCGGTAGGTCGTATCGATGCGCGCCAGGTCCGTCGGCGCGAAGTGCAGGTCCGCAGGAATGGACCCCTCGGTGTTGTTCGCGATGTCGAAGACCTCGCGAGCGGTGGGTTCGCCGACGCCCTTGATCGTGACCTTCTGCGCCGCGATCGAGCCGAGGAGCCGTGCGCCCTGCACGCCGGCCGCGAGGGCGTTCACCGCCTGCTGGTTCGGCGAGACCTCGCTCGAACGCGTCACGACGGCGACCTTGCCCTTCACGGTCGTGCCGAGCGCCGCGAAGTCCTCGGCGCTGCCGGTCCCGGCATCCACCGCGCTCGTCCTGATCTCGCCGTCGAGGAAGGTCGATCCGGCCTGCACCAGCAGGTCGAGCCGCTCCTTGCCGGCAGTGAGGGCGAGCATGGGCTGCTGCAGCCGCCAGCGGGTCGTGAAACCGAACTCGTCGGCATTCGGCGCCTCGAGCGGCTGCGCGTAGAGGGCGTCGCTCCACGGCGCCCCGAAGATGCTGCCGGTGAACCCGTCGGCGCGGTACGACATCTTCGTGAAGGCCGCTTCCAGGCCATCCTCACCCACGTCCACCGTCACGGGCTTGGCCGCACGCGCGTCGAATGCCACCTCGGTGTCGCCCTCGAGCACCAGGTCGGGGTCGCCGACGAGCGCCGTCACCTTGCTGTCCGCTTCGAGGTCGGTCTCGAGGTAGGACATGAAGGAGTAGCGCCCGGCGGGAAGCCGCATGGTGAGCTCTCCGTCGACCATGAACGGCTCGAAGTACTCGCTTTCGGGGTGGTACATCATGCCGAACGCCGAGATCGGCTGACCGTTGAAGCCGGTCGCCTTGACGGTGACGTCGTACCGCTCCGCCTCGGCGATGATCCCGAGTGCGGTGCGGGCCACGGGAGTCCCGTCGACCGAAGCGACCAGCGCGCCGGAGAACTGGGAACCCGCGGGGACCGCGGCGGGGTCGGCCGTCATCGTCACCGTGCGGGTCTCGCCCGCCGGGATGGCGACCTCGTCGACGTCGACGGAGAGGACGCCGTCGGCGGCGCCGTGCAGTGTGGCGCTCAGCTGGAGCACGACGTCGTCAGGGCCGAGGTTCGTGTACTCGACGGGACGGATGACCGGGTCGGCCGCCTCGCCCCACGAGAGCATGCCGAAATCGCCCGAACCGGATGCCACCACCCGTGCGTCGATGGCGTTCTCCACGTCGACGACACCCGTGCCCGCCTGGTACGAGGTGAGGCCCGTGTCGGCGGCCGAGCTCATGAGGGCCGCGCGCAACTGCTCGCCCGTGAGCTCTGGATGCCGCTGCTTGAGGATCGCGGCGGCGCCCGCCACGTGCGGAGTGGCCATCGAGGTGCCGCTCATCCCGACGTAGCTGCCCTCGCCGGGGCTGTCGGCGGACCGGGCCGCGGTGATGTCGCTGCCCGGTCCGGCGATCTCGGGCTTGAGCGCCCCGGAGAAGGCGAGCGGACCCTGGCTCGAGAACTCCGACAGCGCGCCGGTCGGGTCGTAGACCGAGCCCACCGTCAGTGCTCGCGCAGCGGAGCCGGGTGATCCGATCGTCTCGGGGGCGTAATTGTTGCCCGCCGCGACGACGAAGAGAGCCCCGGTCTGCTCGGAGATCGCGTTCAGCGCCTGGGACATCGGTGAATCGCCGTCGTCGGCCTGCGAGGACCCGAGGCTCATCGACACGATGTCGGCGTTCTGACCCGCCCACTCCATGGCGTCGATGATCCACGAGTCCTGGCCGGAGCCGTTCGAGTCGAGGGCCTTGCCGATCAGCAGGTCGGCGCCGTCAGCGACCCCGCGGTGGGTCCCGCCACTCGCCGCACCCGTTCCTGCGATGGTCGAGGCGACGTGCGTTCCGTGCCCGTTGACGTCGTCGGAGACCGCCTCGCCGGGGACGAAGCTCTTCGATCCGGGAAGCACGCGGCCGGCGAGGTCAGGGTGCGTGTCGTCGTAGCCGGTGTCGAGAACCGCGACGGTGACTCCCTCGCCCGCGAGTCCGCGCTCCCAGGCCTCTGATGCGCCGATCCAGGGCACGCTCGAGTCGAGGGTGGACTGCACCTTGCCGTCGAGATGGATCGCCTGGAGACCACCGCCGAGGGCGACCGCGGAACCGAACGGCGCGGCACCCGACGTCTTCGTCAGGGCGCTCCAGGTGGTGGCCGCGGAAGCGTGGTCGGCCGTCGCCGCGGCGCCGCCGACGCTCTCGAGCGGGATGCCGACCTCGACGCCCGGGAGCGGGGCGCCGAAGGGAGCGGGACCGTCGGTGTATTCGACGATCAGGGGGGTTGCATCCACGGAGGCGTCGTCGTAGCCGTACTCGAGAAGCCGCGACACGTTGAAGAGGTCGTCATCGAGCAGGCCGGCGGCGAGGTAGGGCATGGCGGCGCGGGGCAGCACGTGCAGTTCGCCGCCCATAGTCGCCGTCTCCACCACCGAGCCCTCGACGGCGGTGTCGATCTCGACGGCCCTGCTGCCGTCTGCCAGCTCGGTGACCTCGACCTTGTCGCCGGTGATCAGGGTGACGGTGCGTGCTCCCCCGTGCACGGGCGCGGGGACGGCCGCCGATGCGGTGGGGGGAGCGCCGGTGGCGGTGGCGGGATACGCCGACGCCGGGGCCGTGGCGGGACCGACGCCTGCCACCCCGATCGCCAGACCGCCGATGGCGGCGACGATCGTACGCGTACGGCGCTGCACGCTGGTACTGCTGATGTGGGTCCCGCTGAGCAGCGGGGTGCGGGGGATTTCGGGCACGGGGGAACCTCTCGGAAGACGTGGGCTTACCCAGCACGGTTTCACATCGGTTCGATATCGTGGTGGCGAAGAAGTGCCAATGGCCGCGACTCGCCATGGCACGCCGGATGGGAATGCCCGTGCTCGAGGCGATCGGACTCGATGACGAGCACACAGCGGTCTACCGCGTGCTGCTCGCCACGCCGTCCGCCGACGTTCCGGAGATCGCCCGCGCGGTGCCGCTTCCGGCTGCGCGCATCGCCGCCATCGTCGATGAGCTGGAGCGACGGGGCCTGCTCGCGCGGCAGGCGTCCGCGCCGGATCGCGTGGTCGCCTCGCCCCCGGCCCTCGCCCTGCGGCCCATGCTGCTCGAGCGCGAACGGAGTCTGACCGAGGCGCACGAGGTGCTGGTGCAGCTGAGCGAGCTCTACCGACGTGGCGCGGTGCAGCGGGACGTGCCGGAGGTCGTCGACGTCGTGCTCGGGCCCGACGCGGTGCGCCAGCGGCTGGGCCAGCTGCAGGCATCCGCGGAGCAGCGGGTCGATGCCTTCGTGCTGCGCGAGGTCGCGCTGGTCGACGGCAGCGAGAACGACGAGGAGGACCTCGCCCTCGCCCGCGGCGTGCGCTACCGCGTCATCGTCGAGGGCGCCGTGCTCGAGCGGCCCGGATTCCTCGACCAGGCGAGGGCGGTCATGCCTCTCGGCGAGGAGATCCGCGTGCTTCCGCGTCTGCCGACGCGGCTCTTCATCGCCGACGGAACGCTGGCGCTGCTGCCGATGTACTCGCACGGCGAGAAGAAGGTCTCGGGGGCGCTTCTCGTGCACCCGAGCGGGCTGCTCGACCTGGTGAACGCGACCTTCGAAGGGCTGTGGCGCGGGGCGACCCGGCTGGTCGAGGGCGGCGAACTCGCATCCGATGCTCCGGTCGACCGCGAGATGCTGCAGATGCTCCTTCTCGGTCTGACGGATGCCGCGGTGGGCACGGCGCTCGGCATCTCGGTGCGCACCGTGCAGCGCCGAGTCGCCGAGCTGATGGAGACGGCCGGTGTGACCACGCGTGTGCAGTTGGGGGCGGAAGCCGTCCGTCGCTCGTGGGTCTGAGGTCGTCTCGATTCCGCCGACCGGGCTCATTGGCGAGCTCGGTTGCAGCCACCGGAGTTGCGGGCCCACCGCAGTCGACGGGCTGAGTGGTTGACGACCCGGGCGGGGCGGGCCATTATTGCCGTACTCGGGTCTCGGTGCACCCGCCCGCCGCGCTCGATGTGCTGGGAGGGGTTCCCTCGGCATGGACGCAATTGCGCACAAGGGAGTTCGCATGTTCCGAAAGATCGCCATCGCCGCCGCCACCGCCCTCGTCCTCACGGGGCTCGTCGCAACACCCAGTGTGGCGAGTGGTCCCCCACCGGGCGGGGATGACCGCCTCGAGGTGTACACGGGAACCGTCGACTCGCAGGGGCTCGCCGCGATCGTGGACCTGGGCGTCGACCGGCACGAGATGGTCGTCACGCCCAGCACAGACGGCTCGGCACAAGTCGAGGTGCAGGTCATCCTGAGCGGCACGCAGGTGGCGCAGCTTGGAGAGGCCGGCGCGACGCTCGCACGGAAGCAGTCGGCGCAGCTGCGGACCATGCAGACGACCGGGGGCGTCTTCCGCCCCTACAGCGGGGACGGCGGCCTGCTCGAGGAGCTGATGGCCCAGGCGGCGGCGCACCCCGACATCGCGGAGTTCCGCGTGATCGGGCAAACGCACCAGGGCAAGGACATCGGTGCGGTGCGCCTGACCAAGACCGTGGAGAAGACCAAGGACGGCAAGCGCCCCACGACCGTGTACGTCGGCGCGCAACACGCCCGGGAGTGGATCACGCCCGAGATGGTGCGGCGCCTACTCGATCTGTTCGTCACCTCGTACGGCACGGATGAGCGGATCACCGACATCCTCGCGACCACCGAGTTATGGTTCATCCCGGTGGCCAATCCGGACGGCTACGACTACAGCTTCCAAGAGGGCCAGCGGCTCTGGCGCAAGAACCTGCGCGACAACGACGGCGACGGCGTGATCACGACCGCCGACGGGGTCGACCTGAACCGCAACTACCCCACCCGATGGGGCTACGACAACGAGGGCTCGTCGCCGAACCCGACGAGCGACACCTACCGCGGTCCCGCCCCTGGTTCCGAACCGGAGACCCAGGCGCTCGACGCGCTGTTCGCCGACATCACCCCCCAGTTCCTCATCAACTACCACTCCGCCGCGGAGCTGCTGCTGCACGGCATCGGCTGGCAGGTGGCCACGCCGTCGCCCGATGACGTCATCTACGAGGCCATGGTCGGCGACGACGCGAACCCCGCTGTGCCGGGCTATGACCCCGACATCTCGGCGGAGCTCTACACGACCAACGGCGACACGGACACCCACATGCAGGAGGCGTACGGCACGCTCGGCTTCACGCCCGAGATGGCGACCTGCGAATCGGCGTCCGACGTGGATCCCGACGATCAATGGGAGGCGGCGGACTGCGACAGCGGTTTCAACTTCCCCGATGACGAGGGCCTCATCCAGGCGGAGTTCGAGAAGAACATCCCGTTCGCGCTGGCGGTCGCGGAGTCCGCGAAGGATCCCAACGACCCCGTTTCGGTCGTCGGGCGCGACGCCGAGGACTTCCGCGTCGACACCTTCTCGGTGTCGTACGGCGACCCGCAGACCGTCGCGGTCTGGGCGAAGCGGGATCTGCTCGCCAAGCACATGTGGTACCGCGTCAATGGCGGCCCCCTCAAGCTGTCGCTCGTGAAGGAGTGGAAGGGCGGCGAGCGCTACGGCGACGAGAACACCGACTACTACGCGGAGTACCGGGGCGTCGTGCGCGGGACGAAGGCGGGGGACAGCGTCGAGGTCTGGTTCTCGGCGCTGCCGTCGGCACGCGACATCCTGAACAAGAAGAGCATCAGGCCCGCGCAGAGCGAGCACTTCACGTACCAGGTGGCGCAGGACACCGGCAACTCGGTGCTGATCGTGGCCAACGAGGACTACACCGGCGGCCAGAACGCCCTGGAGCCGCCGCTCGCAGGCGCGCCTAAGTATCTCGGCGCGCACGTCGCGGCTCTCGTGGCGAACGGCGTGACACCGGATGTCTGGGACGTCGACGCGCAGGGCGTGCCGCATGACCTGGGCGTGCTGGGTCACTACGACGCCGTGCTGTGGTACCTGGGCGACAACCGGCTCACGCAGGACCCGGAGGACGTGATCACGGAATACTTCGGAACCCAGCAGACCGATTTTTCGGTCGCGGAGCGGCAGCAGTATCTGACGATCTCGGTGCGGGACTACCTCAATGAGGGCGGCCAGCTCGCGCTGGCCGGTGAGACCGCGGCGTACTACGGCAGGCTCGGAGGCCTCGGGGGGATCTACTACGGACTGAACGGCGCACCTGACGCGGACTGCGTGGTGACGCAGGATCCCACCGCGGACTGCCTGCTGCTTGCCGACGACTTCACCCAGTACTGGCTCGGGGCCTACTCCCGGAACCCCGTCGAGGCCGGCGGAGTCGTCGGGACGGCCACGCCGCTGGAAGGAGTGGAGGCCGTCTTCGGCGGGCCGGCAACGGTCGACAACCCCGTCAACGAGGCGGGTGCTCTCGTCCCGACCAGCGATGTGCTGCCGGTGGAGGACTTCCCGCAGTTCCAGAGCTGGGGCGCGGCGGAGTACCTGGATCCCGCTGGTCCGTTCATCCCCATCGAGGGCGAGTGGGCCGCGGCCGCGACGCACATCGACGACGGCTACCAGCGACTGAGCCGCACGTACGACCTCGCGGGCATCGACGCGTCGGCGCTTCCCGCGATCGCGGCGCAGTTCTCGTACGAGACCGAGGGCGAGTACGACCACGTGCTGGTCGAGGCGCGCGTCGCCGGGACGGATGATTGGACCACGCTGCCCGACCTGCTCGGCGGCACGACCACCAACCTGCCGGCGGAATGCGAAGCGGGCTTCCTGCTCGAAGAGCACCCGTGGCTGCTCCACTATCTGACCGCCGCGCCCGAGGATGGGGAGTGCGAGCCGACCGGGACGACCGGCGACTGGAACTCGTTCACGGGCTCGTCGGACGGGTGGACCGAAGTCCAGTTCGATCTGTCGGAGTACGCAGGTTCGCAGGTCGAGCTGGCGATCAGCTATGTGACGGACCCGTTCACCGGCGGGGCCGGGCTCATCGTCGATGACACGCAGCTGCGACTGCTCGCCACCGACGAGGTGCTCTTCGCCGAGGGCTTCGAGGACGGGCTCGGTGAGTGGACCGTGCCTGGTGCTCCGGAGTCCAGCCCCGGCAACACGAGCGACTTCGAGCGCACCCGCGGACTCGGCGGCATCACCGCCGTGACCGTGACGCCCGACACGCTGCTCTTCGGGTTCGGCCTCGAGCAGCTCGCCTCCGATGCCGACCGAGCGACGGTGGCGGCGAGGATCCTCGCGCACTTCGCGAGCTAGCCTCCCGCGACTCGTGTCGTCTCGACGCCCCGGACCCTCACAGGTCCGGGGCGTCGAGAATGCGCGCGAGCGTGCTGAGACCGAGCCGGCTCATCACCGGGTTGGTGTCGCGGTAGTACCACGCGAGTCCCATCGCCTGAGCGAACGCCCATGCCGCCCCGCGCGCCCACTCGATTTCATCCGAGCCCACCGTCTCGCGCAGCACCACACGCGCATGCGGTTCGAAAAGGTGCCAGGCCGCGACGAGGTCGAGGGCCGGATCGGCCGCGCCGAATCCACCCCCGTCGAGCACGCCGGCGAGACGGTCCCCGCGGACGAGCAGGTTGCCGGGGATCAGGTCGCCGTGCGACAGAACGTCGGGTCCGCCACCCGGCAGGACGCGGAACCTCGTCCACAACATGCGCAGGCGATGCACGTCGAGCAGGCCCTCGCTCTCACGGAGGCAGAGGGCCATCCACTCGTCTTCGGCCTGCAGGTCTCCACCACGTCCGCGGCCCGAGAACGTTCGTCCTCCGGTGTCCGTCGCTCGGAACGCCTGGATGAGAAGGGCGATGTCCCCGGCGAACGCCGCGGAGTGGGCGAGGCCGTCGGGGGTCGCCTGGTTCCCATCGAGCCACGTCTGCACCGACCACGGTGACGGGTATCCATGGCCGCCGAGTCCGATCGCCACGGGCCTCGGGGCGGGGAAGGGACTGCAGGCCGCCAGCTCCGTCAATGCTGCAGCCTCGGTCCGGAGAAGCTCCAGGGCGAAGCCCGGCGGCTCTGGTCGAAGCGGAAAGCGAGCGGTCAGGTGCTCGCCGATCCGGAAGATCGCGTTGACCGTGCCGGCGGTCGGCAGCTCCGCGATCGGCTCGTTCCCCCACTGCGGAAACTGCTCGTAGATCAGCAGGCGTGCGATGTCGACATCGACATGCAGCTGATCCTCGTGCATCCTCACGCGAGAAACCACTCCGCCGTCGACGGAGCTACTCCGCCGCAACGGGCCGGTAGCGCACGTTCACCACGGCGTGCGGATCATCCCCCGAAACCAGCTCGAGCCGGATGGGCGCGCCACCCGGGTTGTCGAACAGGCGGATGCCGTCGCCGAGCAGCACCGGAGCGATGTGCAGGTCGATCTCGTCGATGAGACCGAGCAGCAGCAGCTGCCGGCCGATGGTCGGGGAGAAGATCTCGACGTTCTTGCCGCCGGCGGCATCCAGGGCGATGCGAAGCGCCTCCGTGACGTCGCAGTGCAGGAAGGTGATGCGCTCGGTCGGCGGAGCGTCGTCCGGGTGATGGGTCAGGACGAACTCCTGCCCCTTCCACGCACCCCCGTACGCGGTGTCCGCGTCGGGGAAGGCGTCGAAGCCGTCCCGCCCGCCGAGGATCGCTCCCGTGGTCTCGACGTACTCTTCGATCAGTCCGGGACGAGCGGTGAAACCCGTCATCCACTCCATGGCGTGATCGGGACCGGCGACGAAGCCGTCGAGCGACATCGTGAAGTGCCAGAGAACCTTGCCCGCCGCAACCTGTGGTTCCGTGTCTCTCATCGGTCCGCCCTTCTCGCCGTGCGGCCGACGCTACGCGGGCGAGCCGACATCGCGCCAGAGGAGCGGCATCCGATGTCTCGATCTGCCGGCAAGCGCCCGGTCTGTGCCGCTCACGCCCGCCGCGGACGGGGTGCCGGCGGCGGAGGGACCTGCTTCGCGGCGATGATGTCGGCCACGGCGATGCGCTCGATCCCCCGTTTGCCATCCACCACGAAGGTCGTCTCATCCGCACTGACCAGCATCCCGAGCGCGTCCGTCGCCTGTCCCGACGGCAGCCGGTAGCGCACGACGACCCGCATGCCGGGCGTCAGGGGGCTCACCACGGGCGGCGGATCACCACGAGCCGGGCGCGTAGTCCTTCAGGAACACCCCGAAGACGTCCTCGCCCGCCTCGCCGCGCACGATCGGGTCGTAGACACGGGCCGCCCCGTCGACGAGGTCGAGGGGAGCGTGGAAGCCCTCCTCGGCGAGGCGCACTTTCGTCGGATGCGGCCGCTCGTCGGTGATCCACCCGGTGTCGACGCTCGTCATCAGGATGCGGTCGGTCTCGAACATCTCGCGTGCGCTGGTGCGGGTGAGCATGTTGACGGCCGCCTTGGCCATGTTCGTGTGCGGATGCCCTGGTCCCTTGTAGCCGCGACCGAACACGCCTTCCATCGCGCTGACATTCACCACGTACTTGCGTCGAGCCGTGCTCGCGGCCATCGACGGGCGCAGCTTCGACACGAGCAGGAACGGGGCGGTGGTGTTCGCGAGCTGCACCTCGAGCATCTCCAGTGGGTCGACCTCGTCGACGTGCTGCGTCCAGGAGTTGACGTCGTGCAGGTCCGGCAGCAGCCCGCCCGCGTCGATCGCCGTGCCGGCCGCGAGCCGCTCCAGCGAGCTCGACCCGGGAGCAAGGGCCTGCTCGGTCAGCTCGTCCGCCTTGGCCGCCGCGGCCGCCAGGATCGGATGGGCGGTCACGGACCGCTCCAGGGCCCGGGGGTGCTGATCGTTGGTGTGTCCGAAGGTGACGAGCTCCGGACGAGGGCCGTCCGGGAGCGGCGCCAGCTCGGCATCCACCAGCGGCTGATACGCACCCGGCGAGCGCCGCACCGTCTGCGTGGC
Organism: Micromonospora sp. DT81.3; assembly: GCF_049847225.1. Lineage (NCBI taxonomy): Bacteria > Bacillati > Actinomycetota > Actinomycetes > Micromonosporales > Micromonosporaceae > Micromonospora > Micromonospora sp. DT81.3. The sequence continues at coordinate 289,535 of NZ_JBNCNY010000005.1, forward strand.
GTTGTTGATCAGGATGTCGAGGGGTCCGGCCGCGGCGACGTCCTCCGCGAGGCCGATCACCTGGGCGGGGTCGCGCAGGTCGATTCCGACGACCTTGAGACGGTGGATCCACTCGCGCGCATCGGGCATGCCGCTGAACCGACGAACCGCGTCGCGGGGAAAGCGCGTCGTGATGGTGGTGTGGGCGCCATCGCGCAGCAGCCGAAGGGCGATGTACATGCCGATCTTCGCGCGTCCGCCGCTGAGCAGGGCGCGCCTGCCCGTCAGATCGGTGCGGGCGTCGCGCTTCGCGTGGCTCATGGCCGCGCACTCGGGGCACAGCTGATGGTAGAAGGCGTCGACGATGGTGTGCGGCTGCTTGCAGATGTAGCAGGCGCGGGCCTTGAGCAGGGTGCCCGCCGTGGGGGCCGTCGTGGTGGTGCTGATGGGGATTCCACGGGTCTCGTCATCGATGCGGTCCGGGGCGCCCGTGGCCGTGGCTGCGATCACGGCGCGGTCGGCATCCGCGATCTCCGCCCGCTTCTGGAGGCGGCGACCCTGTTTGACGGCCTTGTACATCTTCGCGGTGGCGTGGCGGACGGCGATGAAGTCGGGATGCACATCGTCGATCTCGGCGAGCCGGGCCAGCACCTTCAGCGTGACCTCGAGGTCGGCGGGGTCGATGCCGCTCGGCGGGAGGGCTGCGGACGGGGAGGGCACAGGGGATTCTACCGAGCGGCCCCTGGGGAATCGTCGAGTGGCCGAAGCACGATCAGCCAGGACTGGTAGTGCTCGAGCACCCGGCGCCCGAGTTCGCGCACGGCAGCACCGGCCCGATCGACCTCGTCGGCCGACCAGTCGCTGAACGTCGTGAAGAGGTCGCGCACCTGGCGCTCGTCGAGTTCGATGCTCCAGCGGAAGGTGGTCGTCTCGTCGACGGAGAAGAGGCCGTTGGCCGTGAGTGCCGCGGATGTCGCCGCCACCTCCTCCGGGTCGGGCCACCGGCGCGGAGGGTCGTCACGATCCGCGACGATCGCGGCGACCCTGTCACGGAAGGGGGTCGAGACATCGGGGTCCCCGAAGACATTGCGCCAGACCAGGAAGACGCCTCCCGGGCCCAGCAGCCGGTGGACCTTGGGGAGAAGGACATCGAGGTCCATCCAGTGAATGGATGTCGCGGCGACGACCGCATCGAACGATGCGTCGGGCAGCTCGATGTCTTCTGCACGCGTGAGGATGACCGTCGCGTCCGGGTGCGCATCGCGGAGGCGCGAGGCCAGCCGCGGACCGGGCTCGACCGCGGTGACGTGGAGGCCGGCCGCGAGCAGGGGACCGGTCGCCTGCCCCGTGCCCGCGCCGAGGTCGAGCGCCCGCCGCCCCGGTCGCAGCACGTCGAGCTCGCGGAGCCGATCCCAGAGCGCCGGCGGATACGGCGGGCGTGCCCTGGCGTATTGCGCGGCGTGTGCCTCGAAGTGCATCGGATCGACCACGGCGACAGCCTAGGCCGCGGTCCATGAAAGCACGCGGCGGAGCTAGGAGAAGATGTTCAGCAGGCGGCGGCACCGCGGTGGGTCCTCGGTGAGTCCGCGGTCGAGGCCCCAGAGCAGATAGGACGCGCTCCGGATGAGCACCCACGCCCGCGCGCGTTCGGGAGGAACATCCGCCGATTCGACGAACAGGTCGAAGAGCGACCGCACATGGGCGTCGTCGGCTGTCTCGTCGAGCCGGCTCCACAGGACTCGGCCGAGGTCGTACTCGGGGTCGCCGCGGAGGAGTACCGGATCGACGACGAGCCACGGCTCCCGCGTACCGGCGAGCACCTGTTCGAAGTGGAGGTCGCCGTTCGCCGCGAACCGTGCCGGCGGGTGCTCCGACCTCTCCCGGGCGGCGGAGATCGCCGCATCGAGCTGCGCGCGGGGAAACGGCTCACCGAGAGCGGCCCAGTCCGGCTCGAACGTCTCCGCGTGTTCGGCGGCGACCTGATCTGTGCCCCGCACGCCGGCCGGCACCGGCACCGCGAGCCTCGTGGTGAGGCCGGCGAGCATGCGAATCGCGCGCTCCAGCGGTTCGCCCGCGAGGGATCGCGCCCCGTCCAGGCGTTCCAGGAGCATCGCGCGGTCATCGACGTCGACATCGTGGAGGCGGACGGTTCCGCGTCCGTCCCACATTCGCAGGGCCTCAGCCTCTGCGAGCACGTCGTCGCCCGGCGGCGCGAGCCGCAGAATCAGCGGGTTCTCGCCCCGGCGCACCGGGACGACCAGCGCGTTGGACCCGTGCATCACCCCGCCGTCCACGGAGAGACCCCACCGGCGACACCGATCGTCGACGCGCTGCGGCAGCGTGTCCAGCCACGCCCGGCCAGCGGCATCCACCCACCACCGAGGCATCTCGCGGAACGACCCAGGCACGACGATCATCGCTCAGAGCCTAGCCAGGCGTGCTGCCCGCAGGAGGACGTGCATCGTTCCGCCGGCCCGGGAACGTCGATCCCCGGCGAGCCGAGACGACGATCATGGTGGGACCGGGGGTTCACCGGCCCGGATCCGCGAACGCGTCACGAAAGGCTGCAACCATGGGAAATCCCGTCGTCCACTTCGAGCTCATCGGCCCGGATCCCGCCCGACTGCGCGAGTTCTACGGCGCGCTCTTCGGGTGGGTCGCCCCGGCCGGCGCTCCGGTCGCCGATCGCGTCTCCAGCCCCGCGGAGTACTCCTTCATCGACCCGGAGCCGGGTTCGCCCGCGGCGGCCGGCGGCATCGGCGGCGGAGAGGGCTTCGCCCATCACGCCATCTTCTACGTCGGCGTCGAGGACGTGCGCAGCACCCTCGCGCATGCCGAGCAGCTCGGCGCGACGGTCGTGCTGAAGCCGCAGCGGAATGAGGGCGGGCACGTGACGGTCGCTCACCTCCTCGATCCCGCGGGCAATCTCGTGGGTATCGCCGGCCCGTCCTGATTCGCCGAGGGCACGGGGGCCGAGCCGACGAGACGAGCCGTCGGTACTCTGGAGACGCTGATCGGAAGCGGGACGCGATGGCGGGTGACGTCGACGTGGTGATCGTCGGAGCGGGGATCTCCGGCATCGGAGTCGCGCGTGCGCTGAAGATCTCCTCACCGGGCACGACGTTCCGGATCCTCGAGGCAAGGGACGCCATCGGGGGAACGTGGGACCTGTTCCGCTACCCCGGTGTGCGCTCCGATTCGGATCTGTACACGTTCGGGTACCAGTTCCGGCCGTGGACCGACGCGGACTCCATCGCCAGCGGTGCGAGCATCCTGGACTACCTCCGGCGTACCGTCGCCGAAGAGGGTATCGAAGAGCACATCTCGCTCCAGCGCCGCGTCGTGTCGGCGGAGTGGTCCAGCCGTACCGGGCTCTGGACGGTGCAGGTTCGCACCGGCGGTTCCGACGCGGTGGAGACACTGACGGCCGCCTGGCTCTTCTGCGCCGGCGGCTATTACCGCTACGACGAGGGCTACCGCGCCGAGATCCCGGGGCTCGATCGGTTCCAGGGCCAGCGGGTGCATCCGCAGCACTGGCCGGAGGACCTGCGCTACGACGGCAAGCGCGTGGTGGTGATCGGCAGCGGGGCCACCGCGGTCACCCTCGTTCCGGCGCTTGCGAAGGAGGCCGTGCGGGTCACGGCGACCGGCCTGAGCGTGCTCGTGTTCGGCGGCATCGCCCTCCGCGTGGACGGCGAAGAGGTGCTGCTGCCCGACAGGGTGGCGTATAAGGGCATCATGCTGGACGGCGTGCCGAATTTCGCGTTCGCCATCGGCTACACGAACGCCTCCTGGACCCTCAAGGTCGGCCTGCTCGCGGACTACTTCTGCCGCCTCCTCACCTACATGGCCGAGCACGGGTACACGACGGTGACCCCCCGCAGGCCCGCCGGGATGGAGACCCGGCCTCTGCTCGACTTCGCGGCCGGCTACGTCACCCGGGCCGCAGACGCCCTTCCCCGCCAGGGCGCGGAAGGCGAATGGCGGATGTCGATGAACTACTACGCCGACGTGCGAAACCTGCGGAGGGGTCGCGTCCGATCCCCCAGCCTGCAGTTCGGCAGAGCCGGCTGAGCGCCGCTTCGAGCGTTCCGCTCACGCCGGATCCCGGCCGGGGGTACGCGCTCCCACATACGCGTCGCTTAGATCAGTCGTGACTGACGAGCTTGAGCCCCACGATGCAGGCGACGAGGCCGAGGATGAGCAGCAGCTTCACGACCGAGAACGGCTCGGCACCCGTGACCATCGCGTAGATGACCGTCAGCGAAGCTCCGATGCCCACCCACACGGCATACGCGGTTCCCGTGGAGATGTCGCGCATGGCCCATGCGAGTCCCGCCATGCTGAGCGCGAGCGTGACCACGAAGATCACGCTCGGCCAGAGTTTCGTGAAGCCCTCGGACTTGCCCAGGGCGGTCGCCCAGACAGCCTCGAGAACTCCCGAGATTATGAGGATGATCCAGGCCACCAGCTGCACCTCTCCGATCGATGCGCGCATGCCGGGAGAAGCCGCGCGATCCGAGATTACGCGGGGTTCCTCGCTCGGCTAGATCTCTTCGACCCACTGCTCATGCGCCGGTGGCTCCGCGTCGGTGCTGACCACAGGACGCAGCTGCTGGATCTTCACCTCGAGCTCGGCCACCGCATCCCGATCGATCAGTTCTTCCACACCGGCATGCGCATCCACCGCCACGATCTGGCTGGCCGGTCCGACCAGCATGAGTGCCGTGCCGCGCGAACCGTCCCCCTCGAGGATCGGTATCTCGATCGTCTCCGCCAGGCCCGCCTCGGCCAGCGCTCCGCTGTAGTGCAACACCGCCAGAGCGATGTCATCACCGGTCAGCAGGGAAGTGTTCGAGAAGAGGATCGTTTTCACATCTCTTTGTACCTTTCCACCGCTGAGCGGGGATACGGATTGCTTCGAAGCACAATCTGTGCCAGGCATCGGCCCCGCGACCCGTCTGCATGGACGGGCAGGCGTGCCGCATGGATTCCGTGAGGAAACTGCTTCGGAGCGCTGGCGGGTGCCGCGGCGAGCGTAGTGTCGCTCGCCGTGACCAGTCAATCCCGCGAACCGGGCGACGAGCCCCCGCTCGCCAAGCGCCTCATCCTCGGCGACCCCCTCAACTCCGAGAAGCTGGAGGATCAGCTCCTCCCCAAGAAGCGTGCGCTGCCCATCTTCGCGTCCGATGCCCTGAGCTCGGTCGCGTATGCACCGCAGGAGCTGCTCATGATCCTGCTGATCGGCGGCACCGCCTTCCTGGCGTTCTCGCCGTGGGTCGCGGCGGGCGTCGTGCTGCTGCTCATCGTCGTGGTGGCGAGCTACCGGCAGCTGATCAAGGCGTATCCCTCCGGCGGCGGCGATTACGAGGTCGCGCGCAAGAATCTCGGCGAAGGACCGGGGGTGGTGGTGGCCGCCGCCCTGCTCGTGGACTACGTGCTGACCGTCGCGGTGTCGGTCGCCTCGGGTGTGGACAACATCATCTCGGCGCTTCCCGTGCTCGACCCGCTGCGCATCGAACTGGCCGTCGGGTTCGTCGTCCTGATCATCCTCGTGAACCTGCGCGGCGTGCGCGAGGCGTCTTTCGCCTTCGCCGTGCCGACCTACGTCTTCATCGGATCCGTCGCCGTCATGATCGTCGTCGGACTGGCGCGCACCCTTCTCGGCGACCCGCCGGTGGCATCCAGCGCGGCGTACGGGGTGCAGGGCGAGTCGCTCACCCAGGCGGCCGTCATCCTGCTCGTGCTGCGGGCCTTCTCGAGCGGATGCTCCGCCCTCACCGGCGTCGAGGCGGTCTCGAACGGCGTGCCCGCCTTCCGCAAGCCGAAGGTGCGCAACGCCCAGATGACGCTGGTCCTCATGGGCGGCATCGCGATCCTGCTCTTCTCCGGCCTCACCGCCATCGCCCTCGTGTCCGGAGTGCACTACGCCGAGAACCCCTGCAACCTCATCGGGTTCGACTGCGCCGCCGGACCTCAGCCGAGCCTGATGGCGCAGGTCGCCGCCGCGACGTTCGGAATGGGCTCGATCCCGTTCTTCCTCGTGCAGGCGGCCACCGCGTGCGTGCTGCTGCTGGCGGCGAACACGGCGTTCAACGGATTCCCGCTGCTCGGGGCCGTGCTCGCCCGCGACGGCTTCGCGCCGAAGGCCCTCAACACGCGCGGCGACCGTCTCGTCTACTCGAACGGCATGATCCTCCTCGGCATCGCCGCGATCGCGGTGCTGATCGTGTACCGGGCCAACCTCACCACGCTCATCCAGCTCTACATCATCGGCGTGTTCGTGTCGTTCTCGATCGGGCAGATCGGCATGGTGAGGCACTGGCGGCGCGCGCTGCGTGAGCTGGCGAAGCTGTCGCCGGATGCCGCGGCGCAGGGCGCCGCGCGCCAGGAGCGTCGCTCCATCTACAGCGGGCTCGCCATCAACGGCGTCGGGGCGGCGATGACCATCTCGGTGCTGCTCATCGTGACCGTGACGAAGTTCACCCATGGCGCCTGGCTGGTGTTCATCGCGATTCCCATCCTCGCGGTCCTGATGATCGGGGTGAACCGGTACTACCGCGACGTCGAGCACGAGATCCGCGTCGATGACACGACGCACTTCGGTGCCGAGGGCGACCTGGCCATCGTGCTCGTCAACCGCCTGCAGAAGCCTGTGCTGAAGGCCGTGGAGTATGCGCTCGCGGCCAAGCACGACAAGGCGATCGCGGTGCACGTGGCCGTCAGCGACGAGGAATCCGAGGCCCTGCAGAAGCAGTGGGCCGAGCATCGGGTGCCGATGAAACTCGTCATCATCGAGTCGCCGTACCGGTCGTATGCGTCGCCGGTGGCCAAGTTCATCAAGCAGTACCGGGAGAAGTTCGGCTCGTCGGTCGTCACCGTCTATCTGCCGCAGTACATCGTGGGGCACTGGTGGGAGGCGCCTCTGCACAACCGCCGATCGAAGCGCATCGCACAGCAGCTGATGCTCGTGCACGGCGTGTCGATCACCCTCGTGCCATGGCTGCTCGACTCGTCGGAGCTCATCTACGGACGCCGCTCGCGCCCCCTCCCCGGCGACCAGCGGGCCGGCAGGCCCGACCTCGAGGTGGAGACGAACGGGCGCCGCGCCACCCGTCCGGCCGGTCCGCCGGCACCCGCATCCGCGCCCGAGAAGGAGTCGACGGCGGCGCTGCGCTGATGCGCGCGCCGACCGCCGCCGAGCGCATGGATGTCGTGAGGACCACCGATGAGGGGCGGCGTGGGTGTTGGATCGAGAAGGTGGACGAGATCGACGAGGGGGCGGCACGCCGCGAGCGCGTACTGGTGGCTCTCAGCGGCGAGTCGGAGGGCGAGACGCTCATCCGCAGGGCGGCGCGGGTCGCCGAGCGGGCCGGTGGCGGCGAGCTGCTGGCGGTGCACGTCTCGAGTGAGGACTCCACGCGCTCCGCATCGCCGGGCGACCTCGCGGGGCAGCAGGCTCTCCTGGAAGCGCTCGGCGGCACCTACCACCAGGTCGTGGGCGAAGACATCCCGCGCGCCATCGTCGACTTCGCGCGATCGCATCACGCGACGCAGCTCGTGATCGGTGACAGCCGCCGCGGGCGCCTGTCCGCCGTTCTCTCGGGTGCGGGCGTCGGCATGTCGGTGATCCGGCAGTCCGGCGAGATCGACGTGCACATGGTCACACACGCCGCCGCGGGCTACCGGTTCGCGCTGCCGCGGGTGACCGGCGGGGCGCTCAGCCGGCAGAGGGTTGCTCTGGGTTTCGTCGTGGCGCTGGTCGGCGGACCGCTCCTGACCTGGCTGCTCTACTCCGCCCGCACACCCGAGTCCATCACGTCGGAGGTGCTGGCGTTCCAGCTGCTCGTCGTCGTCGTGGCGCTCGTCGGCGGCATCTGGCCCGCGCTCTTCGCCGCCGTGCTCTCGGGTCTGACCCTCGATTTCCTGTTCGTCGCCCCGCAGTTCACGGTCGCGGTCTCGGATCCGCTGCACCTCTGGGCGCTCTTCCTGTATGTCGTGATCGCACTGCTGGTCAGCTACATCGTCGACAAAGCGGCACGCCGTGCGCGCAGCGCCCAGCGGGCCGCGGCCGAGGCCGAGCTGCTCGCGACGGTCGCCGGCAACGTGCTGCGCGGCGAGAGCGCGGTGCCCGCGCTCGTGACCAGAGCGCGCGAGGCGTTCGCCATGTCGGGGGTGCGGCTCGTGGATGCCGACGGCTCCGTTCTCGCCACCGACGGCGAACCGGTGCGGGACGGGCGATTCGTCCCCGTGCCGGTTGGTCGACGCGGCGAAGCGGCGCGCGCGACGCTCGAGCTGCACGGGCGGGCGCTGGATGCCTCGGAACGCCGCCTCCTCGACGTCATCGTCGCCCAACTCGGCGCCGCCCTCGAGAGGGCCGAACTCACCGAGACCGCCCGCGCGGCAGAGGCGCTGGCGGTCGCCGATCAGGTGCGCAGCGCACTCCTGTCCGCCGTGAGCCACGACGTCCGCAGGCCGCTCGCAGCGGCGATCGCCGCCGTCGGCGGTGTTCGCGCGAGCGGCTCCAACCTGTCGGAGGCAGACCGGGAAGAGCTGATGGAGACCGCTGACGAGAGCCTCGCGGCCCTGTCGAAGCTCGTCACCGACCTGCTCGACGTCAGCCGTGTCGAGGCCGGCGTCCTCGCCGCGTCGCTGCAGCCGGTGGATGCCGCGGATGTGGTGCTCGCCGCCCTGGAGGAACTCGGCCTCGGTCCCGACGCCGTCGACCTCGCCCTAGATCCGGACCTGCCCGCCATCAGCGCGGATCCCGTGCTGCTGCAGCGGGTGCTCGTGAACGTGCTGTCCAACGCGGAGCGCCACGCGCCGGCCGGCACGACGGTCGGCGTCACGACGGAGGTGCGGGGACGGACGGCGGAGCTGCGGGTCGCCGACCACGGCCCCGGCATCGAACGCGAACGCCGGGACGAGATGTTCGCCCCCTTCCAGCGCCTGGGAGACACCGACAACACCACGGGGCTCGGACTGGGGCTCGCGCTCTCGAAGGGGTTCACCGAGGGGATGGGCGGTACTCTCACCCCCGAGGACACCCCGGGAGGAGGCCTCACCATGGTGATCGCGCTGCCGGTGGCTCGGGAGACGCCGTGAAGGTTCTGGTCGCCGACGATGATCCCCAGCTGGTGCGCGCGCTGCGGATCACTCTCTCCGCACACGGATACGACGTGGTCGCCGCGCCCGATGGCGCGGCGGCGATCGCCCTGGCGGCCAAGGAGCACCCCGACATCGTCATGGTCGATCTGGGGATGCCGCACCTGGACGGCGTGCAGGTGATCGAGGCTCTGCGGGGGTGGACGAGCGCACCGATCATCGTCGTATCGGGCCGCTCCGGTTCGGCCGATAAGGTGCAGGCTCTGGATGCCGGCGCCGACGACTTCGTGACCAAGCCGTTCCAGATCGACGAGCTGCTGGCGCGCCTGCGCGCGCTGTCGCGCCGGTCCGCGGCATCCGTCGACGAACCCGTCGTCTCGTTCGGCGACGTGCGCGTCGACCTCGCCGCGAAGGCCGTTACCCGCGCGGGAGCACTCGTGCACCTCACCCCGACCGAGTGGCAGATCCTGGAGTTCCTCGCACGCAACCCCGGCGCCCTGGTCACGCGCCAGGCACTGCTCAAGGACATCTGGGGCACGGAGCAGGTCGCCGACACCGGCTACCTGCGGCTGTACCTGTCGCAGTTGCGCAAGAAGCTCGAGGAGAACCCCGCGCGCCCCGCGCACCTGCTCACCGAGGCGGGCATGGGGTACCGGCTCGTGCTCGACGGCTCCCCTTCCGCCGAGCCGGGCCCCTGATCGGGCCTCTCTGCAGAGAGCTCGGTCCGTCTACGTGCCGGATCCGCCCGCGGCCCTGCGGATGTAGTCGGCGATCGTCTTCTCCGTCTTCGGGGTGAGTGCGCGGAGGGCGAACGAGGTGACCCAGAGGTCGCCGTCGTCGAGTTGAGCCGCCTCCTCGAAGCCGAGGGTGGCGTAACGGGTGGTGTACTTCGAGGCGGCCTTGAAGAACACCACGATCTTGCCATCCTCGTCGGCGTACGACGGGAAGCCGTACCACGTCTTCGGGACGAGCTGCGGGGCGACCTCCGAGACGATCCGGTCGATCCCCTCGGCAAGGACACGATCCTCGTCCGGCATCTCCGCGATCGCCTCGCGGACCGCCTTCTCCCCGGCAGCACGGCTCTTCCCGGCTTTCTCCTGCGCGCGCAGCTCGGCGGCGCGCTGCTTGACTGCAGCACGTTCCTCCTCGGACAGTCCAGCCGTCTTCTCAGCCATGCCATGCTCCTTCGTGTCGATGTGCCGTGGTGGTTCCGGCCATCAACACGCTACGGCTCCGGGTTCGGGGACGCTTCTCGAATACTGACCGATGTGCGGGAGAGTACACCCCTCGACTCGGCCACGGCACGAAGTGACCTTGCCCGCGATACTTGCCGCAGGGGTCGCGTGCGCTGAGACTGGGCCGTGCGCCTTCTCGAAGGGAACTGAGCGTGGTCAACGTCCTCTTCTGTCCCGTGACCTTCAATCTCGCCGAGACGACGCGGATGATCGAGGTGGCGCGCGCGCTTCACCCGATCCACCGGTCCGTTTTCATGGGCTACGAAGAGGACTACGTCTCCCTGATCAACGACGCGGGTTTCGAGTATCGCGCGTGCACTCCGTCGTGGTCGAAGGCCCAACGCGACCAGGCGATCGCCTTCGATCAGGGACGCGGGCTGCGCACGCCGTTCACCGCTGAGCTGGTCGCCGCGCGTGTCGACGTGGAGCGGGAGCTGATCCGGGAGCTGGACGCTCCCGTCGTGGTGACCGGGTCCAACCTCACGTCCTACGTCTCTGCACGCGCCGAGAAGGTGCCGCTGTTCTACCCTGTGCCGTTCGCGCTGACTCTTGCCCAGGTGCAGCAGACGCGTCGCATGGAGTTCATCCGCGGAGACGGATGGCCGGCACGCGCGGCGGACGTGCTGGCGACTTCGGCTTTCCGCTGGGTCTACACGCGCGCTCCGCTCGCGCCTCGGTCGTTCACGAAGGTCGCCAAGTCCAACGGCGTGCCCCCGCTGCGTACTGCCGCGTCGCTGCTGACCGCAGACCGCAATCTGCTCACCGAGATGCCGTGGGAGTTGGAGGGCTTCCGGATGCCGCCTGGCTTCGAGCGCATCGGCCCGATCTTCGCTCATATCGAGGCACCACTCCCTCCGATCGTCGGGGAATTGGCCGCGGCATCCGACCCCCTCCTCTATCTCGCACTCGGCTCGTCCGCCGACCGGCGACTCGCACTCGCGGCGGCGCGTGCACTTGGGGAGCTGCCGGTGAACGTCGTCGCCCCCATCCGGCACTACCTCGAGCCCGGCGACACGGTTCCGCCCAATGTCCACGTGACAGACCTGCTGCCGGCGCACCAGCTGGGCGGCCTGGTGGATGCCGCGGTGCTGCACGGGGGGCAGGGCACCGTCCAGACCGCATGCGCGACCGGCGTGCCGTTTGTGGGGATGGGCCTCCAGCCCGAGCAGACGTGGCACGTGCGCGCGTGCGAACGACGAGGCAACGCCATCGCCGTATCACCGAAGGACGTGTCGAAGCCCCGGTTCCTGGCGGCGGTGCGCAGGGTGCTGACCGAGCCGGGTATCCGCGCCGCCGCTGCGGAGGTGCGCGACGCCTACGCCCAGGAGGATGGGGCCGCCGCGGCCGCACGCCTCATCGAGGCGGCCATCGGTCCGCGGTAGGTCCTCGGCCGACTCGGCGGAGAGCGATCAGGTCTCGACCGCGCCGCCGCGGGCTTTCAGGTGGTCGCGCAGCGAGTACGTCGGGTTCGACGCCCGTTCGGCCAGGTAGTCCTCGAAGCCGATCTGATCGCGCAGCGATACGCCGCCCCGCATCTCCCCGGACTGCGCCTTCTCTGTCGCCATGATGGCGCGCGCGGTCTGACCGACGGCCTCCATCGAGTCTCTCGGCACGAAGACGACACCGTCGGCATCGGCGACCACCCCGTCGCCCGGGCGAACGACGATGCCGTCCACGACCGCCGCGTACATGGCGGGGCCGCCGGGAGGCACGCGAATCGGTCCCCGTGGATGTGACCCGAGGCTGAACACGGGCAGGCCGATGTCGAGGAGCTCCGTCGTGTCGCGGTGCAGGCCCCAGATTACGATGCCGGCGAGGCCGGCCCGTTGCGCCTCCAGGGTCAGCAGGTCGCCGACACAGGATTCATCCCTGCGGCCGCCGTTGTCGATCACGAGGACGCTCCCGACGGGCGCTTCGCCGATGGCCTCCAGCAGCACGTCGACACTGCCCAGGTGGGTGATGGGCACTGCCGGGCCCTCCGCGACGAAGTGCGGGGCGAGAGACCGCAGTCCAAACGGCGCGGTGGTCGCGGGGATTCCGAGACGCACCATCGCATCGGCGGTGGCGGCGGTGCTGAGCTGCGTCATGGCGTCCATCGTCGAAGGCTAGCGTCGGGGCGGCGTGCTCCGAGCGATCCGGTCGGCTGGCGGTGGCATTGTCCGATTCCGGCCGACAGACGGCCGAATCACTCACCCGTCGTCATACTGCCGTCATCCCGGTATCACGGCGGCCCCGAAACCCCCGTCACGCTGCTCGTTCGAACCAGCCGAGGGAGAGGTCGGCGACCGCGGCCGGAGCATCGTCCGTGATGAAGTGCGCCGCGATGACGGCGAGGTGCGTCCGCAAGCCGGGCGTCTCGATGACGACATGATCGAAACCGGGTGCCCCCGGCAGTGGCGGCGACCAGGCAGTGGCGGGCGTGACCATGGCGACCCCTTCGACGATTTAGTACTACGTTCATAGTAATACTCCCCTCGCTCCCGTGTGCATGCGCGTCCCGCGGGCAGGGGTGTCAAGCCCCGTGACCAGGGCACGCGCGCGGCGGACACTGGTGGAGCACCGCATCCGTTCGCGGTGACGACTCAGAGACGATGGGAGATTGCGATGGCAGATTTGGGAGGCCTCGGAGACAAGGCCAAGGAATTCCTGAACAGCGAGAAGGGCGAGCAGGCATCCGATGCCGCCATCGACAAGGCCGGTGACGCCGCGAACTCGGCCACCGGTGGGAAGTTCGACGACAAGATCAACGCCGGTGAAGACGCCGCCGACCGCAAGGTCGGCGACCAGTAGCGTTCCCGGGCGTCGCGCAGCCGTCAGGGGGGAGAGAACATTCTCGCGGGCCGAAATCCCGCGAGAGGGGGTCAACGGACTCTAAGGTCGATGGATGTCGCCGATTCGGAATGAGCGCGATATGGACACACCGACTCTGCTGCGGCACATGCTGCTGGACGTCTTCGGGGATCGGGACATCAGCCGTGGGCTGGGTGTCGCCGACCGCATCTTCGCTCCCGACGTGAGCTTCTCGGACCGGGACGGCACGGTGGTGGGAGTTCCCGCCCTGATGGAGAAGGTCGCGCAGATACAGGCCGAGTCACCCGCGTTCGAGTTCGCGATCGCCGCGGGACCGTACGAGAGCGGCGACATCGGCTATCTGGAATGGACATACGGGCCGACGGGACAGCCGATCGTGGACGGCAGGGACATCGTGATCGTCAAAGACGGGCGGATCGCGGAGATCCACACATTCGTGCTTCCGCCGCGCCCGGAGTCCGCACGACCCTGAGCGTCGAACTGCCGACCGGCACACGGTCGCGCCTTGCTGACTCGGAGGGATGCGGTGGCCATGCGCCCGCGCCCCCCGCTCCGGTGCACTTGGCCGGCGGATCGCGTCCAAGCCGTAGGCCGCGCTCTCCCGCCCGGCATCCGTCACGCAGGCGGCGAATCGGAACGGACCATGCCATGCCGGTGCGCGTAAGCGGTCGCCTCCGCCCGCCCGCGTACCGCAAGCTTCCGGTAGATCGCCACCGAGTGGTGCATCGTCGTCTTCACTGAGATATGAAGGTGGGCCGCGATCTGCTGGTTCGTCCATCCCTCGGCCAGAACAGAGAGCACCTCGCGTTCCCGTGGGGTGAGCGACGCTTCGCCCGTGGCGGTGTCGACCGGATGATCGACGTGGGCTGCGTGACGTCGCAGCCAGCGCACGACCTCCGCTGATGCATCCGAAAGAGTCAGGAGCGCCCCTCCTGCCCTGAGAGCAGCGACGTGCGCAGCGCCCAGTCGGCTGTCGGCCATCGCACTCGTCCTCTCCAGCTGCGCCGTCGTTGCGGGGGCCATGGCGCGAAGCACGCGCTCGCGATCGGCGCTGAGCGCACCCAGGATGCGTGCCGCGAAGGGCAGGTCACCGAGAGTCGCAGCGATGAGGGTCGCGTGCACGAGTGAGATCGTCAACAGATATGACCAGCCACGTGCCGCACCAGCGGCGAGGCGCTCGGCGCACCAGTGCGCCGCCTCCCGCGCTCTGCCCTCGCTGAGCTCGATGCGTGTCAGCGCTCCCAACAGGAACGACTCCCGGACGACGTCCTCTTGGCTCCTCGCAAGAGCCAGGAGGTCGGTGAGCGAGGGAAGCGCCGCGTTCCCCGGGACGCCGCCAAGCGGAACCGTTCGGAGCACGATCGTCGCTCCGACGATCGCCTCCAGATCGCCGACGCGCTCGGCGTGCCGCAGGGCGGCAAGCGCGAGCCTGACCGCCGCGGTCACGTCGCCGGTGGCATGCACTGCGGCGGCATCGAGGACCTCGAATCTGGCCGCCCACGTCGGAAAGGCGTTGCTCAGCGCAAGCCGCGCGCCCTCTCGCGCGGCCAGCACAGCGGTGGACAGGTCACCGGTCGTCACGCCGTTGGTGACCGCGATGCTTCTGCTCTGCAGTGCCAGCAGGGGCTCCGACGTCACGTCGATCAGGTCAGCACCGCGCCCCCATCGCTCCCGGATGAGTTCCGCCATGGCGGCGCCGTCAGGCGAGAATGCCAGGGCGTTCGAGGACCACAGCCAGACGCGCGCGCGGTCGGCGCGGGGGAGCGCGTCCACTTCCCTCGTCTCGATGAGCCGTTCCAGGAGTTCCCCCACGATCACCGACTCCGCACTGCCGACCAATTGAGCCGCGCATGCAGTGAGCCACGCCGCCGACCCGCCTGCGTCCGAAGCGAATCGCCGCAGTCCCTCATCCACAAGGTCGCGCCGCAGGGTGTGAGCGTGGATGACCGCGGACGTGCGAGTCGCTCGCGACACGGCGAGGTCAGCATCCCGCAGCACTCCTTCCAGGTAGGTCCGGCGCACCGCGGCGGCGTCCGCATCGATGCCGCTCTCGGCGATGAACCGCCGCATGATGGGCAGCATGGAGTACACGGCTTCCCCGGACGCCGGCTCGTCCGGGTCGATCAGGCGGAGGTCGGTCAGCTTTTCCAGCCCGTCGGCAACATCGCCGTAGGGCTGACCACCCACCGCGACTGCTGCCTCGAACGGAAATGGCCCGCTGAAGCACGAAAGGCGGCCGAGGAGGAGCCGTTCGTGGTCGCGAAGCGTGCCGAATGTCGCGGCGATCGCCTGGCGGAGGCCCATTCGCTGCGTGTGGGAACCGGGAGACAGCAGGTCCAGTGCCGCGGTGGCATCCGAGAGCTCGACGGCGAGCCTCTCGGGTGAGAGCATCCGGATGCGCGCTGCCGCGAGTTCGATCGCCAAAGGCAGCCCGCCCACGAGTCGACAGATCTCCGCGACGGCATCGATCGTCTTCTCCTCAACCCGGAATCGGGCGTATGCGCTCGTCGCCCGATCGATGAAGAGCGCAACACTGGGGCAGGCGAGCGCCTCCTCGAAGGAGGCGCCGGGAGGCGGAACGTGAAGCGGCTGCAACGCGATGTTCTCGGTTGCGTCGAGCACCCGAGTAGAGGTAGCCACCACGACGCGGAGGTTCGGGCAGGAGTCCAACAGCTCGTCGGTCTCGGGTGTGTCAAGTGTGCGCTCAGGAACATGGTCCAAGGCAAGGACCACCGGGGTGCCACCGATCACCCGCACGACCCGCTCCACAGGCCGGTAGTCCGCTCCAGAAGGGGCCAGCACGGCCACCCCGAGTCGCCGGACTATTCCCTCGCACAGCCCGGACTCACCCGCCTCGTGGAGGTCCACTTTCCACACGTCGGCGCCTTCGGGTGGTGCGTCGGCCAGCGATGCCAACAATGCGCTCTTGCCCACTCCTGCGCGTCCGCTGATTCCTATGAGGCGCGGCCCTTCCCGGATCAACTCCATCAAGTGAGCGCGCTCGTCCTGACGCCCGAGCAACTTCATCCGCGCCTCGCCTTCGAGGTAAAGCGGCAGTGACGGCCCGATCTGGGGGTGGGCTGCCGAAGGGGGGATTCGACCGATTTCCCTAAACGTACGGCACAGTGTGCTGGTGCAGGTCGCATTCGCTGCAGCTCAAAAGGTCGGTACCCTGCGCGCTCGGAGGCTGTGCCAAACGGTGACCGCGTCCACCGATCACCCGCCCAGGTGCGGGGTGTTGCATCGAACGTGGTCAAAGCGAACGACGACCCGACTCCGTTCAAGACGGTCACGAACGCCTGTCGGGGGGAACGCCAAGGCGACTCGTTCGAACGGAGCCCACTTCACCGCGTACGACAACGCGATGTCAGAGGTTTACGGCTGGTTCGAGAAGTAGGCGCGCTCCGGGCCCAGCGCGCCGTAACAGGTCCTGCGGCGACGCGGAGGCCGCTGTACGACCTCCGCGCCGCCCTGCCGACCCTCTACAACTCGTAGAAGAATGAGTCCCGCACACTGCCGCCTGAGCCCGACCACCACAACTCCATCGAGACCGGAACCCGGCTCACCGCTGCGACGGCGAACGGGTTGCCCGCCTGCTGCGGGCCCTCGAGCCCGTACCGGGTCCACGAGCCACCCTCGTACCAGAAGGCCCCCTGCACCGACTGGTCGGCGCCCGCGAACCAGAGCTCCATGGTCTCGGGCTTGCGGGAGACGGCCGCCACGCCGCTCGAGGGCAGCGCGGACCCATCCGGCGCGACCTCGTACCGAGTCCACTGCCCGCCCTCGTACCAGAACGCCGCTTCGATCGAGCCGGAGGCCCCTGTCCACCACAGTTCCATCGAGTTCGGGATGCGCGAGACGGCCGCGATGCCGCCGCCTACAGCGGCCGACCCAGGACCGGACAGTTGGTAGCGGCCCCATTGACCGCCTTCGTACCAGAACGCCGCCTCCACCGAACCCGCAGGTCCGGTCCACCAGAGCTCCATTGAATTCGGGACGCGCGAGACCGCCGAGAATTCGGACCCGCGTCCGGCCGAGCCGGCGGGCGAGAGCTGGTACCGGGTCCACTGGCCGCCCTCGTACCAGAACGCCGCTTCGACGGATCCGTCCGGCCCCGCCCACCACAGCTCCATGGAGTTCGGGACCCGGGAGACGGCGGTGATTCCGGAGCTGACATCGGCCGACCCGTCGGGGGCCACCTGATACCGGGTCCAGGCGCCCCCCTCGTACCAGAACGCCGCCTCGATCGACCCGCTCGGTCCAATCCACCACAACTCCATCGAGTTCGGGGTGCGAGACACGACCGCAATGCCGGATGCCGGGGCCGCCGCGCCGGCGGGGGCGAGCTGGTATCGCGTCCATTGGCCCCCGTCGTACCAGAACGCCGCCTCGATCGACCCGCTCGGCCCGACCCACCACGTCTCCATCGAGTTCGGGATCCGCGAGACCGCCGCGATGTTCGGAATGGCGGAGCTGCTCCCGACCGGGGCAACCTCGAAGCCTCGCCACGCGGGCTTGTCCGCGGTCTTCTTGGCGATGGCGCCGAATCGTCGCCCGGCCCATGTGGTGAATCCCGACGCGATCCCACGCTCGCGGGTGTGGTGCTGCAGCGTGAAGGTCTGGGCCGAGTTGTCGGGGCCGAAGTCGATTGTGAAGTCCATCACGTGAGGGTGATCCGGCCGCACACCTCCGAAGGCGGGGCGCACCTCGCCCGTGGAACGTCGATAGGACAGGGCGGCCCCTCCGGATGCGGGGTCGATGCCGTCGATGACCAGCGCCCCGCGCCATCCGTCGTGGTTCATCTCCCACGTGCCGAGCCAGTCCACCCGGTCGAACGGGTCGGCGGGCGCACCCTCGATCGGCGTCCGGCGGATCTGCGCGCCGAAAGGGATGCCCGCCCACGAGGTGTCGCCCGCGGCGAGATGCACGTCGTTGGAATAGACGCTGAGAGTGAAGTCCTGCCCTCCGCCTCCAATGTCCGCGATGCGAAGGTGCGCCGTCTGGCCGGCGTCGGCGAACCACCCCGTCACATCGTGCTTTCCGCCATCCAGGTAGTAGCTGCCCAGCTTCGTGGCGTCGCCCGGTGAGAACGTATCGGTGGCTGCCCGCAGGTCGGTGAATCGGCGCAGAGTCAGACGCCCGCGCCATCCGTCGTGATTTATGTCCCACTGCCCGACGAACGCCGCGCGGCGGTCGACGGCGGGATCGATGACGTCGATGATGTAGTGCGCGATGCCCGTGTTGATGCTGAACTGCGGATCGTTCTCGTACTTGATGCGGATCAGTCCGCCCTCGCCCCACGAGTTCTTCGCCAGGAAGTACCGCTGCGTGCTGTTGAAGCCGACGAGCAGCAGCACGTGTCCACCGCCGCTGACAGTGACGTTGACGACCACCTCGTGCTTGGCCCGAATCACGTTCTCCAGATCCGCGATCGAGAAGTTCGAGAGAACGCCCGAAGACGCCACGCCGTACTTCGCGTTGCCTCGGCCGACGAAGGGGATGTGCACCGGCGAGAACTCGAAGTCGTCCCTCTGCTCCTGCGAGGGGCTCGGGGCGGTGTTCAGGGCCGCAGCACCGGGGATAGTGGCGATCATGTTCGCCTGCGTCATGTACGGGGCATCCCCCTCTTCGGGAACCCGCATGCGCTCCATGTGCTTGACGATGTCGCTCGATCCTTGGAACCCCATGAGGGAGTGATTGCCGAAGTCGCTCTCGTGCGCTTTGCAGATGTGGAAGAGATACTGCTCCGAGAGGTCAAGCGTCAGTCCGTGGAGGCGCTTGTAGGCCGCCTCCAGGGCGGCGATGCCTGCGAAGGCCCAGCAGCTGCCGCGGTCCTGCTGGCTGCGGATGGGGGTCTGATCCGACGCGAGGGACACCTCCTCGCCGAGCAGCACGGCGAGGGGAACTTCCGTTACCCATTGGTTCCTGAGGGCGAGCTGCAGCGCGTCATCGATGCCGCGCGTGAACTCAGCGAGGGGCTGAAGAGCAAGGTTGTTGGGCACAGCGATCACATCCGATCTTTTGAGGGTGGTCGCCGTTCAAGAGGGGTGGGCGTGCCTGAGTGATACACGAGCCGGAGCGTTCGGTCCCGTCCAGACGCGCGTATCTGAGGCAACCGCGATCGGTGGACGGCCCGAGTAGCTGAGTCCGTCAGCCGTTGCTGTCACAGATCAGCCGCGGGGGCTCATCTGTCACGCAGTCGCTGTCGATCCAGGTGTTCGGCAGTCGGATGCCATCAGCCGGGTTCTGGTCCCTCGCGTCGCTGGCGTCGGGGAGCGCGTTTCCGTGCATCGTGTCGCACCGCACAGATCCTCAACGCCGGCGACGGCTTCCTCATCCCGCCGGGGGTGCCCCACAACGCCACCGACCTCGGGCCCGACCCCGGACGGATGCTCTTCACCTGCATCGTGGAAACCGGCGAACCCGTCTCCACCCTCGAGACGTGACCGCGTTCGACGGGCTCGTCACGCATTTATGCACCAGGACGGTCCCCGATGTTCTCGCACGGTTACGTAGCGAGCTCTTACGACGCGACATCCGCCTGTTCTCCGTCGTCGACCACGGGCAGGCGGTGTGGGATGCCGGGTGGCAGCTGCACGAAGAAGTGGTCGCGATCTTCGGGAAACCGGATGGTCGGGACGAGTTGTGGGTTCCGAATCAGTCGGACACAACGTCCTCGATCGCCAGTTGCTGAAGCTGAAGATCCTGTGCGGCAGCGCTGCTTGCCCAAATCTGAACGGCGCGACCATCGTCGATGGCGGCGACCGCGACACCCGGCACTCCCCAATTGACGATCAGCAGCTCACGTCCCTTGCCATCGCCCTGACTGAACACAGCACCAACGGAGGGAATCGTCAGTGCCGGCACACCGCCGTCCAAGGGTGGAGGGCCTACGGCGAACGCCAGAGTGTCCTCTGCGAAGGTGAGCGACGTTCCTGCGAGGTCGCATCCCGGTTCACCCATTGCGGAGAGTTCACTGATGGGGACTTGAGCTACCGGACAGGTCGGAAGATCCTCAAAGCCGGGCGGAATCGACACTCCACGAGCTTGTCCCTGACAACCAGCGAGACAAAGTGTCGTGGTAG
The DNA here is from genome assembly GCF_049847225.1 of Micromonospora sp. DT81.3. Taxonomy (NCBI): domain Bacteria; kingdom Bacillati; phylum Actinomycetota; class Actinomycetes; order Micromonosporales; family Micromonosporaceae; genus Micromonospora; species Micromonospora sp. DT81.3. The sequence goes on from NZ_JBNCNY010000005.1 coordinate 309,750, forward strand.
CGGCCACGATCATCAGTGGCCTCACGCTGGCCGACATCACAATCTGACGATATCCATCGCCCGCAGGAAAGTCACCCGCATCGGGATCGGCCACCGGAAAGGCATCTGCGCGCAAAAGGCAATCGGCCAAGAACAACGCGAGCACGATCAATCGTGCGTAGAACCGCCCGAATCCACGCTGGTGTGCGGCGACCGACGTCGATTCGTCCACGCTACTTTGCGGATTCCTACACGCAACCGGCCGACTGAAGTTGACGCGCTTCCCGTGTGGGTTGTCGGGAAGAAGGGGGACATGTGCACCAGCGCGGTTCCGCTATTTTGCGGCAGCGGCTATGGGATGGGGGACCGGGGTGTCGACCTGGGCCAGGAATGCGTTGCGTTCAGATCGGGGCCCAGATCACCAGGCGACGTGAAGCGGCTAGGCGTCCGAAACGTCCATTCGGGCATCGCGTGGACAAGTCTCCCGCGAAATGGACAACTAAGAAAAAGATCTACAGCGGCGCTCTAAACCCCGACCGCCATGTCCATGAAGCGCGAGAAGTGGCCCTGGAACGCGACCGTGACCGTGTCGGTCGGACCGTTGCGGTGCTTCGCCACGATGAGGTCGGCCTCGCCGGCGCGGGGGTTCTCCTTCTCGTACGCGGCCTCACGGTGCAGCAGGATCACCATGTCGGCGTCCTGCTCGAGCGATCCGGACTCACGCAGGTCGGAGAGCGCGGGCTTCTTGTCGGCGCGCTGTTCGGGACCACGGTTCAGCTGCGAGAGCGCGATCACCGGCACCTGAAGCTCCTTCGCGAGCAGCTTGAGCGCGCGCGAGAACTCGCTCACCTCCTGCTGGCGGGACTCGACGCGCTTGCCGCTGGTCATGAGCTGCAGGTAGTCGATGATCACCATCTTGAGACCGGCGCGCTGCTTGAGCCGGCGGCACTTCGCGCGGATCTCGACGAGCGTCATGTTCGGGCTGTCGTCGATGTAGAGGGGCGCGTCGTTGATGCGGCCGCGGGTCGCGGCGATGGTCGTCCAGTCCCGTGAGTCCAGCGTGCCCTTTCGCATGGCTTGGAGCGGCACAGCGGCCTCCGCGCTCATGAGACGCATGGCGATCTCGCTGCGCCCCATCTCGAGTGAGAAAAAGATCGAGGGGACGTTGTTCTTGATGGATGCCGCACGGGCGAAGTCGAGCGCCAGCGTGGATTTACCCAGCGCCGGGCGGGCCGCGATGATGATCAGCTGCCCGGGGTGCAGGCCGTTCGTCAGCTGGTCGAGACCCGCGAAGCCGGTGGGCACACCGGTCATCATCCCGTCGCGGCCCCGGGCTGCCTCGATCTCCTCCACCGCCGCGTCGACGGCGATGGTGAGGGGCACGAAGTCCTCGGTGTCCTGCGTGCCGGTGACGCCGTAGATCTCGGCCTGCGCGTTGTTCACCAGGTCGAGCGCCTCGCCCTGGCCCGAGTACCCCATCTGCACGATTCGCGTGCCGGCCTCGACGAGGCGGCGCAGCAGCGCACGCTCGGCGACGATGGACGCGTAGTAGCCGGCGTTGGCGGCCGTCGGCACAATCGAGGTCAGCGAGTGCAGGTAGTCCGGACCGCCGGCCCGCGACAGCTCGCCCGTCTTGATCAGTTCGTCGGTGACAGCGACGACGTCGGTCGGCTCGCCGTGGGAGTACAGAGAGAGGATCGCCTCGAAGATGAGCTCGTGCTTGGGAACGTAGAAATCGGGTCCGCGAAGCGACTCGATGACGTCGGCGACGGCATCCTTGGAGAGCATCATCCCGCCGAGTGCGCTCTGCTCCGCGAGCAGGTCATGAGGGGGCGTGCGTTCGCTCGGCCGGGGCCCACCGAGGCGGTCCTCCGAGATGTCGGCGATCGACACGTGCACTCCCTTCTTCACTTCTGCGGTGTTGCGTTTCGGCTTCGGCACGCTGGAGCATCGCCTCGGCACACGTGTGGCCGACGCCCATTGTGGGGCGAACCGGGCCCGTGCCGACCACCGCCGGCACACGCTTGAGCACAACACGGATCACCGACATCCGTCTTCGATGACGCATCTCGGTCGGTTCTGCTCGGGCCCACCCCACGCTAGGAGCGGGTTCATTCCGCTGCAACACGTCCTGTGGATAACTCTGTGGAAAGTCTGCGCGAAACGCCGGGGAGCCTGTGTACAACGGCTGTGGAGAACTCTTATGGCCAGGATGATCCTGGGGACGTAATGGGTCCCTGACCTGGGGTTGTCTTTCCCACAGTCTGTGCACTGAGATGTGGTTGAAGTGGGCGTTGAAGGTTGCAGCCGACGCATGTGGGTTGTGTACAAACTGCACGGTCAACGCGGCGACCGCGAGGGGCGCACCGGACTGCGTCGACCTGCGGGGGAGAGAGTTCCGACACCGGACGGCGCCTGCGCGGCCTCCCGGCTGCGCGCCGACACCGAAGAGGGTGCCGGGGGACTTGCGTCCTCCGGCACCCTCGGGCGTGCGTCGCGTCGCTACTTGGCGGCGACGACCTGCAGCGTGATCACGGCGGTCAGGTCGTCGCGCAGACGAACCGTGGCCTCGTGCTCGCCGACCGACTTGATGGACGACGTGATGTGGATCTTGCGCTTGTCGAGTTCACCCAGACCGGCGGCCTTGACCGCGTCGGCGATCTGAGCCGTCTTGACCGAACCGAAGAGTCGTCCCTCGGAGCCGGCCTTGATGGCGAGGCGGACCTTGGTGCTCTCGAGCGCGTTCTTGAGCGACACGGCGTCTTCGTGGTCGTGGATCGCACGGGCGTCACGGGCCGCGCGAATGGACGCGACCTGCTTCTCGCCACCGCGGCTCCAGGCCACGGCGAAGCCCTGGGGAATGAGGTAGTTGCGGGCGAACCCGTCCTTGACCTCGACAACGTCTCCGGCGCTGCCGAGCCCGGCGACCTCGTTCGTGAGAATCAGTTTCGACATATCGGGCTCCTCTACCTGCCGGCGCCGGCGTAGGGCAGGAGTGCCATTTCGCGCGCGTTCTTGATCGCGGTCGCGATCAGACGCTGCTCCTGCACCGAGACACCGGTGATACGACGGGCACGGATCTTGCCGCGCTCCGAGACGAACTTGCGAAGGGTGGCGACATCCTTGTAATCGATGACGCCGACGCGGGTCGGCTTCGCCGGGGCTGCGTTCTTCGCGCCCTTCCGCGGCTTGCGGCGGTCGCCGCTTGACTTTCCAGCCATGTTGTCTTCCTTAGTAAGAGAGTTGTTGAATGCTGCGCTGAAGCGCACAGCCAGCGATACGGCCCCGACCCTTCGACAGGCTCATGGACCGTTCCCTGTTAGAACGGGGTGTCGTCGCCGTAGGCGCCGGGGGCGGCCCACGAGTCGCCGCCACCGGCAGCAGCCGGTGCAGCAGCCTGCGAACCGGGGGTGGCCCACGGCTCGTCGGCGACCTGGCCACGGCTCTGTCCGCCGCCCGCCGCACGCGTCACCTGAGCGGTGGCGTAGCGGAGCGAGGGGCCGATCTCGTCGACCTCGAGCTCGATGGTGGTGCGCTTCTCGCCCTCGCGCGTCTCGTAGGAGCGCTGCTTGAGGCGACCGGTCGCGATCACGCGCGAGCCCTTGGTGAGCGAACCCGCCACGTGCTCGGCGAATTCGCGCCACACCGAGGCGCGGAGGAACAGCGCTTCGCCGTCCTTCCACTCGCTCGTTGCTCGGTCGAAGTTGCGCGGAGTCGACGCGATGGTGAAGTTCGCGACGGGCAGCCCGTTCTGCGTGTACCGCAGCTCGGGGTCGGCCGTGAGGTTTCCCACAACGGTGATGACGGTTTCGCCGGCCATGCGGTTAGGCGTCCTGCTTCACCGGCTTGGCGGGGCGAGCAGCCTTGCGGGCCGCCTTCTCCGCCGAGCGCTCGGCTTCGGCCGCGACCATCGCGAAGGCCTCTTCGGCGCGCAGCACCTTGGTGCGCATGACGGCCTCGCTGAGCTTCAGCTGACGGTCGAGCTCCTGGGTGGCCTCGCTCGTGGCGGTGAAGTTCACGACGGCGTAGATGCCCTCGGTCTTCTTCTGGATCTCGTAAGCAAGACGGCGCTTGCCCCAGATGTCGACCTTGTCGATCGTGCCACCATCATTCGTGATGACCTTCAAGAACTTGTCGAGGCTCGGGGCTACCGTGCGCTCGTCGATCTCGGGGGTCAGAATGACCATGAGTTCGTACTGGTGCGTCACTTACCCACCTCCTTCGGACTAGAACGGCGTTCGGGCATTTCCCGAACGCAGGAGGGTGTGTGCACGTGTCGCGGGCTTCTGCAGACATGGCTGCTGCCGGACAACCTCCACAGTCTACCCGACACTTCGTCTCGCTTCGCTCGCTCAGTGCAGGCGCGCCCATCTGCCCCGATCGGCCGCCCGCCGGCCGGGGGTAGCGTGAAGCGCATGGAGTGGACCGCGGACGTCTCTGCCGGCGATTGGCTGCGTGAGAGGCTGGATGCCGACTGGTCGAGCAGCTCGATGCACCAGGTCGTTCCCCGCGGCTTTCCGGCGTACGCACGCATCTTCCATCGAGCGACCAGGGACCGACCGGCTGACCGGCCGTGGCCGCCGCTTCCCTACGCCGCGCACGCCCGCGAGTGGCGGTCGTTCCAGGCCGCTGACCCGCCGATCGATGTCGAGCGGGTGTCGTGGGCGGAGACCGCGCGGGCCTTCGACACGGTCATGCATCCGCTCGCGCAGTGGCACCGCCTGGTCGGTCACGACCCGGCGGATCCGCTCAGCGAGGACGGGCCGCGGGATCGCAGAGGGTGGCGCTACGGAGATCCACCCGCGGGTGATCTGGATGCCGAGACCCTGAGGGTCGTCGCCGGGGTGCTCGCCCAGCACACCGGCACCCCCGCCGACGGGTGCGTCGGGGTTTGGAGCGGGTGGGGCGGGCTCGTGGGCTTCGTCGGAGCGGCGCCTGCGCGCACCCTGTTCCAGCTGAGCGATCAGGATGCCGGTGGCGATGCGGTCGGGGCTGCATCGCTCGCACAGCACAACGACATGCTGGGCCACAGCACGCGCGACCCGTTCAACAAGGTCTTCCGACAGCCGAGTTGGCAGCCGGGCATCCTCCCGGACGAGATCTCGAAGGGGCCGCGGCTCGAGCTGCCCGCACGTGAGCACCTCCTCTTCCGCGGAGGCGTCGCCGAGCTCGCCGAACCCGACTGGACGCAGCGGTCGCCATGGCGCGACCGCGAGCTGGAGAAGCACGGCTTCCCACCCGGTGCCCAGTCGCCGTCGGTCGTGTGGCCAGCGGACCGGGCGTGGGTGCTCGTCAGCGAGGTGGACTACGACTCCACGATCGTGGCCGGCGACGCCGCGCTCGTCCGGGCGCTGGTGGACGACCCGCGCCTCGAGGCGGCGGCCGTCCCGGCCGGCGCCGACCTCTCGTGGGACGGCGATGAGGTGAACGGATGAGCCAGGCGGCGGCATCCGGTCTCACGTTCGACGCCAGGCCACTCGTCGAGCCCATCGACCGGCGCGCCGCGCGCGACTACGCCAAGCGCCTGCGGCAGTCAGGTGCCGTCTCCTCTTTCTACGGGACGGGTACCGGCATCGCCGCGCTGGTCTTCGGCGTGGTGATCGTGGTGGTCTTCGGCTCGGTGTTCCTCACCTTCATCTCCTCGATCATCAACCTCGCGGGCTCATCGACCGGCGGCGGTGTCGGAATCGTCACCCTGGTGCCGTTCCTCGTGATCGCAGCGGTTCTGGTGTTCCTCATCACCCTCGCGGTTCGTGGATCGCTCGGCAGCCAGGAGCGGTGGTATCGCCTGAATCGCTTCGCCGAGGCGAACGGGATGCAGTACGTCCCGAATCTGGCCGGGCCGAGGCTGCCCGGAATGATCTTCGGGGTCGGGAGCGCCCGCGCGGCCAGCGACCTCCTTCGGGGCGAGGAGCCACGGTTCGTCGAGTTCGGCAACTACCGCTACACGACGGGCTCGGGAAAGAACCGGACCACGCACACCTGGGGGTATGTGGCCATCAAGCTCGACGTGCCGCTGCCGAACATCGTGCTCGACGCCGTCGGCAACAACGGTCTCTTCGGCGCGTCGAATCTCACGGCCGCGTTCGACCGCGATCAGCGACTCAGCCTGGAAGGCGACTTCGACACCTACTTCTCCCTGTACTGTCCGGAGGGCTACGAGCGGGACGCGCTCTATCTCTTCACGCCCGACATCATGGCGCGCTTCGTCGACAGCGCCGCAGCGCTTGACGTCGAGATCGTGGATGACTGGCTCTTCCTCTACGCTGAGCGGGATCTTTCCACCCTCGACCCGGCGATGTGGGCGTGGCTCTTCTCCTGCGTGCAGGCGCTGCTGGCGAAATTCGACCAGTGGGCGCGCTGGCGCGACGAACGCCTCGAGCCGACGGCTCAGGCGTTCGCTCCCGGGTCGGGACCGCTGTCGGTGGCAACGGATGCCGCGGCATCCACCCCACCGATGATGCTGCGCCCCCCGCCCGGCGTGGCAGAGCCCGGCCGCCGCCTCAAACGGACGGTGCCCTGGTGGTCCTACGTGATCGCGGGCATCTTCGTGGCGTTCTGGCTTCTCATGCAGGTGCTCCCCGACCTGCTGCCCTGATGACGCGGCGCCGAGGACCAGGTGGGACCGTCACCGGCGAAGCGCGTCGTCCACCTTCTCGGTCAGCGACCGGAACCGCTCGTTCTGCGCCAGGTCGTCGAGGAGGACGGCGGTGCCGGCTGAGTCGGCGAGCGGCACCCGCCAGTTCGGATACTCGTTCTCCGTGCCCGGCTGGTTCTGCACCCGCCGCTCCCCGACGGCATCCACGAGCGCGACTCCGAGCAGCTGGGACGGCGATGCGACAAGGTGCAGGTGCAATGCCTCGACGATCTGCTGCTCCGTGGCGTCGGCCCCGAGAAGGCCGCGTTCACGCAGCGTCGACAGCATGGCATCCCGCTCGGCGACCGCCTCGGCACGCGCCTGCTCGACCGGCTCGACCAGCAGGCCCAGCCGCGCGCGAAGGTCGACGTGCTCGCCCGCCAGGTACCCGGCGGTGGGTGGGAGATCGTGGGTGTTCACCGTGGCGAGCACGGCCCGACGGTAGTGCTCCGGTGGCTTGAACCCGTCGTTCTCGTACTCGAACCACAGCACGGAGGTGCCCAGTATGCCCCGCAGCGAGAGGTAGTCGCGGACCCAGGGCTCCACGTTGCCGAGGTCTTCGCCGATCAGCACAGCACCGGCGCGGTGCGCCTCGAGAGCGAGCACGCCGATCATGGCCTCGTGGTCGTAGCGCACGTAGGTGCCCGCCGACGCACCGAGGCCGGCGGGTATCCACCACAGCCGGAACAATCCGATCACGTGGTCGATGCGAAGTGCTCCGGCGTTGCGAAGCAGCGTGCGGATCATGTCCCGCAGGGGCGCGTAGCCGCTCTCCGCGAGAGCGTGCGGCAGCCATGGGGGCTGATTCCAGTTCTGGCCCTGCTCGTTGTACATGTCCGGCGGAGCGCCCACAGTGATGCCCGCCGCGTACATGTCGCGCAATGACCAGGCATCCGAACCTCGGGTGTGCACACCCACCGCAAGGTCGTGCATGATCCCGATGCGCATGCCGGAGGCCTTCGCGGCGGCCTGCGCGGCGGCGAGCTGCTCATCGACGATCCACTGCAGCCAGGAGTGGAATCGCACGCGCCCGGCCAGCCGCGCACGAAGCTGCTCCACGAGCGGCGACGCGATGTCCCACGCCTCGGCCGGGCGCTCCCCGGCGGAGCCGAGTGTGGCGTCGAAGTGGTCCTCGAGGGCGCACCACAGCGCGAAGTCGAGCAAGGGCTGCCCCTCGCGCGCCACGTATGCCTCGAGCAGAGCCTGTCGTGCCGGCGATCGCGGCACGGCGAAGATCAGCTCCAGGGCCGCCCGTTTGGCCGCCCAGGACGCGTCCCGGTCGATGCGCTCGGCATTCGTGTCGGACGCGGCCACCGGCTCGCGAAGCGCGTCGAGCGTCGCGCGGTCAGACGGAGCGAGGTACGCCGCCTCGCGGATGTCCTCCGGGCGCACATAGAGCGGCGCCAGGAACCGCCGCGTCGCCGGGAGGTAGGGGGACGGTTCGATCGGCGAGGTGACGTCGGCGGCGTGCACGGGGTTGACGAGAAGGAAGTCCGCCCCCCGCCCTCCGGCGATCGAGGCCAGGTCACCGAGGTCCGCGAAGTCGCCGACACCCCACGAGCTCCGCGAGCGCACCGAGTACAGCTGCGCCATCAGCCCCCACGACCGCCCGTCGCGCTCGGCGCGCGACGGCGGTGGGGACAGCGTCTCCGGGGTGACCACGAGCACGGCTTCCGCTGCGCGATCCGGCTCTCCCGCTCCGTGCAGGCTCTGGGTCGCGTGAACGGTATGCCAGCCGAGGGGCAGATCGTCCGGAAGGGGCACGTCCAGCCGCCACACGGTGCCGTCGTGAAGGGTGCGGGGTGTGGCATCCTGTTCCGGAATCGGGATGTCGCGCACCGAACCGTCTTCAAGCGTGACGGTCAGCGCGACGTCGTGACCATCCGCGACATGCACCTGGAATCGGCCCGACCCCTGGCGCACCACGACCGACGGCGGCAGCAGCCGGCGCCACGGTCGGTCCTGGACATCCGCGAGCGCGGCGGCGGCATCCTGATCGGACTGCACGTCGACGCCCATCGCAGCGACGATCGTCGTCAGCGTCGCCGCCGGGACGTGCACCCGGTCACCGAAGAAGGACCAGTACTCGGTGGCGATCCCGTACGCCTCAGCGAGCGCGATGAGCGCGGCCGTCGGTGGTTCACCGGTGCCGATGTCGTTGCTCATGCGCGTCTCCCAGCGTGTTCGTACGATCCTGCCAGCCCTCGGCCCCTGAGGGGAGGGGTCTGGCACCCCGATCGCGCCCGCGCTTCGAGTCCGCGCAAGCCGGGGCCACTCAGCCCTGAGCGGCCCACCACTCGAGCAGGCGGCGCTGCGCCTCGTCCGGCCCGAGCACACCCTCGTCGAGCCGGAGGTCGAGCAGGAACCGGTACGCGCGGCCCACCTCGGGGCCCGGTCGGATGCCGAGCACCTGCTGGATGCGGTTGCCGTCGAGCTCCGGGCGCATCGCACCGAGTTCCTCCTGCTCGCGCAGCTCGGCGATCCGGGACTCGATGTCGTCGTACGCGCCGGCCAGCACCGCGGCCTTGCGCCGGTTGCGTGTCGTGACGTCGGCGCGGGTCAGGATGTGCAGACGGTCGAGCTGATCGCCGGCGTCGCGCACGTACCGTCGGACGGCCGAGTCGGTCCACGCGCCCTCGGAGTACCCGAAGAACCTCAGGTGCAGCTCGATCAGCCGGGCGACGGCATCCATCGTGTCGGAATCGAAGCGAAGCGCCTGCAGGCGCTTCCGCGCCATGCGAGAGCCCACGACGTCGTGGTGATGGAAGGTCACGGCACCACCGGGCTCCAGCTTGCGGGTGCGCGGCTTGCCGATGTCGTGCAGCAGCGCCGCGACGCGGAGCGCGACATCCGGCGGGGTGTCCGGGAACCGCTTCTTCTCGTGAGCGATCGCCTGGGTCAGCACGGTGAGCGAGTGCTCGTAGACATCCTTGTGATGGTGATGCTCGTCGACCTCGAGGCGGAGGGCCGAGACCTCCGGGAGGAACTCGTCCATCAGCCCCGTGTCGACGAGCAGACGGATGCCGGGCACCGGGTCATCCGTCTGCAGCAGGCGCACGAGCTCGCCGTTGATGCGCTCGGGGCTGACGATCCCCAACGTCTCGCGCAGCTCGATCATCGCCGAGACCGTGTCTTCGTCGACCTCGAACCCGAGTTGCGACCGGAACCGTGCCGCGCGCAGCATCCGAAGGGGATCGTCCCCGAAGCTCACCCGCGGATCCCCGGGAGTGCGCAGCACGCCCGCCACGAGATCCTCGACCCCGCCCGCCGGGTCGACGAGCTGCACCGCAGGTACACGCAGCGCCATGGCGTTCACGGTGAAGTCGCGTCGAGCCAGGTCGGGGTCGAGCGTCCCGCCGAACTCGACGGTGGGCTTGCGGGTGACGCCGTCGTACGAGTCGGCGCGGTACGTCGTGATCTCCACCTGCTCGCCGCCCACCTTGGCGCCGATCGTGCCGAACGCACGGCCGATGTCCCACCGCGCGGTGCTGATCGGAGTCACGACGCGCAGGATCTCGTCGGGCGTCGCATCGGTGGTGAAGTCGAGGTCATTCGTGGTGCGTCCGAGCAGCGCATCGCGCACGGGACCGCCCACGATCGCCAGCTCGTGCCCCGCGTCGGCGAAGGCGCGGGCGAGGGTGGAGACCACCGGCGACGCGGCGAGCTCGCCGAGGCGCGCGACACCCTCGGCCATGTTCAGCATGCTTCGAGCCTATCGAGCGGGCTCACGCGAACCCGAGGAAGCCGGTGAAGACGAGGTCCCGCACACGCGGCAGCACGTCCGCCCGCAGCGCCGCCGGGTCGACCTCGAGCAGCTGCGCGACGGCGTCGACCAGCACCCCGAGCGGCAGCTCGCCATCGCACGCCCCGACGACGGCCGCGAGTGCCGAGTCCACCTCGAGCCTGCGGGCCAAACCGCCGCCCTGCCGCAGCTCGAGGACGCTCGGGCCCTCCTCGCCCGGCAGGTGATGGCGCGCTTCGGTGACATCCGGAGCGACGAGAAGACGGGATGACGCGAGCGCCTCACCGTCGAGCGTCACCAGTCGGTCGTGCGCGGCGAAGGCCCCCGAGACGAGTCCCGAGAGAGTGCCCGGGGCGGACCCGACCGCTTCGTAGCGGGCGAGTGTCGGTGCGTCGGCCGGGCGGCGGAGCAGCATCCACCCGAGGCCCACCCCCGTGACGCCTCGCCGGTCGAAGTCATCCAGCCACGCTCCCAGGAGGGTGTCGTAGGCCTCCGATCCTGGCCGCGTGCCGCCGTCGCGCACCCACACCTCCGCGTATCGGGCCGGGTCCAGCCGCTCGCGCTCCAGAACCCACGCATCCAGCGGCACCGGCGAGCCATCGACCCATCCCCGCACCCGGTCGAGTCCGGCAGCATCCTCCCTCGTCTCCCAATTGCCCAGCAGGGTGGCTACGCCTCCCGATGCGAGGTGCTCTCCCACCGAGCCCACGACCGCGGCCATCAGGTCGTCCCCATCGAGTCCGCCGTCCCTGTACTCGTATCTCGGCACGCCATCCGTGCGCGGCGTGATGACGAATGGCGGGTTCGCAGCGATCCGCTCGAAGACGTCGCCGGCGACGGGGTCGAACAGGCTCCCGAGGCGGGTCTCGATGCCCGACACGCCGTTCAGGGCCGCGTTGAGCGAGGTGAACCACAGCGCGCGGGCGGAGATGTCGGTCGCCACGACCCGCGCAGCGTGCCGGCTCAAGTGCAGGGCCTGGATGCCGCATCCGCAGCCCAGATCCAGCGCCGACGCGACGGGTTCCTCGCCGAGCAGCCCCGCGAGGGTGCGGCCGGCGCCGCCGACGCCGAGCACATGGTCGTCGCGGAGCGGTGAGACGCCGGCGAGCTCGTCGAGGTCGCTCGCGATCCACCACTCATCCTCGCCGTTCGCGTCGGTGAACCCGTACGGCCGGATCGCCGCCGTCGCACGCACGTCGTCGCCCACGCGTTGGAGGAGTCCGAGTTCGGTGGCCCCCTCGATGCCGACCTGCGAGAGCGCCACGGCTGCGGCCCGCGATTCGGACGCGTCGCCGACGAAGAACAGGGTGGCCAGCGTGGCAAGGGGGGAGTCCGGATGCCGCCCGAGCGCGCGACGGGCGGGCACGGCGTTCCCCCGGCTGAGCGCGTCGTCGGCGACATCGCCCCACAGCTCTCTGAGCGAGCGGGAGCCGTAGTCCGCGTCGGCCAGGTCGTGGGCGAGCGATGCGGCAAGGGCGCCGCGCTGAGCGGGAGACAGGTCGTGCACCCGTCCATTCAACCGCGCTCGGGCTCCAGGACCGGCGGCCGCTCACCCTCTTGACGTCCCCCGCCGCGCCGCACGGGAGTCTCCGAGGGTGCCACCCTAGAATCGAGGCTGATCGTGCGGTCGCAATCGCACATGAGCAGAACGCCAGCATGACCGTGACCCTCCCCTCTTCTGGCACGACCGCGCGTCGGTGGCGCCGCACCCTCGCCGGCGCCGTCGCAGCGCTGGGCGTCGCGTTGACGACGGTCGTGGGAGCGCCTGCGATCGGAGTCGAGCCCCGTCCAGCCGTGGTCGTCCGCTCGGCGGAGGCGGTGGACCTCGTTCTCGCCCCCGTCGGTCAGGGCATCGTCGGCCCTGGGGAGCCTCTCAACGTCTCGATGACGATCATCAACGACACGACGCTCCCCTTGGCGCCGGCCGCGGTCGCGCTCTCCCTCGGGACCGTCCCGCTGGCCGACAGGTCGGAGCTGACCGCCTGGCTCGACGAGGGCGCGGCACTGGATCTGCAAGAGGTCGCCACCGGGCCGAGCGAAGCCGTGGCCGCGTCTTCGTCGAGCACGTTCGGACTCTCCGTGGCGGCGGACTCTCCGGCGCTGCTCGGCAGGGTTCCGGGCGTCTATGCCCTTCAAGCCATATACGTCGGCAATGCCGGCCCCATCGTCGCGAACAGCGCCATGATCGTGCCCGAGCCGAACGCTCCTGCCGCTCCGATCGGCGTGGTCGTTCCCATCACGGCGCCGCCGATCGAGACCGGACTGCTCACACCCGCCCAGCTCACGGAACTCACGGGCACCGGGGGCAGTCTTCGCGCTCAGCTCGATGCCGTCGACGGCACGCCTGCGATCCTCGCCGTCGACCCGGCGATCGCCGCCGCGATCAACGTGCTGGGCTCCTCCGCACCGCCGGAGGCGACCGAGTGGCTGCAACGCCTCGAAGCGCTGGCGAATCCGCGGTTCGCGCTGCAGTTCGGCGACGCCGACGTCTCGGCCCAACTCGCGTCGGGGCTGCCGCGCCCGATGGCCCCGGTGTCGCTGCGGTCCCTCCTCGATCCGGCGTTCTTCGTGCCTCCCGAGCCCACGACGGCACCGACGCCGGGCCCCACCCCCGACTCGGCGCCGACCGCCGCGCCCACGGAGCCGGTGCTGCCCGACCTCGAGACCCTTCTCGGCATCGGGGGCAGTCGCGGCAACGTGTTCTGGCCGCCGGCGGGCTCCGCCGGGCCGGGCATCGTCGACACGCTCGGGCATCTCGGCACCGACGCCGTCCCGTCGCTGACCCTCCTTCCCTCGTCGGGAACGGTCGAGGGCGCGGCCGGCGCCACCGTTCCCGCGCGCGGTGCAACACCCGACGGCGCCGCGGTGCTGGTCTACGACGCCGAGATCTCCGCCGCGCTGGGCCAGGCATCGACGATCGACGAGTCGGCGATGCGCGGCGCCGCCCTGACCCGCGCGACCGCGCTGCTGACCTTCGCCACCCAGGACGCCGCCGGCGCCCCGATACTCGTGACCCCCGACCGTGGGCAGGACCGCTCCCTGGTTGCGCTGGGTGTGACCATCGCGAGCGTCGGCAGGGTCCCCGGTGCCCAGCTCGTGCCCTTGGCGGCGCTCACCGAGGCGTCTTCATCGCCCGTCGCTGTGGCGGACGCCTCTCCCGAGCAGGCCAGGGTCGACGCAGCATCCGCTCTCACCGCCGAACAGGACCTCCTGACCGACTTCTCCAGCATCCTGGACGAGCCGGCCCTTCTCACGAGTCCCGAGCGCATCTCCATCCTGCAGCTCCTCGGGATCGGGTGGTCTCCCGAGCCCGAGCGGTGGGCGACCGCCTTCGCCACCCACCGTGAGCGGACGGCGGCCACCCTCGGGGCCGTCGGCATCCAGCCGCCCAGCACGATCCAGCTGCTCAGTCCCGAGGCACCGCTCCCGGTCTGGGTGCGAAACGATCTCCCGTACCCCGTCAACGTCGTGCTGTATGCCGAGCCCGATGACCCGCGTCTGGTCGTCACCCCGCAGACACAGGTGCTGGCCTCGGCCGCGGCCAACACGCGGGTGCAGGTGCCCGTCGAAGCCCGGGTGGGAAGCGGCGAGGTCGTGATCGAGCTGCGCCTGCTCAGCCCTACGGGCGTCTCCATCGGTGAGACCCAGTCCGCTGATGTGACCGTCCGAGCGGATTGGGAGGGCATCGGCCTCATCATCCTCGCCGCGCTCATCGTCGCCTTCCTCGGCCTGGGCGTCGTGCGCATGGTGCTTCGGCGACGTCGTACGAAAAGCGCGGATGAGTAGCCTCGGTCGCGCGAGCGCGGTCATCGGGGCCGGCACGATCGTCTCCCGCATCACCGGGCTGCTGCGCACGATCGTGCTCGTGAGTGCCATCGGGGCTGTCAACTCGCGGGCCGGCGACGCGTTCGCGGTCGCCAACCAGCTGCCCAACAACCTCTATGCGATCATCTCGACTGGCATCCTGACCGCGGTGATCGTTCCGCAGATCGTCAAGGTCAGTGCCGACCCCGACGGTGGTCGCGCGTTCATCTCCAAGCTCTTCACCCTGGGCACCGTGGTCCTGGTCGCCACAACAGCGCTCGCGATGGCGGTCGCGCCGATTCTCGTGCAGCTCTACGCGAACCGCTTCGAGCCCGACCAGCTGGCCCTCGCCACCGCGTTCGCCTACTGGTGCCTGCCGCAGATCTTCTTCTACGGTCTCTACGCGCTCGTCGGGGAGACGCTCAACGCCCGGCGGGTCTTCGGTCCGTTCACGTGGGCGCCGATCGTCAACAACGTCGTCTCCATCGCCGGGTTCCTGCTGTTCATCGTCGTCTTCGGCTCGGATCTAGTGGCGGTCTCGGAGTGGACGCCCGACGCGATCGCGTGGCTCGCCGGCACGGCCACTCTCGGCATCGTGGTGCAGGCCGGGGTGCTGCTGCTCTTCTGGCGGCGCACCGGCATCCGGGTGCGCCCCGACTTCCGCTGGCGTGGGGTGGGGCTCAACCACATCGGCCGACTCGCGGGCTGGACCTTCCTCATGGTTCTCGCCGGCCAGCTCGCCGGTCTCGTGCAGACCCTGATCGTCGGAGAGGCATCCGGGTCCGGCGCGTCGGTCTTCGCCATGCAGAACGCGTGGCTGATCTTCATGCTTCCGTACTCGATCATCGTGCTGTCGATCGGTACCCCCTATTTCACGCAGCTCAGCGAGCATGCGGTGGCCGGTCGCGACGACGAGGTGCGGAGCGACATCGGGCGCAGCATCCGCATTCTCGGCCTCTTCATCGTGCTCGCCACGGCGGCGCTCGGGGTGGCGGCGATCCCGGCATCCCGCATCTTCACCAACTCGAGCGAGCATGCCGTCGCCGCCGCCGTCGTGCTCCTGTGCTACCTCGTCGGGTTGATCCCGCTTGCGGTGCTCTTCGTCGTGCAGCGCACGTTCTATGCGTACGGCGACACCAGAACGCCGTTCTTCTTCACCCTCTTCCAGTGCGTCGTGGTGGTGCTCACGGCGCTCCTCGCGTCGGCCCTCGTCGCCGGCGACATCCTGCCGCTGGAGTATCTCGCCGCTGCGGTCGCGCTCGGTCAGTCCCTTGCGAGCGTGCTGCAGGTGATCGTCGCCTCGTGGCTGCTGCACCGCCGCCTGGGTGACCTGGGCATGCGCCGCACGCTGCTCACCCTCGGCCGGTTCACGCTCGCCGCCATCCCCGCCGGCGCCGTCGGATGGCTGACGTTCCAGCTTCTCGGCGGTGTCGACGGCTGGACTGTCGCCGACAAGCTGACCGGCGCGATCGGAACGATGCTGATCGGTGGCGCCTGCTCGCTGGTATATGTCGCCGTGCTCGCCCTCCTGCGCGCGCCCGAACTGACGACCGCCACCGACCTCGCGCGGCGTCTGTTGAAGCGCGGATGACGGTGTCGAAGCGCGGATGACGGTTCCCTGAGAAGGCGGCAGTCCTGCGCGCGGCGCGGAATGCCCCGCGGCTACCATGTGTTGAGACACGTGGACGAAGCAAGAGCGAGTGTCCGTCAGTCTTTTCAGGGGGTTTTCGTGCGTCAGGTCATCATCGTCGGTTCCGGTCCCGCGGCTCTCACGGCGGCGATCTACGCCGCCAGGGCCAACCTCGAGCCGCTCGTCGTCGCGAGCTCCGTGGAGGTCGGCGGAGAGCTGATGAACACCACGGATGTCGAGAACTTCCCCGGCTTCCCCGAGGGCATCCAGGGCCCCGAGCTCATGCAGAAGATGCAGGAGCAGGCCGAGCGCTTCGGCGCCGAGATCCTCTACGACGACGTCGTGGAGCTCGATCTGGCCGGCCCGGTCAAGCACGTCAAGCTGGGCAGCGGCGCGGAGCACGAAGCGTCGACGGTCATCTACGCGACCGGATCCGCCTACCGCAAGCTGGGCCTCTCAGGCGAGGAGCGGCTGTCCGGCCGCGGCGTGTCGTGGTGTGCGACGTGCGACGGCTTCTTCTTCCGCGACCGCGTCATCGCCGTCGTCGGCGGCGGCGACTCGGCGATGGAGGAGGCGACCTTCCTCACCCGGTTCGCCTCGAAGGTGTACGTCATCCACCGCAAGGACTCGCTCCGCGCCTCCAAGATCATGCAGGAGCGGGCCTTCGCGAACGAGAAGATCGAGTTCATCTGGAACACCGAGGTCGTCGACATCCTCGGCGACGACGCGGTGAACGGGGTGCTGCTCGCCTCCACGGTCGACCGCTCCACCCGCGAGCTCGCGCTCGACGGCCTCTTCGTGGCGATCGGCAACGATCCGCGCACCCACCTGGTGCACGATTCGCTGCGGCTCACCCCGGAAGGCACCATCTGGGTGGACGGCCGCTCCTCCCGCACATCCCTGCCCGGTGTCTTCGCCGCCGGCGACGTCATCGACCCGACGTACCGCCAGGCCGTCACCGCCGCGGGCAGCGGGACGGTGGCCGCGCTCGACGCCGAGCACTTCCTGGCGGCGCTGGAGCAGGCGGGCGGAAACGCTCAGGCCGCCGAGGACATCGAGGTCGCGACGGAGACGCCCGATCGCGAGACCGACGAAGCAGAGACCAGCATTCCCGTCGCCTGAGACCTCGCTGGGTGGCGGAACAATCCGCGCCTCAGGAGCGTTTCGACAGGTGACAGACTTACTGAAGGAGAACAAGATGACCGCCAAGTCGACCACGTCCGCCACGTTCGAGCAGGATGTCCTGCAGGCCGATGGGCCCGTGCTCGTGGACTTCTGGGCCGCCTGGTGCGGACCGTGTCGCATGGTGTCGCCGGTGCTCGATGAGATCCAGGCGGAGAACCCCGACAAGATCACCGTGCTGAAGCTGAACGTCGATGAGAACCCCGACCTCGCGATGAAGTATCAGATCACGTCGATCCCCGCCATGAAGGTCTTCAAGGGGGGTCAGGTCGAGACGACGATCATCGGCGCCAAGCCGAAGTTCGCGCTCGAGAAGGACCTCGCCGCCTACCTCGCCTAGGACGATCGGCCGCGCCCCGCGCTCGCCGTGTCAGCCCCGGTCATCTTCACGATGGCCGGGGCTTCTTTCTGTCCGGATCGGCTCCGACGTCCGCGCACCGGCGGCCGCGTCATCCTCGTTTCCGGAATTTCTGGCCAGAATGTCGATATCGTCCCCTCTCGTTCGACGTCAGGGATGAGGGGGTTCACCGGGACTCCAAGAAGGAGAGCGAAATGCGTTACATGCTGATCATGCAGGTCGAGCCGGAGGCCGCTGCCCGCGCCGCCGAGACGCTCGACATGGAGCAGATCGTCGCCGCGATGGGGGCGTACAACGAGGAGCTCCAGAAGGCGGGTGTATACCTCTCGGCCGAGGGGCTGACGGATGCCGGCGAGGGCTTCCGCGTCGACTTCTCGTCCACACCGCCCGTGGTCACCGACGGGCCTTTCGCCGAGGCACGCGAGGTCTTCACCGGCTTCTGGATCCTCGAGGTCTCCAGCCGGGAAGAGGTGGAGATGTGGGCGAAGAAGTGCCCGCTCGGCCCCGGCGTCTCACTCGAGGTGCGGCGCGTGCAGGAGATCTCCGAAATCGGCCTCGACCCCGACAACGAGTGGCTCAGCAAGGAGCAGGAATGGCGGGCCAGCCAGGTGTGATGGCAGGGCTCGCGTGTGGGCGGATGCCGTCAGGAGGCGTCGCCGACACCCACGACCGCGTCCCAGCGGCGGTGGGTGTTGGCATCGCCCAACAGGCGCCACACGGCGCGGGTGAGGGGCGGGTACTCGAGGGCGATCTGCCGCAGAACCCGGTAATGACGCGCGGGCGAGGGTCGCTGGCCGCCGTTGGACTCGATGTTCTCGGCCCGCAGCATGAACACGACGAGCTCGTCGACCGATGGCAGGTCCTCCATGAAATCCCAGGGGTCTTCCCCCGAGCGGAGTCGTTCGTGCACCAGCGCCGCAAGCTCATCGGAGGCCTCGGCGCGCAGCACTTCGAGACTCGCGCGGCGGCGCAGGGCATCGTGTGGCTGGACCATCCTCCAAGCCTACGACGACCTTTTGAGGGTCGGCGTCGAGCACCTCGGCATGCCGCCGTACGCTGAGGTGATGGATGCTCGCACGGCGGTCGACACGCATGCGCGCCGCGCGGTGGAGGCGGTGTGGCGTGCGGAATCGGCGCGTATCGTGTCGGCCCTCACCCGCCATACGGGCGACTTCGCCTGGGCCGAGGATCTCGCCCAGGAGGCGCTCGTCGAGGCGCTCGCGCGATGGCCGCAGGCGGGCATCCCCGATACACCCGGGGCGTGGCTGCTCTCCGTGGCCAAACGTCGCGCGATCGACGGGTGGCGGCGACGCGAGCGCCTGCAGGCCCGCGAGGCGATGATGGCCCACGACCTGCGCGAGGAGGAGGCACGGCACCCGGTCGAGGCGGACGGCGACCCGGACCGCATCGACGACGACGTGCTGCGACTCGTCTTCGTGGCCTGCCACCCCGTGCTGCCTGCGCAGGCGCGACTCGCCCTGACGCTGCGAACCGTCGCGGGCCTCACCACCGAGGAGATCGCCCGGGTGCTGCTGACCACCGTGCCCACGGTGCAGCAGCGCATCGTGCGCGCCAAACGGAGCCTCGCGGAGGCGGGCGTGCCCTTCGAGGTTCCCGACAGATCGGAGCGCCCCGCGCGTCTCGCCAGCGTGCTGCAGGTGCTCTACCTGCTTTTCACCGAGGGATACGCGTCCGCGGCGGGCGACGCGGCCATCCGGCCCGATGTGGCGCGCGAGGCGGTGCGGCTTGGTCGCGTGCTCGCCGCGCTGATGCCGACCGAGCCCGAGATCTTCTCGCTCATCGCCCTGATGGAGTTCCAGTCCTCGCGATTCGCCACCCGCATCGGCGCCGACGGGCTGCCCGTGCCGCTCGCGGAGCAGCACCGCGGCTCGTGGGATCGCTCGGCCATCGGCCGCGGCAGGGCGGCGCTCGCGCACGCGGAGTCGTTCGGCCTAGGACTCGGCTACTACGGCCTGCAGGCCGCGGTCGCGGAGTGCCATGCTGTCGCCCCGACGTTCGACGACACGGACTGGGCGCTCATCGTTCGCCTCTACGACGCCCTCGAAGGGCTGGCGCCGTCCCCCGTCGTCCGACTCAACCGCGCGGTGGCCGTCTCGATGGCGGCCGGACCGGACCAGGCGATGCTCATCGTCGAGGATCTCGTCGCCGATGGGTCGTTGGATGACTTCCGGCCGCTGCATGCGGTACTCGCTGAACTGCTCGAGCGGCTGGGCGAGCCGGATGCCGCGGCCACGGCGTTCCGCCATGCCGCCGACCTGCCGGGGAACGAGGCCGAGGGGCGCGCGCTGCGCGCCCGGGCCGATGCTCTCGATTGATCGTGAGCGGTGCGGGCTTACGCCTGACCGTACCCGGTCTCACCGATCTCCGTGAGGATGCGGTTGAGATCCTGAACCGTTGCGAAATCTATTATGACCTGGCCTTTTCTTGCTCCGAGTGAGACGCGTACCTTCGTGTTCAGACGGTCGCCCAGCCGATCCGCGACCTCGTCGAGGTGCGCTCGGCGGGCCCCGGCCTGAGGCTTGAACGACGGCCGTTGTGCGGCATCCCCCAACTTGGCCGCCGCTTCCGCGGCCCGTACCGAGAGGTCCTCGTTGACGATCTTGTCGGCGAGGCGCTGCATGGCCTCGGGAGTTTCGAGCGAGAGGATGGCGCGGGCGTGGCCGGCGGTCAGCACCCCGGCCGCGACGCGCTGCTGCACGGGTAGGGGCAGCTTCAGCAGACGAATGGTGTTGCTGATCTGCGGACGGGAACGACCGATGCGGCTGGCGAGCTCCTCCTGGGTGATGCCGAAGTCCTCGAGCAGCTGCTGATAGGCCGAGGCCTCCTCGAGCGGGTTCAGCTCGGAGCGGTGCAGGTTCTCCAGCAGCGCATCGCGCAGCAGGTGCTCATCCGCGGTGTCCCTGACGACCGCGGGGATGGTCAGCAGGCCCGCCTCGCGGGCGGCGCGGGTTCGGCGCTCCCCCATGATCAGCTCGTACGTGCCGGATTCGTCGTCGCGCGCCCGCACCACGACGGGCTGCAGCACTCCGAACTCGCGCACACTGTGCACGAGCTCGGCCAGATCGTCCTGATCGAAGTGCGTACGCGGCTGCCGCGGATTGGGCACGATGTCGTGCGGGTCGAGCAGCATGAGATGCGCGCCGGGAACCTCGACCAGCTCCTCCGTCGCGACGGAAGCACCGGGGAAGAACACGTCGACCGGGCGCGACTCGCCCTCGGCCGTGGGGATCAGCGCGCCGATTCCTCGGCCCAATCCGGTTCGCTTCGCCATTAAGGTGCTCCTTCTTGCGACGCCGCTGCGCCGCGTCGAGCGATCTCGACGGCGGCCTCGCGGTATGCGACGGCCCCCGCCGACTGCCCATCGTAGGTGATGACGGTCTGGCCGAAACTCGGTGCCTCGGAGACGCGTACGGATCTGGGGATAACTGTGTGGAGAACTTCCTGAGGGAAGTGCGTGCGCACCTCTTCGGCGACCTGTTGAGCCAGTCGGGTGCGCCCGTCGTACATCGTGAGCAGAATCGTGGACATCCGCAGCCGCGGATTCAGGTGCTTCTGGATCATCCGCACGCTGCCGAGCAGCTGGCTGAGGCCTTCGAGCGCGTAATACTCGCACTGGATGGGAATCAGCACCTCGTGCGCGGCCGTGAAGGCGTTGATGGTGAGCAGCCCGAGCGACGGCGGGCAGTCGATGAGCACGAAGTCCAGCTCAGGCGTGGCCGCGAGATACTCCTCGAGCGCGGTCTTGAGACGGTGTTCGCGGGCGACCTGCGACACGAGTTCGATCTCCGCGCCGGCGAGATGGATCGTGCTCGGGGCGCAGGAGAGGTTCGGGGACTCAGGGCTCGGCTGAATGATCTCGGCGAGCGGGAACTCGTCGATGAGGACGTCGTAGACGCTCGGGATGTCGGCCGTATGTGGCACACCCAGGGCCGTGGAGGCGTTTCCTTGAGGGTCCAGGTCGATCACGAGCACGCGCGCCCCCACGCTGGCGAGGGCGGATGCCAGATTGACGGTCGTGGTGGTCTTGCCGACACCGCCCTTTTGGTTCGAGACGGTGAGAACCCGCGTCTTTCCGCCGAATTCGACGGTGGCCGCCTCGAGGGCGCGCCGCCGCGCTGACAGATCGGCCAGTTCGCGAGCGAGAGGGGTGTCATCCTCGAAGGATGTCGGAGCACCCACTTCCTCGGACTGTTTCACGTGAAACACTCTCCCTTTCGCGTGCCGAGCGTGCTGCCTCTCCACTCTAGCCGCGCCCCGCGGCGCCTCCTTCCACGGCGCCCCGCAACCCCCGTTTTCGTCCCCCGCCGCGACGTTTCACGTGAAACATCGACCGGCGACGTAATTCACCCGGTCCCTGAGCGAGCGCAGCGAGACGAACGGCGCCGATCCGACCGATCGGTCGTCCATGCCGACTCCAACGCCGACGTGATCCGGTCCCTGGGCGAGTGCAGCGAGACGAGGGACGCCGATCCGTGCCGGCCCGTCCGGGGCTGCCCTGCCTAAGCGCCGTCGGCGCAGGCCCCGCCCCAAGTCCTTGGTCCGTACCGAGTGAGGCGAGACGAAGCGGCACGCCCGGCACTGACAGTCCAAAGCAGATCCGCGGCGCCGACGCCTGCTTGCTGGATCAAGGCGCCGAGGCACCTGGCCCTCACCGTCTCGGCGTTGTCGCGACACGCCCGATCGGCGGCCGATTGTGGCCGTAGGTTGGCCGTGCGGCGCCGAGCACGGATCGCCCCAGCGACCAGTCGCGCGAGTCTGGACGTCCGCGTGTTGGACGAAGCCGTCAACTCCGTTCTTAGCAAGCCGATCAAGACCGAGGACCTCGGCCTTGAGACCTCAGCGATGTGGACACGTTTGCGGGTACGAGGAAGATGGCCTCTGCGCTGTTTCACGTGAAACGGCTAATTCCGTCGGTGTGGCAAGCTCGCGGGGTGCACTTCGATGTGCAGGGCGATGATGTCCTGTGAGACGCACCAATCGACCGGAGGCGAGCACACTACGGCCGGGTATCGTGACGAAGACGGGCCCCGTAGGCGGGACCGATCGCCTGACGAGGTTTCACGTGAAACATGAGTCACTCGAGACGGGTGTCGCCTGCTCGGTCTGAGCCACTCTGCCCCCGGTACTCACATTGCATCCGGCCTGCTGGCTACTTCTTGCGCTCGACTTCCCCTGGCCGAGTCCATAACCGCCGGTCGGATGGGCGTTTCACGTGAAACATTCGTCGTCGGAGAGGAGTGCGACTGCTGCACAAGCTCACGCAACGGTTGCGCATTCATAAAGTGGTTAGCACGGCGCCTCCCACTGGCGTGCGGCGCTTACCCCGCCTGGGCGCCGGCAGGCTTGGGCAGCGCCCCCGCGAATGTGCCGAGCAATGACCTTGATTTGTAGCCGTCGAGCACGACCAATGAACCCGCTACCTGTCACGCCCGGCGTTCACCGTGAACAGACAGCCGCGGGTTCCCCAGCCAAACCTTGTTTCACGTGAAACGTCACCGCAGGGCGCTATACGCAACGCACCGATCTTTCCTCCCGCTCGCCGCAGGTCACGGCTGCAGATCGCTGCGTGCATGGGAGCTCGGGCCCACGACACCGAAGGCGCCGGTATCAACCTCATTCACCATGAGCCTGGCGAAGGCGCTGCACCGCGGAGGCTCTTCCGAGTGAGGGGTCAGCGATGACCGCTTCGGCTGGACTGCGGTCTCGACGAGACCTAAGGGGCATCGCATCTACTACACGCTTCGTTTCGCTTCGCTGGTCAGCGACCGGCGGTTGTTACGCCCGCTCGCTGACCGCCGGATGGGTACACTCGCTCAGCGACCGGGAGTTGGTACGCCGGCTCGGCGACCGCGGGATGGTCCGCTGGCTTAGCGACCGGGAGTTGGTACGCCCACTGAGCGCCCGCGGGATGGGTACGCTCGCTGAAGGGACCGGCGGTGGCAGTTTCACCCCCTGAGCGGCCGTTTCACGTGAACATCGGCAGAGTGTCCGCGGCTTGCGAGTTCACCGCGTTGTGTACGTTGCGGCAGCCCTCCAAGACATCGCCACACGCACGAAGATGCGTTTACGTTGTGAAAGAAGAGGCAGCACACCCCATGGCTTCGGTCTTCGGCGGGATGGGGCGCTTCGTCTCACTTCGCTCGCTCAGCGACCGGGCCTCTCGGGACCCACCAGGAACTGAGCCAAGCCTCGGAGGGGCGTCAAACGACAAGCCGGCAATTGCGGTCTACCCCACGTACGCAAGGGCTGCCTCAGCGCGAAATGGCTCCGCAGACGGCGACCCGGCGCCCTGCGTTTCACGTGAAACATCCACGCGTCGTCAAGGAACAGCCGGGCTACGCCCGCACCGTCGCACGGACGACGCGAGTCGGCTCCTCGAGCACGCCTTCGCCGAGCAGCTCGACGCGGGTGTTCGTCAGCTTGAACTTGCGGATCTGCTTCTCCGCTGCGCCGATCTCACCGGGCGCGCCGGCGCCCTTCAGGAGAATGAGCTCGCCGCCATCGCGGACGAGGGGAGCGGTGAGGGGAATGAGCGTTCGGAGCGCGCTCACCGCGCGGGCCGTCACCGCATCCAGCACCGGCCCTTCCTTCCAGTCCTCCGCACGGCCGCGCACGACCTCGACGTTGTCGAGCTCCAGGGACTCGACCTGCTCGCGCAGCCACGCCACTCTTCGCTCCATCGGCTCTATGAGCACCCAGCGCACGTCCGGTCGGGCGATCGCCAGCACGAGCCCGGGCAGACCAGCCCCGGACCCCACGTCGCCGACGCGTCCCGAGAACAGAGGCGCAGCGATTGCACTGTTGAGCACGTGCCGGCTCCACAGGCGCGGAAGCTCGAGGGGGCCGATCAGGCCGCGCTCTTCGCCGTGCTCGGCGAGCGCCTCGGTGAACCGGCGCGCCGCGTCGACGCGACCGCCGAAGATCGTCGCCGCGGCGGCGGGTTCCTGCTCGAGTTCGCTCACCGTGTCGTGTGAAACGGTTCAGCCGCGACTGATGACCGTGTGGCGGTCAGCGCCTTCGCCGTACGACTCGGAAACGAAGCCGCGGTCGGCCACGATATCGTGCACCAGCTTGCGCTCGTAGCTCGACATCGCCGGGAGCGAGGCCTGGGTGGCTCCCTCTTCGATGCGCGCCACTGCGCGTGAGACGAGGTCCTCGAGTTCCTGCTGACGCGCGTCGCGCGAGCCGCCCACATCCAGGATGACCCGGGAGAACCGCCCGGTCTTGCTCTGCACCGCGAGCCTCGTCAGCTCCTGCAGCGCCTGGACGGTGTCCGGGTCGGAGATGAGGCGCAGGGCGTCGTCATCCGCCTCGACCGAGACGTACGCGCGCCCTTGGCGCACATCCATCTCCAGGTCACCGTCGATGTCGGCGATGTCGAGAAGACCTTCGAGGTAGTCGGCGGCGATGTCGCCTTCCTCTTCGAGCTGGGCGACCGTCGCACTGACGCGATCGGACCCCGCTGCGGGGCCGTCGTTCACGATCTCGGGCGTGGAGTTCATGCGAGTTCCTTCTTGGGGGAGTGACAGATCAGGAGCCGGTGCCTTGGGCGGCCGCACCGCCGCCGGCATCCTTCGCGGGAGGCTTCACGGCTCCGGGCGCCGCGGGCTTCGCGCCCTGCTTCTTGGCGCGCTGCTTGCCGACGGGCTGCTGGCGCTTCGGCGTAGCGGCACGTGCACGCTCGGCCTCCTCGAACAGCCGCTGCTGCTCGGCCTGGTACTTCTCCATCGGGATGACCTTGCCGGTCGCGTCGAGGGCTTTGCCCTTGCGAGCGAGCCGCTCCTCGCGCATCTTGGCCGCGTCGGATCCGGGAGTCGGCATGTTGCGGATGACGAGGAACTGCTGACCCATCGTCCACAGGTTGCTCGTGAACCAGTAGATGACGACGCCCAGCGGGAAGAAGACACCCGAGAAGATGAAGGCCAGCGGCAGGATGTAGAGCATGATCTTCTGCATCTGGTAGGCCTGGCCGGTCTTCGCCTCGGGGGAGAGGTTCTTCGAGATGATCTGCAGCTGGGTGAAGAACTGAGAGAGGATCATCAGCACGACGAGCGTGAGCAGGATGCCGACGGTGACCTGCCACCCGGTGTCCTGGGCCTCCCACGCACCGACGAGGGTGTCGTGCAGCGAGGCCACGCCGAAGAGCTTGGCGTTGTAGAACTCCTCGGTGAGCGCCGGTGTCATGGGTCCCACGCCACCGATGCCTGCGGCGGCATGCTTCGTCACGTCGTTCAGAACGCTGAACAGGGCGAAGAAGATGGGCATCTGCACCAGGAGTGGCAGGCATCCCGAGACCGGGCTCGTGCCGTGCTTCTTATACAGGGCCATCGTCTCGCGGCTCATGGCCTCACGAGAGAGCTGATCCTTCTTGCCTTTGTATTTCTCCTGAACTTTTCGCAGTTCAGGGGCAATTTCCATCATCTTTCGCTGGCTCTTGATCTGCTTCACGAAGAGCGGAATGAGCGCGGAACGGACGACCAGCACCAGGCCGATGATCGCGAGCACCCAGGTGATGCCGGCCGCGGCCGGCAGGCCCATGGCGGTGAAGAGCCAGTGCCAGAAGACCAGCACGAGCTCGACGACCCACTTGAGGGGCCAGAGGATGATTCCGATCAGATCCGGCACGGATCAGTCCTTTCTCGGGGAAACAGGTACGACGTAACCGTGCGGGGTGAGGTCGTACCGGAAGTTCTTGTGGAGAGGCACGTCATCGACGCCGCCCTTCGCCCACGGGTGGCACCGTGCGATCCGCGCTGCCGCCATCGCGGATCCCTTCATCGCTCCGTGCTGCTGCACGGCGCCGACGGCATAGGCCGAACACGATGGGTAGTACTTGCACACGTCCCCATACTTATGCGAAATGGTCGCACGGTAACCATGGAGAAGGCTCAACGCCGCATTGCGCGGAACAAGGGGCAGGAAGTGCAAGAAATCGGACGCCGCGAGCCGGGCGTTCCCGGTCGACGCGGACGGAAGGGTGGCGCTCATGCCGCTCTCCGAGCGAGACAGCGCGCGACCTCTGCGTGCAACACCGCGAAGTCGGCCGTCGCGGCGGAAGGCAGTGCCCGGATGACGATGTCCGATCCGGCCCGAACGCCGGGCAGCTCCCGAAGACAGAGCGCCTTGAGGCGACGGCGGACGGTGTTGCGTGTGACTGCTGAGCCGACCTGCTTGCTCACGATGAAGCCGAACCGCGCCGCGTGGTCGTCATCGGATGTCCGAACGTACGTGACCGTGTGAGCGCCCGCGCATCGAGCGCCCCGCCGGACGACCGCTTTGTAATCGGCTCCGCGGGTGATTCGATTCGGCCTCGAGAGCACCGGGTGGGTCTACGCGGAAAGCTCGGTGCGGCCCTTGGCGCGACGAGCGGCCAGGATGCCACGACCGGCACGCGTACGCATGCGAGCGCGGAAGCCGTGCTTCTTGGCCCGGCGACGGGTGTTGGGCTGGTAGGTGCGCTTGGTCATTGGATCACTCCGGAGATGCTGTCACCGGGATCGCTGCAGCCGGAGACATCGTGGACGGGGAAACTGCCTCGAAGGCATAAGTCAACTAAGTAAGGCTACGTCCTAGCTCCGGTCATCGCAAACCGACAGCCCGCGTGGTGCATTATCCACAATCTCATCCTGTACCCCTGGCAGGGACACGCGGGCGACACCTACAGTGGATTTTGCTCTGTCGGGACGGCTGGCTACCGTGTCACAGGCAGTTATCCACAGGCTCGCGTGATCGATCCGTTTCCAGTCGTGGGTGCCACAACACCCGGGGGGGCCATGTCTCAGCACCAAGTTCCAGATGTTCCGATCTGGTCGGCCGTGCTCGGTCACCTCGACGGCGACGATCGCGTCAGCCCGCAGATGCAGGGATTCCTGAATCTCGCCGTGCCGCAGGGCGTCATGGGCGGCACCCTCTATCTCGATGTGCCGAACGACCTCACCGCAGCGCAGATCAACAAGCGCATGCGGGCGCCGATCATGGAGGCCCTGGCCCGCATCGAGATGGACCCGGCGGCCAGCACGTTCCGGGTCGTGGTGAATCCAGAGCTCGCGGGCAATCACATGTCGGCGCAGCTCCCTGTCCACGAGGAGAGGTCCCCGGCCACGCGGGAGCAGCCGGTCGCCGACCCGCCCGCGTCCTTCTCGTCCCGCAGCGACACGCGCCTGAATCCGAAGTACACCTTCGACAACTTCGTGATCGGCCAGTCCAACCGCTTCGCCCACGCCGCAGCGGTGGCCGTCGCCGAAGCGCCGGCGAAGGCGTATAACCCGCTCTTCATCTACGGCGACTCGGGGCTCGGCAAGACGCACCTGCTGCACGCCATCGGCGACTACGCGCTCAGCCTCTACACCGGCGTCCGGGTGCGGTACGTGTCGAGCGAGGAATTCACGAACGACTTCATCAACTCGATCGCCAACAACCGGGGCTCCGCCTTCCAGGCGCGCTACCGGGATGTCGACATCCTGCTCATCGACGACATCCAGTTCCTGCAGGGACGAGCCGAGACGCAGGAGGCGTTCTTCCACACCTTCAACACGCTGCACGATCACGACAAGCAGGTCGTGATCACGAGCGACGTGGCGCCGAAGCATCTGACGGGGTTCGAGGACCGGATGCGCAGCCGCTTCGAGTGGGGCCTCATCACCGATGTGCAGGCACCCGACCTCGAGACCCGCATCGCCATCCTTCGGAAGAAGGCCCAGAGCGAGCGCCTGCAGATCCCGGATGAGGTCCTGGAATACATCGCGACGGTCGTCTCGTCCAACATCCGGGAGCTCGAGGGCGCCCTCATCCGGGTGTCGGCCTTCGCGAGCCTCAATCGTTCGACGCTCGACATGTCGCTGGCCCAGACGGTGCTCCGCGACATCATCGACCAGGCCGAGGACAACGTCGTCTCTCCGACCGACATCATCAATGCGACGGCCGCCTACTTCAAGCTCACCGTCGACGACCTGTACGGGTCGAGCCGCTCGCAGGCGGTCGCCACGGCGCGACAGATCGCGATGTACCTGTGCAGGGAGCGGACCAGCCTCTCTCTTCCGAAGATCGGTCAGTTGTTCGGCAACCGGGACCACACGACGGTGATGTACGCGTACAAGAAGATCAGCGACCTGATGAAGGAGCGCCGCTCGCTCTACAACCAGGTCACCGAGATCACGACGCAGCTCGGCCGCCTGCCTCGCTGAGGCGCTTTTCGATCCATTCCGCTCGCCGGCGACACGCTGGCCAGCGGATGCCGCGGCGCGCACGCCCTCGTACGCCATATGCGCGAAGCCGCGCTTGACACGCGCCCCGGGACGGGCCAATATGCGGTTCTTCACAATGTGGATAACTTGTGGATAAGTCGTGCAGCGGGCCGGCCCGCTGTGCACTCCTGTGGAAACCGAGCTCCTCGACGCCAGGAGGGCGGATGGTCGATCGGGGGCCTGTCCGCACCGCTTCCACATCTCACACGCGTGTAGTTCCGGTGTCCCGACAGGCTTCCACCGACTTATCCACAGTATCCACAGGCGTTAAGACCATTAACGAGTCCCTTCAATGAAATCCCCGTTCGATCACCTCAAGGGCGACAGTGTCGACGGCCTGGCGGCGCGGGCGGTGGGCACTAGCATGGGAGAGCCATGGCCCAGGACGGCAAGGGAGCGCCAGTGAGGTTCCACGTCAATCGCGACGTCTTCAGCGAAGCGGTGTCATTCGTCGTCAAGCTGCTTCCGCAGCGCAACCCTCAGCCGATCCTCGCCGGAGTCCTGATCGAGGCCACCGATAACGGGCTGTCGCTGTCGGCGTTCGACTACGAGGCGTCGGCTCGCACGACGATCGAAGCGACGGTGGACGAACCCGGCACCATCCTCGTGCACGGCCGGCTGCTCTCGGAGATCGCAAGCCGCCTGCCGAACGCGCCGATCCAGGTCTCGGTCGACGACGACGGCGGGATCGCACTCTCCTGCGGTTCGGCCCGGTTCACGCTCGCCTCGATGCCCGTCCAGGAGTACCCGGCCATTCCGGAGGTCTCCGGCGAGTCCGGCCTCGTTCCCGCCGACGATTTCGGCACCGCGATCGCGCAGGTCGCCTTCGCCGCCTCGCGCGATGATGTCACTCCCGTCCTCACCGGCGTGCAGCTCGAGGTGACCGGCCAGCAGCTGAGTCTCGTGGCCACCGACCGATACCGCGTCGCTCTGCGCGACATCCCTTGGGACGGCGGAACAGAAGAGTCCACGAACGCGCTCGTCCCGGCCCGCACCCTTCAGGAAGTCGGCAAGACCTTCGCGCACAGCGGCGACATCTCGATCGCATTCTCCGGCTCGGGCGATCGCGAGATCATCGCCTTCACCGCCGGGAACAAGACCGTCACCTCGCTGCTGATCAAGGGCAACTTCCCGCCCGTTCGCCGACTCTTCCCCGACCAGACCGATCACCACGCCGTCGTCAACACCGCCGAGCTGGCCGAGGCCGTCCGTCGTGTGTCGCTGGTGCTCGATCGCTCGGCGCCGCTGCGCTTCAGCTTCACCACCGATGGAGTGACGATGGATGCCTCCGGCGGCGAGCAGGCCCGCGCCTCCGAAACGGTGGATGCGCACCTCATCGGCGATAATGTGACGCTGGGGCTCAACCCGCAGTACCTGCTCGAGGCGCTCACGGCCGTGAAGAGCGAGTTCGTGCGGATCACGTTCACATCGAGCGACAACGCCAACAAGCTGAGCCCGGTGCTGATCACGAGCCAGACATCCGTCGACAAGGCGGGTGCCGACACGTTCAAGTACCTGTTGCAGCCGAACCTCCTGCTGCGCTGACCCCTCCGGTCGCCGAGCTTGTCGAGGCGTCGACCCTTCGACGGGCTCAGGGACCGTGCCGCGGCTCAGGGACCGTGCCGCGGCTCGGGGCCTAGACGCGCAGGCTCAGGGCCGCCGGCGACGTCACAGGCCACGGGTAGTCTGACGCAGTGATCGTGGAGCATCTGAGCCTGGTGGACTTCCGCAACTATGCGGCCGCCGAGGTCGACCTCCATGGCGGTCCGAACGTCTTCGTCGGGAGGAACGGTCAGGGCAAGACGAACCTGGCCGAGGCGATCGCCTACCTCGCGACGCTGGGTTCGCACAGGGTGTCGAACGATGCGCCGATGGTGCGGGAGGGCCGGGATGCCGCGATCATCCGCGCCCGCCTCGCGCACGGTGACCGCAAGGTGACGCTCGAAGTGCAGCTCAACCGCCAGGGTTCGAACAAGGCGCGGGTGGGCGGCGCCCCCGTCAAGCCGGCCGAGCTGCCCCGCTACGCGCACGTGGTGCTCTTCGCACCGGAGGATCTGCAGATCGTGCGCGGTGACCCGTCGACGAGAAGGCGGTTCGTGGATCAGCTGCTCGTGCAGCGCCGGCCGCGGATGGCGGGAGTGCTCGCCGACTACGACCGCGTTCTCCGGCAGCGCACCGCCCTGCTCAAGTCCGCACGCGCGCGGGGCGTTCGGGGGGAAGGCCTCTCGACCCTCGACGTCTGGGATGACAAGCTCGTGGCGCTCGGATCGGAGATCATCGACGCGCGCAGCGCGCTGGCCGATGAGCTGGCCGAACCGGTCTCCCGGTCGTACTCGGCCATCGCGGGTGCCGACCACGAACCCCGGCTGGAGTGGTCGCTGTCGGTGCGCGGCGCCGACCCGGAGGACGGCGATCCCTCGGAGGCCCCGAGTGCGGACGCATCCACCGCCGAGCTCTTCCGCTCCGCGCTCGCTGCCAAGCGGTCGGCAGAGCTCGAGAGGGGACTCACGATGGTCGGACCGCATCGCGACGACCTCGTACTGCGCGTGCGCGGTCTTCCCGTCAAGGGATATGCGTCGCACGGCGAGTCGTGGTCGGTCGCGCTCGCGCTGCGTCTCGCATCGGCCGAGCTGCTGCGTGCCGACTCCCCTGCCGGGGACCCCGTGCTGATCCTCGACGACGTCTTCGCGGAGCTCGACACCGATCGCCGGGCCCGGCTGGCCTCGCTGGCCGCTGGCTACGAGCAGGTGGTGGTGACGGCCGCGGTGGAGGAGGATGTGCCTCAGGCATTGGCCGCTCGGGTCGTCCGCGTCGAGGCCGGCCGGATCGTGGAGGAGGCTTCGTGATGGATTCGTCGCGCCGCGGCCCGCTCGGTCAGGGCGCCACTGATGCGGTGCCGGAGACCATCGCCACCTACCTGCGCCTGCGGGGGCTCGAGCCCAGCGCGGCCGCTGTGCGCCGGC
Source organism: Micromonospora sp. DT81.3 (assembly GCF_049847225.1). Classification (NCBI taxonomy): domain Bacteria; kingdom Bacillati; phylum Actinomycetota; class Actinomycetes; order Micromonosporales; family Micromonosporaceae; genus Micromonospora; species Micromonospora sp. DT81.3. The sequence continues at coordinate 341,309 of NZ_JBNCNY010000005.1, forward strand.
GCCGGTGGCGTGGTGCCGTCGATGACGAGAACGCGCCCTTCACTCCTGGTCGCGACCCGAAGGGCCTCGGCGATGCGCTGAGCGACCTGACCCGGGAGTCGGGGTGGGTTCCCCAGCTGGCGCGCGAAGACCTCGTGCTCCAGTGGGAAGATGTCGCCGGCGAGGACACCGCCCGGCATGCTCAGCCGGTGGCCCTCAGCGATGGAATATTGACGATCCGGTGCGACTCCACGGCGTGGGCGAAGCAGCTGCAGCTGATGCGCTCGCACATCCTCTCGCAGATCCTGTCGCGGCACCCGGATGCCGAGGTGACGGCGGTGCGCTTCGTCGGGCCTGACGTCCCCTCCTGGAAATGGGGTCCCAGAGCCATTCCAGGCCGTGGCCCGCGCGATACCTACGGTTGAGACACGTCGTTTCCTCCCCAGGTCGATTCCATCGCGCCACAGGGGCTTATAGCGCACGTGCTGCGGCCGATAGTTGATAGACTGCAGCGGCCCCGAATAACGATGTGGAGTGCGCCGAGAATATGACGTCTCAGACCCCCGACAGCCTGTCCGAAGACCTCGATCAGCGCACCGCAGAAGAACTGCCAGCCGAGAGAATCCACGCGGACTACGGGGCCGACGAGATCCAGGTGCTCGAGGGTCTCGAAGCGGTGCGCAAGCGCCCGGGCATGTACATCGGCTCCACCGGACCTCGGGGCCTGCATCACCTGGTGCAGGAGATCGTCGACAACTCCGTCGACGAGGCGCTCGCCGGCTACTGCGACCTCATCGACGTGACGATCCTGCCGGACGGCGGCGTGCGCGTCGTGGACAACGGACGCGGCATCCCGGTCGACATCCACAAGATCGAGGGACGGTCGACCGTCGAGGTGGTGCTCACCGTGCTGCACGCCGGTGGCAAGTTCGGCGGCGGCGGGTACGCCGTCTCCGGCGGCCTGCACGGCGTCGGTTCGTCGGTCGTGAACGCCCTCTCCACGCGCTTGGAGGTGGAGGTGCGTCGACAGGGATACGTCTGGCGTCAGTCCTACCGTGACGGCGGGGTTCCCCAGGCCCCGCTGGAGCGGGCCGAGGAGAGCACCGAGACCGGCACCACGATCACCTTCTGGCCAGACCCCGCGATCTTCGAATCGGTCGACTTCGAGTACGACACGCTGCGCACCCGGTTCCAGCAGATGGCATTCCTGAACAAGGGCCTGCGCATCGATCTGCGCGACGAGCGCCCGTCCTCGGCCTACGACGAGGAGACAGAACCGGGCCAGGTCGTCCTGCAGCAGCCGAACGACAGCTTCCTCTACGAACGCGGTCTCGTGGACTACGTCGAGTACCTCAACCGGGTGCGCAAGGCGGAGCACGTCAACGAAGACGTCATCGACTTCGATTCGGAGGACACCGAGCGCAAGATCGCGCTCGAGGTCGCGATGCAGTGGACCACCGGCTACACCGAGAACGTCTTCACCTACGCCAACACGATCAACACGCACGAGGGCGGCACGCACGAAGAGGGATTCCGCGCCGCGCTCACGACGCTCGTGAACAAGTACGCGCGAGCGCAGGGTCTGCTCAAGGAGAAGGACGAGAACCTCTCGGGCGACGACGTGCGGGAGGGGCTGACCGCTGTCATCTCCGTGAAGCTCTCCGAGCCGCAGTTCGAGGGGCAGACAAAGACGAAGCTGGGCAACACCGAGGCCAAGGCGTTCGTGCAGAAGGTCGTGGGCGACCGCCTCGGCGACTGGTTCGATCGCAACCCGGCGCAGGCCAAGAACATCGTGCGCAAGGCGATCGACGCGGCCACCGCGCGCCTCGCGGCGCGCAAGGCCCGGGAGACCGCCCGGCGCAAGAGCGTCTTCGAGAGCGCGGCGATGCCCGACAAGCTCAAGGACTGCACCAGCAAGGACCCGTCGATCAGCGAGATCTTCCTCGTCGAGGGCGACTCGGCCGGTGGCTCGGCGGTGCAGGGCCGGGATCCGCACACCCAGGCGATCCTGGCGCTTCGCGGCAAGATCCTGAACGTCGAGCGCGCGCGGCTCGACCGGGCCCTCGGCAACAAAGAGGTGCAGGCGATGATCCAGGCCTTCGGCACGGGCATCGGCGAAGAGTTCGACATCGGCAAGGCCCGCTACCACAAGATCGTCCTGATGGCGGATGCCGATGTCGACGGTCAGCACATCACCACGCTCCTGCTGACGCTTCTGTTCCGCTACATGCGCGGGCTCATCGAGGCGGGGTTCGTGTACCTCGCGCAGCCGCCGCTGTTCCGGCTGAAATGGTCGAACTCCCCGCACGAGTACGTCTACAGCGACCGTGAACGCGATGCGCTCCTCACGGAGGGCATCGCCGGAGGCAAGCGCATCCCGAAGGACAACGGCATCCAGCGCTACAAGGGTCTCGGCGAGATGAACGACAAGGAGCTGTGGGAGACCACCATGGATCCGGAGACCCGCACGCTCCGTCAGGTGACGATCGACGACGCGGCCGCCGCCGACGAGATCTTCACGATCCTGATGGGCGAAGACGTCGAATCGCGCCGCGGCTTCATCCAGCGCAACGCCAAGGACGTCCGGTTCCTTGACATCTGACACCCCCCTTCCAGCCCCAGCGAGGCAGACGCGGGGTCGCACCCCCGCTATCTCCGCACCGCACGACGCGCACGCCGGCGCAGCGATGCTCCCGCTGAGGCAATCGGGGTAGGGGCCCAGCTCTTGCCTCAGCAGGAGCATCGCGGAGCCGGCCCCCAGCACATCGAACGAAACGAAGAACATGACTGACGCAGAACGACCCGCCGTCCCCGAGCACAACCACGGCCGCATCGACCAGATCGATCTGCAGGCCGAGATGCAGCGCAGCTACCTCGACTATGCGATGAGCGTGATCATCGGCCGCGCACTGCCGCGCGTCGAGGACGGTCTGAAGCCCGTGCACCGCCGTGTGATCTACGCGATGTACGACGGCGGGTTCCGTCCAGACAAGTCGTTCTCCAAGTGCGCGCGTGTGGTGGGCGAAGTCATGGGCCACTACCACCCGCACGGCGATGCGCCGATCTACGACGCCCTTGTCCGCCTCGTGCAGCCGTGGTCGCTGCGGTACCCGCTGGCCCTCGGTCAGGGAAACTTCGGCTCTCCGGGCAACCAGGGCGCCGCCGCGCCCCGATACACCGAGACGAAGATGGCCCCGCTCGCGCTCGAGATGGTGCGCGACATCGAAGAAGACACCGTCGACTTCCAGGACAACTACGACGGCCAGACGCAGGAGCCCGTCGTGCTCCCTTCGCGCTTCCCGAACCTGCTGGTCAACGGCTCGGTCGGCATCGCGGTCGGCATGGCGACCAACATCCCGCCGCACAACCTCCGAGAGGTCTCCAACGGCGCACTCTGGGCGCTCGAGAACCCCGAGGCCACGCGCGAGGAGCTGCTCGAGGCCCTCATGGAGCGGATCCCCGGGCCGGACTTCCCGACGCACGCGCAGATCCTCGGCACGCGCGGCATCAAGGACGCCTACCGCACCGGTCGGGGCTCCATCACGATGCGAGCCGTGGTCAACGTCGAAGAGGTGCAGGGCCGCACCTGCCTCGTGATCACCGAGCTGCCGTATCAGGTGAACCCCGACAATGTCGCCGTGAAGATCAGCGACCTCGCGCGCGAGGGCAGGATCACCGGTATCGCCGACATCCGCGACGAGTCGTCCGGGCGCACCGGTCAGCGCCTCGTGATCGTGCTGAAGCGGGATGCCGTCGCCAAGGTCGTGCTGAACAACCTGTACAAGCACACTCAGCTGCAGGAGAACTTCGGCGCGAACATGCTCGCGATCGTCGACGGCGTGCCGCGCACGCTGCCCCTCGACGGGTTCATCACGCACTGGATCGATCACCAGATCGAGGTCATCGTCCGGCGCACGCGGTTCCGCCTTCGCAAGGCGGAAGAGCGCATGCACATCCTGCGCGGCTACCTCAAGGCGCTGGACGCGCTCGACGACGTGATCGCGCTGATCCGCCGCTCGCCGACGGTGGACGACGCCCGCGAGGGCCTGAAGTCCTTGCTCGAGATCGACGACATCCAGGCCGATGCGATCCTCGCGATGCAGCTGCGTCGCCTGGCGGCCCTGGAGCGCCAGAAGATCATCGACGAGGCCACGGACCTCGAGGCGCAGATCGCGGACTTCAAGGCGATCCTGGCGGACCCGGCGCGTCAGCGCACCATCATCCGCGACGAGCTCGTCGGCATCGTCGACCGCTTCGGCGATGACCGCCGCACGCAGATCCTGCCCGGCTACGACGGCGACATGTCGCACGAGGACCTCATTCCCGAAGAGGAGATGGTGCTCACCGTCACCCGCGACGGGTACATCAAGCGCACGCGCAGTGACAATTACCGGTCGCAGCACCGCGGCGGAAAGGGCGTCAAGGGCGCCCAGCTGCGCGCGGACGACGTGGTGGAGCACTTCTTCGTGACCACCACGCACCACTGGCTGCTGTTCTTCACCACCAAGGGCCGCGTGTATCGCATCAAGGCCTACGAGGTGGGCGAGGCGGGCCGCGACGCCAAGGGTCAGCACGTCGCGAACCTCCTCGCCCTGCAGCCGGGCGAGGAGATCGCCCAGATCCTCGACATCCGCGACTACTCCGTCGCGACGTATCTCGTGCTGGCTACCCGGGGCGGCCTCATCAAGAAGACGCGTCTGGCCGAATACGACACGAACCGGCAGGGCGGCGTCATCGCCATCAAGCTGCGCGAAGACGACGAGGTGACGAGCGCGATGCTCGTCGAGGAGGGCGATGGCATCCTGCTGATCAGCCGGCACGGCATGTCACTGCGCTTCACCGCGTCCGACGAGTCGCTGCGCCCGATGGGGCGCTCCACCGAGGGAGTGAAGGGAATGTCGTTCCGCGGACACGACAGCCTGCTCTCCGCCTCGGTGGTCAGGGATCAGGGCTACGTATTCGTCGTCACCGAGGGCGGCTACGCGAAGCGCACCTCCGTCGACCAGTACCGCAGCCAGAGCCGAGGCGGGATCGGCATCAAGGTCGCGCGCCTGAACGATGATCGCGGGGTGCTCGCCGGCGGTCTGATCGTGGGAGAGGACGACGAGGTCTTGGTGGTTCTTGCCAGCGGCAAGGTGGTACGCTCTGCCGTGGCCGAGGTCCCCGCCAAGGGCCGCGACACCATGGGCGTCGTGTTTGCACGCGCCGGCGACGAGGATCGAATCATCGCGATCGCTCGCAACGGAGAGCGCGGCCTGGCCATAGCAGCCGAAGCTGCCGACGATGCAGCCGATGAGGTCGAAGCCTCCACCGACATCCCCGAGGAAAGTACTGACGCATGAGCACCGTAGCCGACAAGCTCGCCAAGAAGTCCACCAGCAAGTCCAGTTCGAAGCAGGTGCGCCTGCGCCTGGTCTATATCGACTTCTGGTCGGCTGTGAAGCTTTCGTTCCTCGCCGCCGTCGCCCTCGCGATCGTCACGGTCGTCACGTTCTTCCTCGTCTACACGGTGGTGCAGACCACCGGCCTGGTCGCCCAAGTCGACGAGTTCTTCCAGAGCTTCTCGGACGGCATCTCGATCCAGTCCTTCGTCGGGCTCCCCCAGGTGATGGCCTTCGCGGCCGTCGTCGCCATCCTCAACCTCATCGTCGTGACGGTCCTGGGCGCCGTGGTCGCCGGCATCTACAATCTCGCGGTCAAGATCACCGGCGGTCTCCTGGTGGGGTTCACCTCGAACTAGGGCCGGTTTCTCGAAACCGAAACCTTCAGGTAAAGTCTTGGAGGTTGACGGGGGTATAGCTCAGGCGGTTAGAGCGCTTCACTGATAATGAAGAGGTCCCAGGTTCAAGTCCTGGTACCCCCACCACCTCGCCTCAGGGGCCTTAGCTCAGTTGGTAGAGCGCCTGCTTTGCAAGCAGGATGTCAGGAGTTCGATTCTCCTAGGCTCCACATGCAGTTCACCCCCGCGTTCGACTGGGCCGAGCGTCAAGTCGAGCGGGGAATCCTTCCCACGGCCGTTCTGGGTATCGCCACGGCCGAAGAGATCATCGACATCCGGGCATACGGGTCCGACGGCCGGCGTGCGGCGACGCCGGACGATGTCTACCCGCTGTTCTCGGTCACCAAGCCGCTCGTCGGACTGGTCGCCCTGCGGGCCGTCGAGCGGGGACGGCTCTCGCTCGAGGCTCCGCTCGATCGGGTCATCCCCGAGCTGCGGGGGCTCGGACGCTCGCCGGTGCGACTGCACCACCTGCTCAGCCACACGAGCGGCCTCTCCGAGCCGGCGTTGGATGTCCAGGGTCCGCTGCTCGACGTTCTTCGCAAGGCCGGCTCGGACTTCGCCCCAGGCAGCGCAACGCGGTACTCATCGCTCGCCTTCGAGGGCGTGCGTGTGCTCGTCGAGGACGCCACGGGCATGAGCCTGGACGAGGGGCTGCGCGAAGCCTTCTCCGCCGTGTCGGCCGCAGGGATCGCCTTCGACCCGGTCTCCGAGCCGCACCGGGTGCATGGCCGTGGAGACTTCGACCCCGCTCGATTCGCGTCGTTGCGGCATCCCGGGGCCGGCCTGTACGGCCGTGCGGCCGACCTGCTCGCCATCGGGCGGTCGCTGATCGCCGACGACGGGGCGATCGTCACTCCCCTCGCACTGTCCGCGTCGCTGGAGCCGCGCACGGGCGGACTCCCGAAGCTGGAGCCGTATCCTGCCGAGCGGGGTCAGGAATGGGGGCTGTCCTGGAACCTGCTGCGGCGTGCTCCGGGCATGCTCGCACGCGACGTCTACGGCCACGCCGGCTGGGCGGGGGCGGAGTTCTGGATGCTGCCCGATGCGGGCGCCTGTGTGGTGCTGCTGACTCACCGGGTGGATGCCCCGGCCGCGGGACTCGATGTGGCGGAACTGCTGAATGCGGTTTCGTCCGGCCTCTGACCGCTCCTGTCTTGGGCCAGATTCTGTCCCCCAAGAGGGGGACAGGCGCCCGATTTGTAGATCACGTCCTCCGTATGGGGGACAGTATGTAGAAGGCGCACAAGGAATGCGCCACCGCATCCTTGCTTTCTCTTCGCACGCCGCTATAGTTTGCGCCCCCGCCGCCGGGAGCCGATAAACCTGCCTCACATACGTCGGACACCGTAGTCCGACTCCTGGGGGGAATCTCATGTTCTGGTCATGGTTGAGGCTCGGGGCTGCGGCCGCCGGCCTGTCAGGGGTAGCCGCTGGATTCGTGGTGAACGTGGATCGCGCCACGAGGCGGGAGCAGGATCTGCCGCTCGTGCTCGCCAACTACTTCAGTCTGTTCACGATCGTCTCGACGCTGCTCAGCGTCGCGGCGCTCACCGCCGCCGCGGCGTGGTGGCGACTGCATCCCGATGTCTCGACCGAGCCGCGGGCGATCGCTCTGGGGATGGCGATCGCCACGGGCCCGATCCTGCTGCTCGGCGTCGTGTACAACGTGCTTCTGCGCGGGGAGCCTTCCGTGGCCGCCCTGGGCGACTCACCTGGTATCGCGATGATGGACTCCTACGCCGTCGAGGTGCTTCACGTGGTGCTGCCGCTGTACTTCCTCGCCGATCTCCTCTTCGCAAGGCGTCGCCGCGGCCTGTCATGGTCGAGCCTCCCGGCGCTCGCGGCCTACCCGCTCGCGTGGCTGGTGCACACCATGGTGCGCGGCGAGCTGGTGGTCGACCCGGCCGGCGAGACGGCGTGGTGGTACCCCTACCCGTTCCTCGACCCGCATGGCGCCGGCGGATGGGGATCCGCGCTTCTCTACATCTCGGCGATCTTCCTGGCGTTCGTGGCAATCGGCGCAGGCATCATCGCCATCGGGCGGTACCGTCAGCGGCGCGCCTTCCGGCGCGTGCCGACGAGTCCGGCCGCTGCACTACAGGGCTGATCTTCCAGCACTGCGGGCTGGTCTTCCTTCCCGCGGCGCTCCTCGTCTGCCGGGGAGCGCCGCGGTTAGGGTGTGAACCATGGACCTGCGCGTCGCCGCCTACGCCGTCGTCACCGATGACGAAGGCCGGGTCCTGCTCGCTCACTGGAACGAGGGCCGCCGCGCCGCCTGGACGATGCCCGGCGGCGGCCTGGAGCCCGGCGAAGACCCCGAGATGGCGGCACGGCGCGAGGTGCGCGAGGAGACCGGATACCGGGTCAAGATCGTCGACCTGCTCGGCATCCACTCTCGAGTGATCCCCACCAACCGGCGGGTGCAGCCCGACGCCACGGAGCCGCTCCAGGCGCTGCGCATCATCTACCGCGCGCGGATCACTGGGGGAAGGCTCCGCAACGAGCAGGACGGCTCCACAGACCGGGCGGAGTGGTTCACCCTCGAACAGGTGAGCGGGCTTCAGCGCGTCAAGCTCGTCGACGTAGCCCTCAAGATGGCCGGCCTTCTGTGATCTCTTGCGAGATGTCGGCCACCGTCGCACCGTAGGCCCGCACGAGATCGTCGGCGTCGACGAAGAGGCTGTAGCCGTGGGCGCCCGCGCCCATGGCGATCCGCTCCCCCACGATCCGCTCGTCGGCGAAGACGGGCCACTCGTTGGTGCTTCCGATCGGCACGATGGTGCCGCGGGCATAACCGGTGGCAGCCAGGGCGCGCTCGGGCTCGGGGAGCTGCAGCTTGTTGACGCCGACGACCTGCCGCAGCTTCGGCCATGAGATGGCGCGATCCCCCGGCACGAGGGCGAACAGATAGGTGTCGTCGGCCCTCTTCACGACGAGCGTCTTGACGATGTCCGCCGGACGCAGGCCGAGGAGCTCCGCCGCCTCGGGCAGACTGCGGGCGGCCGGACGCTCGCGGATCTCAATGGTGAGACCCCGCTCGGCGGCCGCTTCGCGGACGCGCCGAACGGGGTCTTCGACCGGCTCTTCAGCCGATTCGACGTCCTCGGGATCCGATGTCACGCGTCGGGCGCGCGCAGCGGATCATCCGCTACCCAGAGCTCGTCATCCGCGCGGAGCGTCTGCCATGCGGCGTACACCACGCCGACGGCTGCGGCGACGCCGAGCACGATCGCGACGACTCCACCGACGCCGATGCCCTTGGGTGCCGGCGCGGCGACGACCGGAGAGACCTTCTTGAACGGCGCCAGGTCGATGCCACGACCAGCGGCGGCACGCTGGCGGACCTCGTTCGCGGCATCCAGAACCGAGAGGGCGGAGCCCCATGCGGTTCCGACCGTGGGGACGACGCGCTCGTCGAAGATGTTCTTCGTCTTGGAGACGACCGGCGCCAGCGTCTCGCCGTACTTGGCCTGCACGGTCGGCACGACCTGCTCGCGGCGGTAGTTGCCGAGCTGGCGACCCGCCTCACGGGCGATGCCCGCGGCTTCTCCAACGAGGACCTGCTGGGTCTCCCACAGTCTGCTCGCAGAATCCTGCAGCTTGCGGAGTTCCTTCTTACGCTTCCGGCTGAGGCTCACGGGGCCCTCCCTAATCGATGAGGATCTGAATGTCCCATCTTGCCAGACCACGACGGCCACGCGAGGGGTTGCACAGAACTCTGAGAGAATGTACGCATGCCTCAGCACACCGCCGTTGCCACCTTGCACACCAACCACGGCGACATCGTCGTCAACCTCTACGGTGACCACGCACCGCGAACGGTGCAGAACTTCATCGGTCTCGCCGACGGTTCCGGGTCGTGGACCCACCCCGCCACGGGCAAGCCGGGCGAGGGCCCCCTGTACAAAGACGTCGTCTTCCACCGCATCATCCCCGGCTTCATGATCCAGGGCGGCGATCCGCTCGGACAGGGCGTCGGCGGCCCCGGTTACACGTTCAATGACGAGATCTCGGGTGACCTCGACTTCCGTGCCCCGTACAAGCTCGCCATGGCGAACGCCGGTCTGCGTCGGAACGCCATCACCGGGCAGACGGAAGGCACCAACGGCTCCCAGTTCTTCATCACGACCGATCCCACGCCGTGGCTGCAGGGCAAGCACACCATTTTCGGCGAGGTCGCGGACGACGAGTCGCGCGCCGTCGTCGACGAGATCGCCGCCGTCCCGACCGCTGGCGGCGACCGGCCGATCGAGCCGGTTGTGCTGGAGTCGGTCGAGATCTCGCAGGTCTAGAACCAGACCTGTGACGTCGATCACCCCGTGACATCCCCCCAGTTCGCCCGCAACAGCGAGAACTTCTGCTACCGGCATCCGGACCGGCAGAGCTTCGTGCTGTGCCAGCGGTGTCTGCGCACGATCTGTCCGGAATGTCAGACGCAGGCGGCCGTCGGCGTGATCTGTCCGGAGTGCATGCGCGACCAGCAGAAGTCTCAGACCCCCGCCCAGGTCAAGGCTCAGCGACGGTGGTCCAGGGGGTCGGCGTCGGCCGTGGTATCCCGCGAGCGCCCTGTCGTGACCTACAGCGTCATCGCGGTGACGGTGCTCGTGTACCTGACGCAGATGATTCCGAATTCGCCCGTGCGGGAAGGGCTCGCCTTCTTCGCACCGTTCCTCTACCCCCAGCTGACCGGCACCTTCCAGCCGTGGCGACTGCTCACCAGCTTGTTGGTGCACGACAACTTCCTGCATCTGGCGCTGAACATGCTAGCCGTCTGGATGATCGGCCGCAGCCTCGAGCCTCTGCTCGGTCACGTCAGGTTCCTGGCGCTGTATCTGATCAGCGGACTCGGCGGCTCCGTCGCCGTGGCTCTGCTCGGGTTCGGAGTCGGTGTCATCGGCGCGTCCGGAGCGGTGTTCGGACTGCTGGGCGCTCTGTTGGTGATCGGACGGCACATCGGTGCCAACATCACCTTCATCGCGATCATCCTGGGGATCAACCTGGTGCTGGGATTTCTTCCTGGCAGGAACATCTCCTGGCAGGCGCACGTCGGGGGCCTGGTCACCGGAGCGCTCATCGGGCTGATCTTCGCGCGCACCCGCAGTCCGCGCCTGCGAGGGCTGCAGATTCTGCTGCTCTGCGCACTGGTCGCCGGGCTCGGCGCACTGCTGCTGATCCCGCTAACGATCTACACCTGAGCCGCGAGCGTCGGAGTCGTCTTCGGCGATGGGGCGGAGTTATCCACAGGTTCATCCACACATGTGGACGAATGACACGCGTGTAATTCCCGCTATCTCCAGCGGGTGGTCATCAGGAACCCGATGAAGGCGATGCCGAAGCCGATGACGAGGTTCCACGCGCCGATGCCTGGGATCGGGAAGGCCATGTTGCTCAAGTAGAAGACCAGCACCCAGACGAGGCCCAGGAGCATGAAGCCGATCATCACCGGCTTGAACCACACCGGATTGGGTGCGACATCCGCTTCGCTGCGTTCGATTTGCTCGTCACCCTTGTCAGATCGTGCCATGCCGCCATTCTACTGCCAGGCTCCGTACGGGCGTGCTCGGTAGACTCGCCCTGTGGATGGGCGAACCGCTGCCTCCCCGGAGGCGCCTCTCGGACGGGCCCGTCGGCGCACGTCCGTCACCGGCGTGCTCGGTGAACTCCTCATCACGCTGGGGATCGTCGTGCTGCTCTACGTCGGCTGGCAGCTCTGGATCGGCGACATGATCTACGGCGCGCAGAACAACGCCGCGGGCCAGGAGCTCTCCGAGGAATGGGATGCATCCGCCGACGAGGTTCCCGTACCGGTACCGGCCACTCCAGACCCGACCGGCTCACCCGACCCGTCCGCGACGACCGCTCCGGAACAGGTGTGGGAGCCGATCGTGCTCGACCAGCCGGGCAACACCGAGGTGTTCGGGATCATGCGGATCCCGCGGTTCGGCGCCGAGTACGCCACCATGATCGCCGGGGGCGTGACACGCGCCGGCACCCTCGACCACATCGGCATCGGACACTACCCGGACACGGAGATGCCCGGTCAGGTCGGCAACGTCGCCCTGGCGGCACACCGAACGACATTCGGAGCGCCGTTCGCCCGCCTCGCCGAGCTGCATGTCGGCGACGCGGTCGTCATCGAGACGCCCGTCGGGTGGTACACCTACCGGTTCCGCAACCTCGAGTACGTGCAGCCCTCGGAGATCGACGTGCTCGAGGACGTGCCGCAGGCGCCGGGGACCCCGGCGGACGGGCGCTACCTGACGATGACGAGCTGTTCGCCCAAGTTCTCGCTGGCCGAGCGCATCGTGGGCTACAGCATCTTCGAGTCGTTCCGGCCTCGGGCCGAGGGACCGCCCACGTCGCTGACGGACGCGGCAGTCTGATGTACGGGGCGCTGTGGCGGGTGCTGCCGGGCCCGTGGTGGGTACGGGTTCTCATCCTGCTGATCCTTGCCGTCGCCATCCTCTACGCCCTCTTCTTCTTCGTCTTCCCCTTTGTGAGCCAGATCGTGAATCCGCAGGAGGTGACCGTCGAGTGACGGTCGCAGGGTGTGCCCCCGGCGGGATCTCGCGTTCGCAGGAGACGACAGGCGGGACATGAGTACGCGGGTGCTGGTCGTCGACAACCACGACAGCTTCGTGCACACCCTGGTCGGCTACGTGGAACAGCTCGGCGCCGAGGTGCACCTCATCGAGGCCGACGAGATCAGCGACCCGGCGCGCGCGATCCAGGGGTACGACGGCGTGCTGGTCTCGCCGGGGCCGGGTGCTCCCGCGGATGCCGGGGCGTCCATCGCCGTCGTCCGTGCGTCCGCCGAGTCGCGGATGCCGCTGCTCGGCGTCTGCCTCGGTCACCAGGCGATCGCCGAGGCATTCGGCGCCACCGTCGGGCACGCACCGGAGCTCATGCACGGCATGACATCGCTCGTCCATCACGACGGCTCGCCGCTCTACGACGGGCTCCCTGACCCGTTCACCGCGACGCGATACCACTCGCTGGCCATCGAGCCGGAAACCCTTCAGAGGGAACTGGTCGTCACCAGCCGCACCGACGGTGGGGTCATCATGGGCATCGCCCACCGCTCGCTGCCGATCTGGGGAGTTCAGTTCCACCCGGAGTCGGTGCTCACCGATGGGGGCTACCGGCTGCTCGCGAACTGGCTGTCTGCGGTCGGGATGCCGGGTGCCGTGCTGGCTTCGTCGGCGCTGCACCCGCTGCCTACGGCGCCGGAATCGTCAGCGGCCGAAGCTCGGGAGCGATCGAGCTAGGACCCGGAGCAGTAGGTGAGGGTGATGGTGGCGTGCACGGTCGCCTCTCCCGGCGGGATGGACTGGGCGACGACGATAGCGGGGTCGGACGCCGCGCAGGAAGGATCTTCGAGGGGCTCGACGAACAGCTGGGAATCCTCGGCCTCGAGCGCCCGCGTAGCCGCCTCCACAGTGAACCCCCGGTAGTCGAGGAGCACCACGCGGCCCGTGGCGAGCACGAGATTCACGGGCGTCGCACGATCGACCTCGTCGCCGGACTCGGGATCGGATGAGATCACGGTGCCCGCAGCCAGGGCAGGATCGTTGCGCTGGGTGATGGCGCCGATGGACAGGCCTGCAGCGGTGATCGCGGCACGTGCCGGTTCTTCGAGCAGTCCCTCGAGGGGCGGAACCACGCTCGTTTCGGGGCCCCGGGACACGTAGAGCGTCACCCTCTGGCCGGGGGACACAGATGCCCCGACTTCGGGCTCGCTGCGGATGACGTCGCCGAGGGCGACATCGTTGCTCGCCTCTTCGGCGCGATACGCGACCAGGTCCTCGGCCTCGAGCGCCTCGTTCGCCTCCTCGTACGTCATCCCGGTCACATCGGGAATGATGCGAGCGTTGGTGGGCACCTCCGAGGCCGGTCGGATCGTGACGGCCCAGAAGAGCACCGAGATGAGCAGAACCGCGAGCACGGCCACGCCCGCCCAGATCCACGCGACCGGCGGACCGCTCTGCGTGCGGGTCATCGTCGTGTCGGTGGTGAGCTGGCGGAGCGAACGGGCGGTTTCCGCCGCCTGGCGGGGGTTGGGTCCGTAGAGCTCGCTGGTGAGGGAGCCGAGCTGGCGCTTGGAAGGCGCCTTGCCATCGACGGCGCCATCCACCGCCTCGCGGAACGAGGCGGCGTCCTGGTATCGATGGAACGGATCCTTCGCCAGGGCGCGCAGCACGACCGCGTCCAAGGCGCGCGGAACGGTCGCGATGACCTCCGACGGCGGGACCGGTGTCTCGCTGACGTGCTGGTAGGCGACGGCCACGGGCGAGTCCCCGCGGAACGGGGTGCGACCCGTCAGCAGTTCGTAGAGCACCACCCCTGTCGAGTAGAGGTCGGCCCGGGCATCCACCGACTCGCCCTTCGCCTGCTCGGGCGAGAAGTATGCCGCGGTGCCGATGATCGAGGTCGTCTCCGCCACGGTCGACGAGGAGTCCGAGACGGCGCGGGCGATGCCGAAGTCCATCACCTTCACCTGGCCGGAGTCCGTCACCATGACGTTGCCCGGCTTGATGTCGCGGTGCACCACACCGGCGCGGTGGGAGTACTCCAGCGCCTCGAGGATGCCGTCGACATATCGAACGGCGTCCGTCACCGGCACCGGGCCCGCCGCGATGATGTCCTTGAGCAGGGCACCGTGCACGAGTTCCATCACGATGTACGGAGCGGGGTGGGTGCCGGAGGCGTCGGTGACGGTGTCTTCTCCGGCGTCGAAGACGCGCACGATCGTGGGATTGGCCATGCGCGAGGCAGCCTGTGCCTCGAGCCGGAAACGCGTGCGGAAGGCGTTGTCGTTCGCCAGGTCTCGACGGAGGATCTTGATGGCGACGCTGCGGCCCAGCGTGATGTCATATCCGCGGTAGACGCTGGCCATGCCGCCGCGTCCGATGAGTTCGTCGATGCGATACCTGCCCGAAAGGACGCGCGGTTCGCTCGACACGGATCGACTCCCAGGGTGGTGAAACAAGCTTCGAGCCTAGCCTAGGCGGACACGGCGAACACTCCCCGTCACTCGCCGCCCTCCTCCCCCTCGTCGGTCCCGGCGTCGGTGATCAGCACATCCATGGGTGGGGACGGATCGGACTCGCGCGGACCGCCGTTGCACGTGGCGGTATAAATGGCGGTCACGTTCTGCCCGACCGCGTCCTGGCTCACCACGATGTTGGCCTGCCGCACGTCCGGCGGGAAGACCTGCTCGTCCGGCTGATTCTCCGTGAACGTGGCGTTCGTCAGCGCGACGGTGTATTGGCTCAGGGTTCCTGTACCGGATGGGCAAGTGAAGTTCTGCCAGTTCAGTCGTGCAGTCGAGCCTGCGGGGATCGGAGGCGTAACAGGATTACCGTCGGTCGTCGTCAGGGTCGGCGCGCTCTGCGGACCGCCGATGGCGACGACGGGGCCGTACACCGTCACCGTCACCTCGGTGCCCTCGGCGAGCCTTCCGCGGGGCTGGAAGTCGTAGACGAGACCAACCTGGTCGTCGCTCGTGGCGGCGTTGCCCGTCGCGCACTGTGCGACAAGTTCGGCATCGACGAGAATCGAGCGTGCCTCGTCACAGGTCTTCCCTGTCAGCGCGAGTGCGTCCACATCGACCCGCGTGTCCACGGGCGTCTGCGACGCCGTCGCGCTGGGAGTGGGTGGCAGCGACGGTGGGGAGCTCGATGTGGACGGAGCCGCCTCGGGCGTCTGATTGGTCAGCACCGCCCAGAGCGTTCCGCCGAGCACGAGCAGCAGCAGCACGATGAGGGCGATCAGGGGCCAGGTCCACGGGCTGCGCTTGCGTTTCACCGGTTCTTCGACCGGCACGGCCGCCGTCGAGGGGAGCAGACGCGTCGCGTCCTCGCCCGCCGCGCCGAGCAGCTGCGTGGCGTCGTCGCCGACCACTCCGGTCGCGATCGCCGGCACGGCCGCAGCGGCGGCCGCGACGTCTCCGCGCCGCAGAGCGCTGGCCGCACGGGCGACGGCCGCGGCGGAGGCCGGCCGGTCCTCGGGCTTCTTGGCGATCATCGCCATGACCAGGTTCTGCACCGGGACGGCGACCGTCGGGGGCAGCGGTGGCGGCTGCTCGTTGATCTGGGCCATGGCGATCGCCACCTGCGACTCGCCCGTGAAGGGGCGCTTGCCGGCGAGGCACTCGTAGGCCACGATGCCGAGCGAGTAGGTGTCGGTGGCCGGCGACGCGGCGTGACCGGAGGCCTGCTCCGGCGAGAGGTACTGCACGGTGCCCATGACCTGACCGGTGGCGGTCAGTGGCACCTGGTCGGCGATGCGGGCGATGCCGAAGTCGGTGATCTTCACGCGCCCATCGGGCGTGATCAGCAGGTTTCCCGGCTTGATGTCGCGGTGCACGAGACCGGCGGCGTGCGCGGCCTGGAGCGCGGCGGAGGTCTGCGCGACGATGTCGAGGGTCTTGTCGGCGCCGAGCGCTCCGTCGCGCTCGATGATCGTCGACAGGGCCTCGCCCGGTACGAGCTCCATGACAAGGAACGCGCTGCCGTTCTCCTCGCCGTAGTCGAACACGCTGGCGATGCCCTCGTGATTGACGAGAGCGGCGTGACGAGCCTCGGCGCGGAAGCGCTCGAGGAACCCGGGATCGCCCATGTACTCGTCCTTGAGGATCTTGATGGCGACCGTGCGGCCGATGACGTGGTCTGTGGCCTCCCACACCTCGCCCATGCCGCCGATCGCGATCCGAGAGATCAGTTCGTAGCGGCCGCCGAAAGACACACCCTGTGTTGGCCTCATCTGTTCAGCACCGCCTCCATGACCTTCTTCGCGATCGGAGCCGCGATGGTGTCACCGCTGCCCGACTGCCCTTGACCGCCGCCGTTCTCAACCACGACCGCGACGGCTACCTGCGGGTTGTCAGCGGGGGCGAACCCCGTGAACCACAAGGTATATGGTTCGCGTTCGCCGTTCTCCGCCGTGCCCGTCTTTCCGGCCACATCGACTCCTTCTATTCTTGCACCCGAGGCCGCGCCGTCACTGACATTGCGCACCATGAGGGCGACCATCTCCCGGGCGATCTCGGCGTCCAGCGCCCGCCCGAACTCCGTGTCGTCGAACGTCTGCTGCACCGCGAGATCGGGTCCGATGACGCGGTCCACCATCCGGGGATTCATCACCACGCCCTCGTTGGCGATCCCCGCCGAGACCATCGCCATTTGCAGGGGCGTGGCGATCACCTGCCCCTGACCGAAGCCCGTCAGGGCGGTCTGCGCGTCATCCAGCGCCCGCGGGTACTCCGACGGCGTCGAGACAAGGGGCGATTCGAACGAGTCGTTGAAGCCGAACGACTCGGCCATCTCGAGGATCGCCCGGTCTCCCAGCTGGACGGCGAGCTCCGCGAACGGGATGTTGCAGCTCAGCCGCAGCGCCTCGGCGATTGTGACTTCCGCGCCGGGACCGCACGTGCCGCCCCACGCGTTCTGCACGGTGCTCGATGACTGCGGGAGCTGGTAGATCGCGGGGTTGGGCAGGGTCGACTGCGGCGTCCATTCCCCCGAGGCGAACGCCGTCGCGGCCGTGACCAGCTTGAACGTGGATCCGGGCGGGTTGAGGTTGCCGGCGATCGCGCGGTTGGACAGCGGATCTCCGGGGTCGGCGTCCAGCGCGTCGTAGGCGGCGAGGGCGTCCGTCGTGTTGTGCGTCGCGAGCAGGTTGGTGTCGTAGCTCGGCGATGTCGCCATCGCCAGAATGCGGCCGGTCGCCGGTTCGATGGCGAGCACGGCGCCCTCAAGACCCTGCAGGGCGTCGTATGCGGCGCGCTGCGCGTCCGCGTCGAGCGTGAGCAGCACGTTCGAGCCCCGCGGCGGCTGCCCGGACACGATGCGTTCGATGCGGGAGAGGAACTGCGACCCGTCGGTGCCCGAGAGCTCGGGGTTCATCGCCTGTTCGATGCCGGTAGCAGAACCCAGCGCCGGATTGATGTATCCCGTGACGGGAGCCCACATGCCGGCATCCGTATAGACCCTCTGGAAGGAGTAGACGTCCTGGGATGGAACGGAGGTCGCGATGGCGACGCCGCCGACGATGATCGAGCCCCGCTGCACCTCGTAGCTGTCGTAGAGCGCGCGGGTGTTACGGGGGTGCTCGGACAGCGTCTCCGCCTGGACGACCTGTATCCAGCTCGTCGATCCGAAGAGGGCGAGGAACATCACGAGCATGACGATGCTCAGCCGCCGGAGTTCTTTGGTCACTCGGCACCTCCCTGGGGGAGCAGGATTCGCACGGGGCTCATCCGATCACCACCCTCGGCTGGCGGCGAACGCCGTCGGAGATGCGCAGCAGAAGCGCGACGATGAGCCAGTTCGCGATCAGCGACGACCCGCCCGCGGTGAGGAACGGCGTCGTCAGGCCGGTCAGCGGGATCAGACGCGTGACGCCGCCCACCATGATGAACACCTGCAGGGCGATCGTGAACGAGAGCCCCGTCGCCAGCAGCTTGCCGAAGTCGTCCTGGCCGGCGAGGCCGATGCGCATCCCTCGGCTCGCGAACACCATGTAGAGGCAGAGGATCGCGAACACTCCGACGAGCCCGAGCTCCTCGCCGAGGCTCGCCAAGATGTAGTCGCTCTGCGACAGCGGCGTGAGGTAGGGACGGCCCTGACCGAGGCCGGTGCCGATCAGCCCGCCCTGCGCGAGGCCGAAGATGCCCTGTACGAGCTGATAGCTGCCGCCGCCCCTGTCGATGATCTCGGGGTTGAAGGCATCGAGCCAGTTCGCGAAGCGCCCGCCGACGTAGCTCAGCACCTGGGATGCGAGCAGGGCGCCGGCCACGGCGAGCCCGACACCGATGACGACCCAGCTGGTCTTGCCCGTCGCGACGTAGAGCATCGCCACGAACATGCCGAAGATCAGCAGCCCGGTGCCGAGGTCGCGCTGCAGCACGATGATGCCCAGGGAGATCAGCCAGATCACGAGCAGCGGCCCGAACTCGCGTGCGCGCGGCCACGTCATCCCGAGGAAGCGCGTGCCGGTCGACGCGAGGCTCTCGCGCGTTCGCACCAGGTAGCCGGCGAAGAAGATCGCGAGCAGGATCTTCGCGAGCTCGCCCGGCTGGAAAGAGAAAACCCCGGCGATCGTCACCCAGACATCGGCACCGGCGTCGTCCACACCGAGACCCGGGATGAAGGGAAGAAGCAGCAGGAGGATGCCGGCGAGGCCGGACACGTAGGTGTAGCGGAACAGCACCCGGTAGTTGCGGAGGAAGAACACCACCGCGCTCGCCCCCACGACCGCGATCGCCGTCCACGCGAGCTGCTTGGTCGAATAGGCCTCCCAGCCCTGCAGGTCGACCGCGATGTCGATGCGGTAGATCATCGCTATGCCGAGGCCCGTGAGCAGCGTGGCGATCGGCACGACGAACGGATCGGCATCCGCGGCACGCAGACGCAGCAGGATGTGCAGGGCGAACACCAGTACGGTGAGGCCGCCGCCGTAGAACAGGAACGTCCACTCGATCTCACGCAGCGCGCCGAGCTGCACCAGCGCCATCGCCGCGGCATTGATGGCGCACGCGAAGATCAGCAGGCCCAGTTCGCGGTTGCGCTGGGTCTGCGGCAGGCGCATCTTGCGGAGCGCCCGCAGAACCGTCGTGTCGGCCGAGAGGTCGGATGTCGCCGTCATCCGGTCTGCTCCGCGGTCTCGCGCAGGCGCTCGATGATCGCTTCCGCGTTCGCGAGGGATCGTGCGCTGATCGTCTCCTCCACGGTGCTCCGTTCGAAGGAGGGGAGGTCATCGAGCAGGATGCCGGTGTCTTCGTAGGGCGTGGACAGCGAGATCGGACCGATTCCCTGCTGGATGCCGCGGAACACCACGACGGTGTCGTCATCGGCGCCGACGTAGAACAGGGTCTGCGTCCAGTTGTAGGCGCCGAGGACGGCGGCGGCGAGCAGACCGAGCACGACGACGAGGCCGATGATCCAGCCGACGCGGCGTCGGCGGGCGCGGCGGCGATCCTCCTCGATCAGCTCTTCGAGGAACTCGGCGGCCGGCTCGAAATGCGTCGGCTCGTTGGCCGCCTGGCGGTTCGGGTGCAGCCAGCCGCTGCGTCCGGAGCGTGCGGCGGGCACGGCCACCCCGAGCGGATTGGATGCCGATCCGACGATCGTCGGCGTGCCCGACACGAGGGGATGCTGCCCGCCGACGTCGACGATGACGATGGTGACGTTGTCGGGCGCCCCGCCGTCGAGCGCCTGCTTGAGCAGGTTGTCGGCCGTCCGCCCCGGCGCGATCCCCATGCCGAGGGCTTTGGCGGTGTGGGCGTCGTCCACGACCCCCGACAGGCCGTCGGAGCACAGCATCCATCTGTCGCCGTCCTGCGTCGGCATGATGAAGGTGTCGACCTCGGGGTCGGAGGACATGTCGCCGAGCACGCGCATCAGCACCGAGCGCCGCGGGTGGTACCGCGCCTCCTCCTCGGTGATGCGGCCGGACTCCACGAGTCGCTGGACGAAGGTGTGGTCGGTGGTGATCTGCGTGAGCTGGTCGTCGCGGTAGAGGTAGATGCGCGAGTCGCCGATGTGGGCGATCACGGCGTAGCCGTCGACCATCACGAGCGCGCTGACAGTGGTGCCCATGCCGGCCAGTTCCGGGCGCTCGCGCACCATCTCGATCAGGTCGGCAGCGGCATCCGCTATCGCGTGCTGCAGCTCCCGCTCGGCCTCGGCGGTGGATGAGTACGTCCGGTCCAGGCTCTCCAGCCGCGTGACGGCGAGGCTCGACGCGACATCGCCGCCGGCATGGCCGCCCATGCCGTCGGCCACGACGAACAGGTTCGAGCCGGCGTAGCCCGAATCCTGGTTGTTGGAGCGCACCTTCCCGGTGTGGGAGATGGCGGCGCTGGAGCCCTCGAAGACCATGGCTCCTTTACTTCCGCAGCTCGAACGTCGTCGCGCCGACCTTGATCGGCGCGCCGACCAGGATGGGCGTGGGAGTCGAGACGCGCTGACCGTTGTGCCAGGTGCCGTTCGTGGAGTCGAGGTCCTGGATCATCCACTGGTCGCCCCACAGCACGAGCCGGGCGTGGTGACTGGACGTGTAGTCGTCGCGGATGACGAGCCCCGATTCGCTCGAGCGCCCGATCGTCAGCGGCTCGGAGCCGATCGGCAGCTCGAGGCCGGCCTTCGGCCCCGAGGTGATGACGATGCGGGAGACGGCGTCTCGCGTCGCCTTGCCACCCGGGCGGGATGTCTGAGCAACGGGTTTCGCGGCGACGGCCGCCGTGGCGGCCTGGGAGGCGGAGGGCGCCCCCCGAGGAGAAGCGGGAGTGGCGGCGGGGGCCGGGGCGGCCGCCGCCGCCTCGGGAAGCTTGCGCACCTTGACGCCGAACAGGTCGGCTCGTAGGGAGTAGACGACCGCGAAGACGAAGAACCAGAGCAGGAGGAGGAAGCCGATGCGCAGGAGCAGGAGGGTCAGTTCGCTCACGGCGCGAGGCCCCCGTCCCGCACGTCGTAGGCACGCGTCGCATCCGCCGGTGGCATCGGCGGACGAGGCGGCGTGCTCTGCGCGACCACGCGGAACACGATCTCCGTGCGCCCGATGCGCACGGTCGATTCGGGAGTGAGGGCGGCTTCATCGACCTTGCGGCCGTCGAGGAACGACCCGTTGGTCGACCCGAGGTCGCGCACCATGGCGCGCCGGCCGTCCCAGAGGATCTCGACGTGCTTGCGGCTGGTGCCGGGGTCGGCGATCGTGATGTCGGCATCGCTGCCGCGGCCAATCACCGTGCGGGACTTCGTGAGCGGATGCCGCTTACCGTCGATGTCGACGACCGCCCGCCAGGACACCTGACCGGCCGCCGTGCCGGAGTCCACGCCGATGGTCCCCGTCGGCACGCTGTCGTCGCGTCGGATCGTGATCGAGACGGGACCGGCGAAGCTGTAGCCCTGCGCCTTGGCGTGCTTCTGCACCAGCGTGTCGAGCTCCTCGACGAGCGTGGCGCCGAGCGAGCTCATCTTCTCGTCGTCGGCGGGCGAGAGCCGCACCGTCAGCGAGTTCGGCGCCAGGATGCGGTCGCGGCTCACGACGGCGGCCTTGGTGTCGAGTTCACGGCGCAGAGCGGACGCTATTTCGACCGGTTGGATGCCACTGCGGAAGGTCTTGGCGAACGCGCTGTTCACGGCACGCTCGAGACCCTTCTCGAAGCTGTCAAGTAGTCCCACACGACTCCTCAGGCAGGCAGGCAGGTATCGACATCGTAGTTGCACAGCCTGTGGGGCCGCAGAACGGTGTGCACCACAGTCGTTCGCCGGCGCACGACGGGCTGGCTCCGTACGGCGTGATATCCTCGGGAGGTTGATGCGGGCGAGAAGCCGCCTGCGTCGCGAACTGCGCGAGTGGCGGAATAGGCAGACGCGCTGGCTTCAGGTGCCAGTGTCCGAAAGGACGTGGGGGTTCAACTCCCCCCTCGCGCACAGTGTGATGTCTCAGGACATCGCGGACGGATGAACCCCCGGTTTTGGGGGTTTATCCGTTTTTGCGTTGGTAGCCGTGGGTGGGGTTGCGACTCTTCCGGCTCCGGTGAGGATCCGCCAGACGCTGGCTCGCGAGGTCGTGATGCCCTCACGGGTGAGCATCTCCGTGATCGTATCGGCGCCGGCATCCAGCCCGTCGGCGACGAGCTCGTCGCGCAGGACAATGATCCGAGACCGGACGGTCTCTGGGGTGCGGTTCGGACTCGAGCGGGGCCGTCTGGACTGCGGTTCGAACGCGCCGTCGCCCTCAGCCAGCCAGCGACGATGCAACTTGTGCACGAGCGACTTGGACACCCCATAGCGGGCAGCGACCTGCCGATAGGACAGTCCCTGGACAGTGACGGCTTTGATGAGCACCTCGTACTTGGCCACCGTCCACGATGTCCCGAGACATCCCCCCAGCACCGCTGGACCCGTTCACGATGTCCCGAGACATGCGTCCACGATGTCCTGAAACCAGACACCCCCTCGCGCACAGTTCTGTGAAGGGGTCCCGAAAGTGGCCCCTTCACTCGTTTTCCGGGTATGCCGGACGCAGGGCCGGCTCGCAGAGACGGTGAAGCGACGACCGAGCGCGACCGCGACACGATGTTTGCGCTCACAGGACCGTTTGGCGGCTCATTCATGACGAACTCGACTGGGCATTGTGAACGCTAACAGTTAGCGCTAACATTTCGACGCGGCCAGTGTTGACCGCCCGGCACCAAGAGCAGCACTCAACAGCACGCGGCCCCGCCGGACTTGGACAAGGAGGTTCACGAATGAACAAGAAGCTCATTTCCGTTGCGGCGGTCGGTGCCCTGCTGATCGGGCTCGCCGGCTGCGCGAGCGGCGGGGCAGGCGCCGGTGGCGGCGCCGAGACCGACGGCGGCTCGGGCCCCAAGCCGATCGAAGACCTCGTGGTCGGCTTCGCCCAGGTCGGCGCGGAGAGTGGATGGCGCACCGCCAACACCACCGACATCCAGTCGGCGTTCGAAGAGGCGGGCATCGAGCTCAAGTTCTCGGATGCGCAGCAGAAGCAGGAGAACCAGATCAAGGCGATCCGCTCCTACATCCAGCAGCAGGTCGACTACATCGCCTTCTCGCCGGTCGTGGAGAGCGGGTGGGACGCGGTGCTCAACGAGGCCAAGGCCGCCGGCATCCCCGTCATCCTCACCGACCGCGCCGTCGACAGCGCCGACGACTCGCTCTACGAGTCGTTCCTCGGCTCGGACTTCGTCGTCGAGGGCCAGAAGGCCGGCGACTGGGTGGTCGAGGAGTTCGCCGATGCGGACTCCGTCAAGATCATCCAGCTCGAGGGCACCACCGGCTCCGCACCCGCGATCGACCGGGCCGAGGGGTTCGCAGAAGTGATCGGAGAGGATCCGAAGTTCGAGGTCGTCGCGAGCCAGACAGGTGACTTCACCCGCGCAGGCGGCAAGCAGGTCATGGAAGCGCTGCTCAAGTCGAACCCCGACGTCGATCTCGTGTACGCCCACAACGACGACATGGGCCTGGGCGCCATCGAGGCGATCGAGGCGGCCGGCCTGGTACCGGGGCAGGACATCAAGATCGTCACGATCGACGCGGTCAAGGACGGCATGCAGGCCCTCGCCGACGGCAAGATCAACTTCATCGTGGAGTGCTCGCCGCTGCTCGGTGCGCAGCTCGTCGACATCATCAAGACGCTGAACGAAGGCGGCTCCGTCGACAAGCGGATCATCACGGAAGAGACGACCTTCACCCAGGAGCAGGCTGTCGAGGCCCTCCCCGACCGCCAGTACTGAGCGACAGCCCCATACTGAGCGACAGCGCCGCATCCGCGGGCGCGGTGGGTGCGTGCCCGAGGGCGCGCACCCACCCCTACGCTCGACACGCCGGGGATGCCACCACATCCGCGCGAACGCCCTGCCCATAACGACGAAGAGGTCACCATGACTGCGCCATCACCCCTCGTGGAGATGACCGGGATCACCATCTCCTTTCCGGGAGTGAAAGCGCTCGAGGGCGTCGACTTCCGGATGTTCCCCGGCGAGGTCCACTCGCTGATGGGCGAGAACGGCGCCGGCAAGTCCACTCTCATCAAGGCCCTGACCGGCGTGTACTCCTGCGATGAGGGCACCATCACCGTGGACGGCACGCAGGTGTCGTTCCACGGCCCTGCTCAGGCTCAGGACGCCGGCATCAGCACCGTGTATCAGGAGGTCAACCTCCTGCCCAACCTCTCGGTCGCCGAGAACATCATGCTCGGCCGCGAGCCGCGCCGATTCGGCTCGATCGACGGACGGGCCATGCGGCTGCGAGCGACCGAGCTGCTGAGCGGCATGGGCCTGGACATCGACCCCGGATCGCTGCTGGGCGATCACTCGCTGGCCATTCAGCAGCTCGTCGCGATCGCCCGGGCCACCAACATCGACGCGCGCGTGCTGATCCTCGATGAGCCGACCTCCAGCCTCGACGCCGAGGAGGTCGCCGAACTGTTCCGCGTCATCCGCTCCCTCAAGGAGAGCGGCGTCGCCATTCTCTTCGTCTCGCACTTCCTCGACCAGGTGTACGAGATCGCCGACCGGCTGACGGTGCTGCGCAACGGGCGCCTCGTCGGCGAGTACCGCACCGAGCAGCTGCTGCGCATCGACCTGGTGCAGAAGATGATCGGCAAGGAGATCGCCACCCTCGAGGATCTCGAGCAGCGCGTGCGGGAATCCAACGCCGACGAGGACGACGCCTCGGTGTACCTGCGGGCGAAGGATGTCGGCCGCAAGGGTGCTGTCGAGCCTTTCGATCTGGTCATCCACGAGGGCGAGGTCGTCGGATTCGCCGGGCTGCTCGGCTCAGGGCGCACCGAGGTGGCCCGCCTGCTGGGCGGCATAGACCGCGCCGACAGCGGCCAGCTGAGCTTCGCCGGCGAGCGCAAGCGCCTGCGCACACCCCGGCAGGCCCTTGCCCGGCGGGTCGCG
The DNA here is from genome assembly GCF_049847225.1 of Micromonospora sp. DT81.3. Taxonomy (NCBI): domain Bacteria; kingdom Bacillati; phylum Actinomycetota; class Actinomycetes; order Micromonosporales; family Micromonosporaceae; genus Micromonospora; species Micromonospora sp. DT81.3. The sequence goes on from NZ_JBNCNY010000005.1 coordinate 366,502, forward strand.
TTCTCGTCGGAGAACCGCCGCGCCGAAGGGGTGGTCGATGAGCTCACCGTGCGGGACAACATCGTGCTGGCGCTGCAGGCGGATCGCGGGTGGTTCCGGCCCATCCCGAAGCGACGCCAGGAGGAGCTCGCGCAGAGCTACATCCAGGCACTGAACATCAAGCCGGCCAACCCGAACGCGCTGCTGCGCAACCTCTCCGGCGGCAACCAGCAGAAGGTGCTGCTCGCCCGATGGCTGGCGATCGCACCGCGGCTTCTGATCCTCGACGAGCCGACGCGCGGCATCGACATCGGCGCGAAGGCCGAGATCCAGAAGCTCGTCTTCAGCCTCGCCGAGAACGGGATGTCGGTCGTGTACATCTCGGCCGAACTCGAGGAGGTGCTGCGCGTCAGCCACCGCATCGCCGTGATGCGCGATCGCCGCATGGTCGCCGACCTTCCCAACGAGAACCTCACCGTCGACACGCTCCTCGCGCTCATCGCCGAGGGCTCCGACGAGGATGACCTGACGGGAGACGTGGCATGAGCGCCCTCGCCGCACGCATGGTGGCAAGCCGCCTCTTCTGGCCCGTGGTGATGCTGCTGGTGCTGTTCACGATCAACGTGATCGCCTTTCCGGGCTTCTTCACCGTCTCGATCCGCGACGGCAACCTCTACGGCAGCCTCATCGACATCCTCCGCAACGGTGCTCCGACGCTGATCGTCGCCGTGGGCATGACTCTGGTGATCGCCACCCGCGGCATCGACCTGTCGGTCGGCGCGGTGTGCGCGATCTCGGGGGCGGTGGCCTGCAGCATCCTGCTCGGCTCACCCGATCCGAGCAACCCGGCCACGGTGGCCGTCGCGATCGCGACCGCCCTCGTCATCTCGCTCGTGCTCGGGCTGTGGAACGGCCTGCTGATCGCCGTCGTCGGCATCCAGCCGATCATCGCCACGCTGATCCTGATGACGGCCGGTCGTGGCATCGCCATGCTCATCACGGAGGGCCAGATCCTCACCGTCGACAGCCCTCCGTTCAAGGCGCTCGGCTCCGGCTTCTGGGGCGGGATCCCGATCGCCGTGATCATCGCCGCCGTCATCTTCGCCGTCGCGGCCGTTCTCACCCGCCGCACCGCCCTCGGGATGCTGATCGAGTCGGTCGGCATCAACCCGGAGGCGAGCCGGCAGGCGGGCGTGCGTGCCCGCGGCCTGCTCTTCGCCGTGTACACCTTCTCCGCGTTCTGCGCCGGCATCGCGGGGCTCATCCTCACCGCGAACACGACGGCCGCCGACGCCAACAGCACGGGACTGTTCATCGAGCTCGACGCGATCCTCGCGGTTGTGATCGGCGGCACCTCCCTCGCGGGCGGCCGATACTCGCTCGCCGGCACGCTCATCGGGGCCCTGGTCATCCAGACGCTGGTGACGACCGTCTACACGGTCGGCATCCCGCCGATCGCGACGATGGTCTTCAAGGCCGCGGTGGTGACGGCCGTGTGCCTGCTGCAGTCGCCCACGACGAACGACGCGCTGGCCTCGTTCCGACGAAGGCTCGCGGCACGAGCCGGAAAGGCTCCGGTGACCTCATGATCACGGCGACCCTCGTGAACTCGGTGGCCTCATGACCACGACGACATCATCGCCCCAGGCGCCCGCGCCCGTCCGCCCGGTCGCCTCGCCCACGCGCCGCTGGACCAGAGCCGTGCGCCGCACGCTGCTGAGTCCCAAGTACGGACCGGTGACGGTCACCGCCGTCCTCTTCACCGCCGTCTTCGTCGCGGGCGGTCTGCGCTACACGGGCTTCTTCTCGGGCCAGGTGCTGCTCAACCTGTTCGTCGACAACGCCTACCTCATCGTGCTCGCCGTCGGCATGACCTTCGTCATCCTGACGGGCGGCATCGACCTCAGCGTGGGGGCGGTGGTCGCCTTGAGCACGATGATCGTCGCGAGCCTGCTGCAGGCCGGCTGGGCGCCGGCCGTCGTCATCCCGCTCATCCTCGTGCTGACCAGCACGCTGGGTCTTCTCGTCGGGCTGATGATCCACGTCTTCAAGGTGCAGCCGTTCATCGCCACGCTCGCGGCGATGTTCCTCGCGCGCGGGCTCTGTTACGTCATCAGCCAGAGCTCGATCTCGATCACCGACCCCGCGTTCATCGCCCTCGCCACGACGCGCATCCCACTCGGTGGAACACTGTCCATCACGGCGAGCGTGATCATCGCGATCCTCGTGGTGGCCGTCGCGGTGTGGGTGCTGCACAAGACCAGGTTCGGCCGCACCGTGTACGCGATCGGCGGCAGCGAGCAGAGCGGAATGCTGATGGGCCTTCCCGTCTCGCGCACCAAGGTGCTCGTCTATGTGATCAGCGGCTTCTGCTCGGGGCTTGCGGGCGTGCTCTTCACCTTCTACACGCTGTCCGGCTACCCGCTCACCGCGATCGGCACGGAACTCGACGCCATCGCCGCCGTGGTGATCGGCGGCACACTGCTGACCGGCGGCTACGGCTTCGTGCTGGGCTCGGTGCTGGGCGTGCTCGTGCTGGGCCTCATCCAGACGATCATCACCTTCGAGGGCACGCTGTCGTCGTGGTGGACCAAGATCTTCATCGGAGGGCTGCTGCTGGTCTTCATCATCCTGCAGCGCGCGCTGACCGCCAGGCGCAGGTGAAGGGCATGCCACTCGGGATAATGGGGTGACGGTCGCGCAGGGGCGCGCCCTAGGGGGGCCGGCGGACCAGGTGAGCACAGGCGGAGAGCGGACGCGCGTCGCGACGATCTTCGACGTGGCACGCCTCGCCGGCGTGTCGCACCAGACCGTCTCCCGCGTGCTCAACGACCTGCCGAACGTGCGGCCGGCGACCCGGCAGCGGGTGGAGCAGGCCATCCGGCAGCTGCGCTACGTGCCTTCGCAGGCCGCTCGCGCACTCGTCACGCGGCGCTCGCGGACCATCGGCCTCGTCTCGACGGGCCTCCCGGACTTCGGGCCGTCGAGCGTCGTGCTGCACCTCGGTGAGGCGGCGAGCGACGCAAAGTACGCGGTGATCACGGTCAGTCCCGCCGACCGCGAGGCCGCCAGCCTGCGCTCGGCCGCCGAGATGCTGATCCGCCAGAACGTCGAGGCGATCGTGCTCGTGGCCGCCGAGCGCTCGACGTTCGACGCCTTCGACGGGTGGGAACTGGGCGTTCCGCTGGTCGTCGTCGCCTCCGAGGAGCGGGGACGCGCCCATCGCGTGACCCTCGACCAGTACGAGGGCGCGCGGATCGCGGTCGGCCACCTGCTCGAACTGGGGCACCGCGACATCCGTCACATCGCCGGCCCGCCGGGTTCGATGGATGCGGAGGAGCGGATGCGGGGCTGGCGCGACCGGCTGACGGAAGAGGGACTGCCCGTGCCGGACCCGCGCTTCGGCGACTGGTCGCCGGAATCCGGCTACCAGATCGGCAAGGCGCTCCTGGCCGCCGGGCGCCCGGAGGCGATCTTCGTCTCGAACGATCAGATGGCCCTCGGCCTCTACCACGCGCTCGACGAGGCATCCCTGCGTGTGCCGGACGACGTCAGCGTCGTAGGATTCGACGACATCCCGGAGGCCGGTCACTTCCGACCGCCGTTGACCACGATGCGCCAGGATTTCGAGGCGCTGGGAAGAGACGCCATGAGCGCAGTGCTCGTGATGCTGCAGGATGAAGAGTCGGATGCGCCCGTTCCCTCGCGCGTCCCCGAGCTGATTGTGCGATCCAGCACCAGAAAGGCATGACACCGTGACGATCCCCCTCTCCGGCACCCAGCACACCATCCGCTCCGGCGACTACTCCGCCGTCATCGCGAGCGTCGGCGCCACGCTGCGCAGCCTGCGCCACCACGAGCGCGACCTCGTGGTGCCCTTCGAGGCCGACGAGGTGCGCCCCGCCTCCCGGGGCCTGACGCTCGCACCCTGGCCGAACCGCATCGCCGACGGCCGCTACTCCTTCGGCGGCACGGACTACCAGCTGCCCCTCAGCGAGCCGGCGCGGCACAACGCCATCCACGGTCTGGCCGGCTGGCTCGACTTCGAGGCGATCGACAAGTCGCCGGATGCCGTGACCCTCTCGGCCGTGATCCAGGCCCAGACGGCGTACCCCTTCCCCGTGCGCGTCGACGTGTCGTTCGCGCTCGACGCCAGGGGCCTCACACAGACGGTGACGGCGACCAACGTCGGGAGTGTCCCGGCACCATACGGCACCGGACCCCACCCCTACCTGGTCGCCGGTCCCGGCAAGGTGGATGACTGGCTGCTCGAGCACCCCGCCGACGAGGTGCTCACCGTCACACCCGACCGGCTGCTGCCGGTGGCGGTCGAGCCCGTCGATTCGCACCCCGACTTCGACTTCCGCACACGCGCGCAGATCGGCTCGGTCGAGATCGACCACGCCTTCACGGGGCTGCGGCGCTCGCCGGATGGCCGCGCCACCGTGCGGGTTCTGGCGGCCGACGGTTCCGGCGTCGAGATGTCGTGGGGCGCGGCGTGCACCTGGGTGCAGATCCACACGGCGGATCGCCCGGGAAACCCCGGCAACCGCATCGGCCTCGCCGTCGAGCCGATGACGTGCCCGCCGGATGCCTTCAACTCGGGCACCGACCTCATCGTGCTCGAGCCCGGTGTCGCGCACGCGGCATCCTGGACCATCTCCGCGGTGACCGCGGCGTAGACTCCGGGCCATGTCGTTCGAGGTGGCGGCGACGGCCTACGACCGGTTCATGGGGCGGTTCTCGAGACCGCTCGGCGGTGCTTTCGTGGAGTGGGCGTTCACGGGTGCGGATGCCGCAGTCTCGGCGCTCGACGTGGGCTGTGGTCCCGGTGCGCTGACCGAGGTGCTCGCCGCGCGCCTGGGCGCGGCATCCGTCACGGCCGTCGATCCGTCCCCGCAGTTCGTCGCGGCGGCTCGAGAGCGGATGCCGGGCGTGCGGGTCCTGGAGGCGTCCGCCGAAGCGCTGGCGTTCGAGGACGGCTCCTTCGAGGCGGCCTTCGCCCAGCTCGTCGTCCACTTCATGTCCGATCCCGCGGCGGGGATCGGCGAGATGCGCCGCGTGACACGGCCGGGCGGCGTGGTGGCGGCGAACGTCTGGGACTTCCAGAATCAACGGGCGCCGCAGTCCCTGTTCTTCCGCGCCCTGCGGGACGTGATGCCGGATGTCGACGACGAGGTGACCCGGGCGGGAGCCCGGCGCGGGGATCTCGCCGCCCTGTTGACCGGGGCCGGATGCGCGGGCGTCGAGCAGTCCGAGCTGTCGGTCTCCGTCGAGTTCGCGTCATTCGCGGACTGGTGGGAGCCGTACACGCTCGGAGTGGGCCCGGCGGGCGCGCAGCTCGCTCGCCTCGACGCGCAGACACGGGAGGCGGTGCGCCGCCGCTGCGCGGAGCTGCTGCCGGACGGCCCGTTCCGCATCGACGCGGTCGCGTGGGCGGCGAAGGGCACGGCCTGACGTCTTCACGTCTTCAGGGCTGCTCGCGGCTCACTGGGCGCGTCTGCGCGCCCGGGCGTGCGGGAGCTCGTGCATGTGCCGGTGGTGCGCGTCGGGATAGTGCTCGTGCGTGTGGGTGAGCCGCTCGTGACCGTGTTCGTGGGTGTGCCATGTTCCTGCGGCGACGGGTTCGTCATGCTCGTGCCGATGATGCTCATCGTGCGTGTGCCAGTGCTCGTGCACCTGGGCGTCGTGCGTGTGCGCGTGCCCGTGCCGCTCGGTGAGATGCAGCCAGACTCCGAGCGCCATGAGAAGTCCCGCGGCCAGGAGCTGCCAGGTCACCGGCTCACCGAGAAGGATGGCGAGCAGCGCGCCGAAGAACGGCGCGACCGAGAAGTATGCGCCCGCCCGGGCGGTTCCTACATGTCTCATCCCCACGATGAAGAGGGCGAGGCTGACGCCGTACGCGAAGAACCCGACGATCATCGCGGCCGCGAGGCTTCCCGTTCCTGGCAGCGAGGCGCCGAGGGCGAACGCCAGAACCAGGTTCACCGGACCCGCGACCAGCCCCTTGACCGCGGCGAGCCACGTGGCGTCGTTCAGCGCGATCATGCGGGTGAGGTTGTTGTCCAGTCCCCAGCAGAGGCATGCGCCGAGCACCGCCAGCGCCGGCCAAGCGCTGCCGAGCTCGGCGCCTTCGGGGATGCTGATCAGAACCGCTCCGGCGACGATGGCCAGCATGCCCAGGGCGACGCGGCGATCGACGTTCTCGCGGAAGACGAACCATGCCAGCACTGCGGTGAACACGCCCTCCGCATTCAGCAGGAGCGACGCGCCGGAGGCCGGCATGTTCGAGAGTCCGACCATCAGCAGCACCGGGGCGACGACGCCGCCGGTGAGGACGGCACCGGCGAGCGGCAGCAGCTCCCCTCGACCCAGGCGCACGCGCGGCGCGCGGCGGACCAGTCGGAGAAGCCCCAGGCCGACGCCCGAGCCGCAGTAGAGCAGCCCGGCAAGCAGCCAGGGGCTGATGTCGCCGAGCAGGAGCTTCGCGAACGGGGTTCCGGCACCGAAGAGCAGCGCGGATACGAGCGCGGCCTGGACGCCGCGGTTCTTCAGAGCAGCCCCCAGCATCCACTCATTCTCCCACCGCGATCCGCGACCGCGGGAGACGCGGTCCGCCGACCGGGGGCCCGGGCGGGCTACTCCAGCACGGGCACGAGGGTGAAGACGATCTCCTCGATCTCGCGCCCGAGGCTCGGGGCGTACGCCCAGTCCCGCGAAACCTCGGTGAAGCTCAGCCTGCGAAGCACGGCCTGAGCCGCGAGGTTGTGGGCGGCCACCCGGGCGAACAGCGGCCGCACGGCCTCCCGGGAGACGAGCAGCCGCACGGCGCCGGTCGCGACGCCTCGTCCCCACGCGTGCCGTGCGATCCAGAACGTGACCTCGCGGTCGCCATCGACGGTGAAGGTGGCGGCCGTGCCGGCGAACCCGCCGCGCTCGGTGATGGTGAACATCGACACATCCGGTGAGGTCCTGTGCCGCGTCATCCACTCGTCGAAGGCGCCGCGGTCATCCGGATCGTCCGCCGTGAACGCGGCCAGCTCGACCGCCTCGCGGTCGCGCATCATCTCGAAGATCGCGTCGACGTCATCGTCGTCGACGGCTCTCAGTTCGACGTGGCCCACCATCGCCACGATACGCGGTTCAGCGGATCTCGTGCTGGGCGCGGATCACGCGCTCGGCCTCTGCCCCATCGCGCGCCGCGACCGCGTCGCGCAGCTCACAGTACGACGCGGTGCGATCCCGAGGGTCGATGCGCACCGGCCGCCAGGTGTCGAGATTGCGCTGGAACGCCGGCCCGGCCTCGCGCATGATCTTGAGGAAGACCGAGTTGCCGGTCGTCAGGCTGATCTGCTGATAGAACGCCTGGCTGGCGGTTGCGAGCGATCTGATGTCGCCGGCGGCGGATGCCTCGATCATGCCGTCGACGAGCGCCACGGCCTCGGCGAGTTCGGCGTCGGTGCACCGGGCGAGCGACATCCGCAGGCCGAACCCCATCGCATAGATGAGGTACTCGTAGGTATCGGCGAGCACCCGCTCATCCGGCACGGACACGCGGGTGTAGCGATTCGCGGACACCTCGACGAGACCGATGCGCGCAAGGCGCTGCAGGGCCTCTCGCACCGGGGTGCGCGAGACGCCGAGCGCGGCCGCCAGTTCGACGTCGCGCACGCGCTGGCCGGGGGTGAGCCGCCCGTCACGGATGGCCTGGCCGAGGATCGTGTAGATCTCATCGCCCAGCATCGCTGTGCGCGGTACGCGCGGGGAGAGGAGGTCGTCGGTGCTCATGGCCGAGGAGAGTCTACGGCGGAAGTCCGTGAGTCCACCTGGCGCCCACTCCCGACGCATTCCTGTCCCGCCGGCACTGATATATCGGTAGAGTAGCCCGGTCACGCCTCGCGTGACCTATCCGGGGGGATACGTCGACGCCCGGGCTTCGCAGTGCTCGCACTCGGCCCGGGCGTCGAACGGATATCGGCGTGCAACATTTGTGTCACCATCTTTCACGCGTCCGTTCCGGTGGACTGCGCGCTCCACTACCGTGGAAATCGTCGATGTACCGCGCGTCGCGAAGCTTCGCGCACCCCCAAAGAAGGCATGGAATGACTCAGGGCACTGTCAAGTGGTTCAACGCGGAGAAGGGCTTCGGCTTCATCTCCCCTGACGAGGGTGGAGCCGACGTCTTCGCCCACTACACGGCGATCCAGTCGAGCGGCTACCGCGCGCTCGAGGAGAACCAGCGCGTCGAGTTCGACACGGCTCAAGGCCCGAAGGGCCTGCAGGCCGAGAACATCCGCCCCCTCTAGGCAGCCGCACCCGGTGCCCTGTGCCCCGGGTCGCACGTCTCAGAACACGGCGCAGCCGCCTCACGGCGCAGCGGCTCAGCCGCCCGTCCGGACGATCTCCATCGACCGGGGCACGGGCGGCTTTCGCGCGCCCGCGGCCGGTCTCAGCGACCGCGAAGCAGATCCACCCCCGCCGCCGCGAACTGCCGCAGGGTGGCATCCGGCAGGAAGGCCCTCGTGAGTCCCGCCGCGATGCGGGAGAGGTCGCCCTCGTCGCGGTAGAGCAGGTAGATCGGCTCGTAGCGCGGGTTGAACTTCGTCTTGAACTGGTGGAGGCTCTTGAAGCCGTAGACCGGCTCGAGGGATGACGACAGCTGCTCGAGCAGGGAAGCGATCGCGCCGGCATCGGGCTCGGTCTGATGGGCCAGCGGGGCTCCCGAGAGCGACATGATCTGTGCGCCCTCGTCGCGGAACGTGCGCGCCGACGTGCCGATCAGGAACTCCATGACCGCCGGGAAGCCGCCATCGCGCCGGCGCATGAGGTCGAGCGTCCAGCCCCGCGGCGAACCGCCCGGGCCGAAGACCGGCAGCCAGCTCAGGAACCCGTCCACATCCCCCTGCGGCGAGATGGCGAGAGCGAGCCGCACATCGGGATCCTCCGCCTCTTCGAGGGTGCCGAGCGTGAAGCGCATCTCGGGGAGTCCTTTGTCGCCGACCCACGATTCCGAGATCGCGCGCAGCTGCTGGCGGATGCCCCACGGCTCGGCGGCCAGCGTTGTGACGCGGAAGATCATTCCCTCCCTCTCGGCGCGGCTGAACGCCTGTCGCACCTTCGACCACGCCTTGCCCTGGAAGGTGAGGCCCGGCAGGTCGACGATCGTGTCGTCGGCGACGACGAGGTCGCGCCATCCGTCCGGCACGGCATCGCGCGTCGCGGCGCTCGCGCTGAAGAAGCAGGGAATCAGCCCCTGAGCCTCGGTCGCGGCGATGAACTCGGCGACGGAGTCCCTGATGCCCTCAGCCGGTCCCAGCGGATCGGCGAGCACGATCGCCACGGTGGCGTGCGTCTGGAAGGGGACGATGCCGGTCGAGGTGCGGAGGTATTGCATGCCCTCCCACGTCGACATCCACGACAGGGTGCCGCCGCCCTCGGTCCTGATCAGTGAGCGCACCTCGTCCGCTGTCGGTGGTGCGCCCGGCGCCAGCGGACGACGACGCCGCGCCCCGAAGGCGCGCCGCGTAGCCAGCAGGTAGACGAAAAAGGCGACACTCAGCGACGTGCTTCCCAGAGTCACGTCGATATCTCCGAGCGCGTCCGCGACCCCTGCCGCGTCGGCGACGAGCAGCACGAGGAGAAGCGTGACCGCGAGCACGCTGAGCGCCATCCATAAGAGCGACGCGAGCCACGCCCAGCGTCGGCCGCGCCGAAGGCCGGTCGCGACGAGCAGGATGATGACGGTGTCGATGGCGACGTCGATCCAGGGCCCCGCGAGCGGCTCGGTGGGTCCGAACGGTCCGTCCGTCGGGATGAGCAGGGTGAGGATCTGGATCGCGCCGAGGGCGAGGATGCCGGCGAAGGCGAGCAGGCGCTGCTCACGGATCGTCGTGCGCTGGATGCGGAACGACCTGTCGACGGCCAGCACGAGCAGGATCGCGATGGCGTGCTCGAGGTCGGCGAGGTCACCGAGGAAGAGCAGGCTGATCGCGCCGTAGACGAAGACGAGCACCCAGCCGCGCTGCCGCCACGGGGCCGCGAGCAGCCCCACCGCGGCGGCGATGCACGCCATCGTGCCGCCGGACGGGCCGACATCCAGTGCCTGCGAGAGCTCGATCGCCCACGGCCACGGCAGGAGCCGCCCGACCATCAGGAAGGCGGCGGCCGCAAAGATCGCGAAGAGCTGTCCGATTCCGAAGTAGAGCAGCGCGACGCGGGAACCCCGGCGATGTTCGAGGTACGCCATTCCGGCGAAGCTGAGCAGCGTGGGGATGAAGACCCACGGCTGCACGACGAAGAACGTGCCGGTGACCGGTGTCCACCAGCGGCCGGCCTCGAGAGCCGGCAGGCCGTAGGCCACTGCGTCGAACGCCGGCTGCGCTTCGAAGGGGCGCCAAAGGCCTTGGCTGACCACCCCGACGACCAGAAGCACGGCCACGACGGAGAGCGTCGCGGGGATGCGCCGGACGACCGTGGCGATCGGGCGACTGCGGCCGGCAGAACTCTCGGTCTGGATCGCTGGCGGTGCCGTCATGGCATCAGGTTAGAGGCCGCGGCGTTCCGGCGTCAGGTCAGCGGGCGCTTCTCTTCGCGAAGTCCGCGAGCGCCTGGGCATCCTCGGCATGCCGGATCGCCAGGCGAGCGGAGTCGAGCGCCTGCACCGGATCCCCGCTCTGCCGTGCGGCGGCCAGGGCGTCCTCGGCGGAGGCGAGGCGAACCCGGGCGTCGGCGCTCGCGGTGGCGTGCGAGATGGATGACTCCGCCCGGGCGATCGCTCCGCGGGCGGCGGCGAGCGTTCCGGGCAGGGCCGTCCGGGCTCCGCGAAGCCGCTGCTGCGCCGTCCGCGCATCACCGAGGGCGAGGTCCAGGCGGTCGCGCATGCGAGCGAGGGCCGAGATTGCGGCGGTGGGACGCCTGGCGGCATCCTTCTCGATCTGCGCGAGGGCATCGTCCGCCGCTCGGATGGCGACACCGAGGCGGTCGGCGGCCGACGGCTCGAGCCCGTCGCGCACCGTGACGGCCTGGTGAACGGCGGCCCGCGCCGACGCGAGCTCTTCCGGCACAGCGGCCGCGGCCTGGGTGACGAGGCGGTGAGCCTCCTCGAGCGCATTCGCCTCGGACTGCGCGGTGCGCAACGCACGCTCCGCGGCGGCCAGTTCGGGGAGCGCCGATCGGGTGGGATCCTGGGAGCGCGCGGCGGCCGAGGCGAGCAGGCGCTGCGCTTCGTCCGCGCCGGCGACGGCCGCGCGTGCGGCATCCGCGGCCGGCCGCCACTCGGACTCCTCGAAGCGCGTGGAAAGCTGCTGCACGAGCGCGGCCGGGTCGCCCATCGTCTCGCGGAGCTCCTCGAGCCGAGCCGTGGCCGACGCCACCTGCGCGGGCGCGGAGACGTGGGCGCTCATCCACTGGTCATGTGCGCCGCGTGCCGCCGCGATCGCGGCGAGGGCCTTCTGCGATCGGGTGCGGATGCGCTCGGCCGTGCGCGTGACGACCGGCGGCGGCACGTCGGGCGCCGAGATGTCGCGGTACTCGTGGAACGCCTGGTCGCGCGCGTGCTGCGCGCTCATGCGGGCGCGGCGAAGGGTCGCGGCATCCTCACCGCCGTAGAGGGCGCCCGAGAGGCCCACCTCCAGGTCGAGCTGCGCCACGGCGTCATCGAGTGCGACGAGCGCAGACCCCGCGGTGGCGCGCTCGGCCTCCGCCGCCGCCCGGGCTCGCGGACCGCGGCGAGAGCGGCGCACCGTCCAGGCAACGAGCGCGACCACGGCGGCCGTCGCCCCGAACACGACGACGGACGGGACGAGGGCGACGAGGGCCTCGTTCATTCGGCATTCCCGACGAGCAGCAGCTGGGCCAGCTCGTCGACGTTCTCGACCGCCCGCTGCGCGGCATCCGCCTCATGGGGCCAGCTGAAGCCCCACCGCACGAAGATCGTCGGCAGCCCGTTCGCCGCCGCCCCCTCGATGTCGTGGTGGCGATCGCCGATCAGCACGCTGCGGCTGGTGTCGACATCCGCCGCCCGCAGCTGCCGGAGCGCCTCGGCGACGATGTCGCTCTTCGCGCTGAGCGTCTTCTCATCGAGCGTCGCGCCCACGATGGCCGTGAACGAGGGAGTCAGCTCGAAATGGTCGAGCAGCGCCCGCACCTGCACCTCGGGCTTGGAACTCGCCGTCGCCTGCGGAACACCCGCCGCGTGCAGGCGCGCGATGAGATCGCTCACGCCGGGGTAGAGCTTGGCTCCCGTCGTGTAGCCATCGCCGCGGCCGAGTACCCGGTAGAAGGCGACCGCCTCATTGGCCTCGTCGGGAGTCATGCCGCCCTGCGCCTGGAACGACTCGTACATCGGCGGGCCGATCCAGTGCGCGAGCTCGTCGCGGATCGGCGCCCGGCGGCCGAAGTGCTCGAGCGTGATGGTGAGCCGGCGCAGGATGCCGTCGGAGGCATCCACGATCGTGCCGTCGACGTCCCAGAGGACGGCGGACCAGGGTGAGCGCGGCGACATGCGTCTACCCTACGGGCGCGGCGCGTGCGCGAAACTTCGGTACGGTGCCCGCCCGCGCGGGGCGATGCCGCGCAAGCTCGGCGTGGGGATCAGAAGAGCCGGGGCACCCCGGAGTCGATCCCCTTCATCTCGTCGTAGTCCAGAGTGAGGCACCGGATACCGCGATCGGCGGCCAGCACGCGGGCCTGGGGTTTGATCTCCTGGGCCGCGAAGACCCCGCGGACAGGAGCGAGATGCGGGTCGCGGCCGAGCAGCTCGAGGTATCGCGTGAGCTGCTCGACGCCGTCGATGTCGCCGCGGCGCTTCACCTCCACGGCGATGGCGGCCCCTTCAGCATCCCGCACGAGCAGGTCGACGGGGCCGATCGCGGTCGGGTACTCGCGCCGCACGAGGGTGACGCCGTCGCCGAGCAGGTCGACCTGCTCGGCGAGCAGGCGCTGCAGATCGGCCTCCACCCCATCCTTCTGCAGGCCGGGGTCGATGCCGAGCTCGTGGTCGGAATCGTGCAGCACCTCGTGCAGCCGGACGGTGAGCGCGTCGCCGGTCTTCTGGTGAACGACCCTCCAGACCTCGACGACGCCGGCGCTGACGAGGTTCTCGTCGGGCTGCTCGACCGTCAGGCGGCAGGGCGGGCTCATCCAGTTCAGAGGCTTGTAGCTGCCGCCGTCGGAGTGCACGAGCAGGCTGCCGTCGCCCTTGTGCACCAGCAGCCGGGTCGCCAGCGGCAGGTGCGCGTTGAGGCGCCCGGCGTAGTCGACGGAGCAGCGGGCAATGACGAGGCGCACGGCGACGAGCCTACCCGCGCCGAGACGGCACGCGGACGAGTCGGTGGCTGTCCCGCGGATCGCCCCTCGGTCCCCACCCGGGTTTGGGGCGGATTTCCTCCCTCGGGGCGCGCGGCCGTGCTTCGGGAGGAGATCCCGCCTCGGGAGGAGGATCACCTAAGAATTCGCCCTCCCCAAGCCGGATCTCCTCCCGTAGGCCACGCCTCGCCGCGTGACCGTTGGGACTCGGCCGTTTCACTGGCGGGTTTGGGGCCCGTGGCTTCCCTCGGGGCGCGCGGGATGCGCCCCGGAACGTGGGTTTGCGCCCCGAACCCGAACGGAGGTCGGGGCCGCCGGGTCAGTGCGAGGACGAGTGCTCGCGGGGGTGGCCGGCGCCGACGTTCGAGCCGGGAAGGGGCTTGGCCGCGCCCGATGCGAGCCCGGATGCCACGATCAGCGCGACGAGGATGTACAGGGTGTTCAGCAGCCCGATCTGCTCGCTGATGAACCCGAGGATCGGCGGGCCGCAGAGGAACGAGATGTAGCCGATGGTCGCGGCGGCGCTCACGCGCGCGGCGGCCTTGAGCGGGTCGTCCGCGGCGGCCGACATGCCGAGCGGGAACCCGAGCGAGACTCCGGCTCCCCAGAGCGCCGCGCCGACGAAGACGAGCGGGACCGTCGGAGCGAGGATGAACAGCAGCAGGCCGACGGCGGCGGTCGCGGCGAGCACCCGGAGCGTCGCGACGCGGCCGAACCGGTCGACCAGCGGCCCGCCGAGCACGCGGACGACCGTCATGCTCACCGAGAAGACCGTGAGGCCGAGCGCACCGATGGCCTGATCCGAGCCGTGGCCCTCGACCATGCCGAGCGCGAGCCAGTCGTTCGCGCCGCCCTCCGCGAACGCCATGCCCAGCATGATCACGCCCAGCGCGTAGGTGCGGGGCTCCCGCCACGCGGCCAGAGACGTGTGCAGGCGGTCGCGCCAGTGCGGCTTGTCCGCTTCGGCATCGACATCCATCGCGATGTCCCGCGACGGCACGTTCGCGAAGGTGACGAATCCGATCACGACGATGGCGACCGACATCAGGGACGTGTGCAGGAGCACGTTGATGCCCCACGCCGCAGCGAGCGCTCCGAGCCCCGCACCGATCACGGTGCCGAAGCTGAAGAAGGCGTGGAACAGCGGCAGGATCGTCTTTCCGGTCTGCTTCTCGATCGCGGCGCCCTCGACGTTCATCATGACGTCGACCGCGCCGTTGCCGAGCCCGAACATCACCAGGCCGAGCACCACCACCACGAACGACTGGGCGACATCCGTGCCCACGCCGATGACGGCGACGCCGACCGCGAAGACCAGGATCGCGACGAGCATGCCCCGGCGGGCCCCGAACCGGGCCAGCACGAGCGGAGCGAGCGAGAGGCCGACGATGGATGCGATCCCCGCGCCCAGCAGCATGAGGCCGATCTGGATGTTGTCGACGCCGAGGGTGATCTTGATCGCCGGGACGCGTGATGCCCATGTCGCGATGCTCAGGCCGCTCGCGAGGAAGATGGCGAACACGGCGAGGCGCCAGCGGGTGAGCTGCGCGGGGGTGAGAACGACGTCCATGCGACAAGAGTACTGATTCGGCCGTCCGTTATCGAATCGATTCGATCAAATCCCTCGGACCGCGTACGATTCGTTGGAGGGAGGTGCCGATGGGCAGCAGAAGAGCCACGATCGCCGACGTGGCGCGCAGCGCCAACGTGTCTCCGTCGACCGCGTCCGTCGTCTTCAGCGGCAAGACCGCCGTCTCCGAGGCGACGCGAAAGCGGGTGCTGGATGCCGCGGCGGCCCTCGGCTACTCCGGACCCGACCCCAGAGCCGCGTCGCTGCGCACCGGACGCAGCGGCATCGTGGGCGTCGTCTTCGAAGAGCATCTGCGCGCCGCGTTCCTCGATCCGGTGAAGACGGCGCTGATGGACGGGCTGACCGACGCCGTTGCACCGCTCGGGGCCGGCCTGCTGCTTCTGCGGGACGATCAGGGGGTCGGCGCCGAAGGCGGCGGGGCGAGCCTAGGCAGCGCGCCGCTCGATGCCGTCGTGCTCGTGGGCTGCAGCGGGCGCCTCAGGGAGTCCCTCGACATCGTGCAGTCACGCGGCATCCCGGTCGTGGTCATCGAAGGCGACGCCGGCCCCGGCATCCCGCAGATCCACCTGGACAACCGCGAGGCGCAGCGTCAGGCGGCCAGCCACCTGCGGGCGCTTGGTCACGAGGACGTCGGCATCGTCGCCCTGCCGCTCGACGCGCAGCGCGAACGCGGACCGGTGACGGATGACCGGCTGGCGAACGCAACGGTCGCCGTCACGATCGAGCGCCTGGCGGGGGCGCGGGACGTCTATCCGGACGCCCCCGCGGTGTCGGCCGCGGCGAGCTCCATCGACGAGGGGCTGTCGGCGGCGCGTGCGCTGCTGGCGATGCGCCCGCGTCCCACCGCGATCATCGCGCAGAGCGACCTGCTGGCCGCCGGCGTCATCCGCGCCGCCGAGGAGGCGGGGCTGCGGGTTCCCGAGCATCTCAGCGTGACCGGGTTCGACGGAATACAGGTCGACGGGCTGGCTCCCTACGAACTCACCACCCTCGTGCAGCCCGCCGTGGAGAAGGGCCGGGCGGCCGGCGATGCGGTCTCCCGGATGCTGGCGGGCGCGGATGTCGAGACGATCCTGTTCGAGTGCAGCTTCCGTGAGGGCAACACCAGCGGCCCCGTGCCCTGAGCGCTCCCCGGTAGACTGGAATCACAGCCGCCCGCCTGAGCCGTCCCCGGCCGACGAGCCAGAGGAGAAGCCGATGCTGCTCCTGCTTGGTGCGTTCGCGCTGGCGCCGCTCGCCCTTCCGTGGCTCGTGAGCAGGCTCGGCGCCCGGGCGTTCTACCTCGCGGCCGTGCTGCCGATCGCCGCGTTCATCCATACCGCGGCCCAGACGACGGACATCCTCGCCGGAAACATTCCGTTCGAGTCATACGACTGGATCCCGCCGCTCGGCATCGAGCTGTCCATGCGCATGGACACGCTGAGCTGGCTGCTGGCGCTCATCGTCACCGGCGTCGGCGCGCTCGTGATGCTCTACTGCCGGTGGTACTTCCGGGACAAGTACGAGGGACTCGGCCAGTTCTCGGCCGTGCTGCTGGCGTTCGCGGGCGCCATGTACGGATTGGTCCTGACCGACGACCTGGTCGTGCTCGTGATGTTCTGGGAGGTCACGAGCGTCCTCTCCTACCTGCTGATCGGGTACTACCACCGCCGCGCGGGCAGTCGCCGCGCCGCGCTGCAGGCCCTGCTCGTGACGACGCTCGGCGGCCTGGTGATGCTGATCGGTGTCGTGCTGATGGTCGTCGCGGCCGGCACCTCGAGCATCTCGACGATCCTCGCCGACCCGCCGACCGGCACGATCGTCGACGCGGCCCTGGTGCTGCTCCTCGTCGGGGCGCTCAGCAAGTCGGCCATCTTCCCGTTCCACTTCTGGCTGCCGGGCGCGATGGCCGCTCCGACTCCGGTGAGCGCGTACCTGCATGCGGCCGCGATGGTGAAGGCGGGGATCTACCTGCTCGCGCGGCTCGCACCGGCGTTCGCGGATGCCGGTCCATGGCGGCCGATCGTGATCGGCCTGGGCGTCTTCACGATGCTGCTCGGGGGCATCCAGGCGCTGCGGGAGACCGACCTGAAGCGGGTGCTGGCCTTCGGCACGGTCAGCCAGCTCGGGTTCCTCACGGTGGTCCTCGGATTCGGGACGCGCGATGCCGCGCTGGCCGGTCTGGCTCTGCTCCTGAGCCACGCGCTGTTCAAGTCGGCGCTGTTCCTCGTGGTCGGCGTGATCGACCGTCAGCTCTCGACCCGGGACATCGACGAGCTCAGCGGTGTGGGCCGGCAGGCGCCCGTGATGGCGACCTTCTCCATCATCGCCGTGGCATCGATGGCCGGCATCCCGCCCACCGTCGGCTTCGTCGCGAAGGAGGGCGTCTTCACCGCGCTGATGTACGAGGCCTTCGGGGGTTCGGCCTGGGGCTGGGTCGCCTTCATCGGATCGGCGATCGGGTCCGCGCTGACGATGGCGTACGGCATCCGCTTCGTCTGGGGAGCCTTCGCGACGAAGAAGGATGCCGATAGACGGCCGCTCCCGGTCACCGCGTGGCCGGATCCGCCTCTCGGGTTCCTCGGCGCTCCGGTCGTGCTCGCGGGCCTCACGGTCGTCGCGGGAATCGCCGCGCCGTTCCTCGACACGGTCTTCACCCCGTACGCCGACACGGCGCCGGAGTCGACGCCGGAGGTCGCCCCACCCGCCGAGACCTATCACCTGGCCCTCTGGCACGGCATCGAGCCCGCGCTGCTGGTGTCGCTGATCACGCTCGTGCTCGGCGTGGGCATCTTCTGGCTCACGCGGGCGACGGGCTGGGACACCGGGCCCCGGATGCTGCGCTTCACCGCCGCGGACGCCTACAACCTCGCCCTGAAGGGCGTCGACCGCCTCTCCGTGCTGACGACGACCTTCACCCAGCGCGGTTCGCTGCCGGTGTACGTGGGCACGATCTTCGTCGTGCTGGTCGCGGCCGAGGCGACGGCGCTGGTCGCCGGCGGGAACTGGATCGCGAACCTGGAGCCGTGGCAGACGCCCATGCAGCTGGTGGTGGCGCCCCTCATGATCGCCGCGGGGATCTTCGCGGTGCGCGCCACCAAGCGCTACACGGGCGTCGTGCTGGTCTCGGTGACCGGCATCGGCATGGTCCTTCTGTTCGCGACGAGCGGCGCGCCGGATCTGGCGCTGACCCAGGTGCTCGTCGAGACCGTGACCCTCGTGGCGTTCGCTCTCGTGCTGCGCCGCCTTCCCGCTCGGATGGGCGAGCACAACGCGTCGGTATGGCCTATCGCCCGCGCGGTGCTCGGCATCGGCGTCGGCGTCACCATGGCGCTCGTGGCGATCGTCGCCACCGGAGCGAGGGTGGCCGAACCCATTTCGGACCGCTTCCCCCAACTCGCCTACGAGGTGGGGCACGGGCGGAACGTCGTGAACGTGGCGCTCGTCGACCTGCGCGGCTGGGACACCATGGGCGAGCTGTCGGTGCTGATCCTCGCCGCGACCGGCGTCGCCTCGCTCGTGTTCGTGACCCATCGCTCCGGAAGCCTGCCGGCGGCGACTCAGCCGCTGCCCAAGACCAAGAGCCGCACGACCCGTCGGCGCCCGCTGGTGGAGACCACCGACGGTGTGCGCCTTCAGACCTCCGACAACAGCGACAGCCCCCGCGCGTGGCTGCTCGGCGGGCAGCGGATGCGTCCGGAGAACCGCTCGATCCTGCTCGAGGTCATCGTCCGCGTGCTCTTCCACACGATCATCGTGGTGTCGATCTACCTGCTCTTCGCCGGTCACAACCTGCCGGGCGGCGGCTTCGCCGGCGGACTCGTCGCCGGCATGGCACTTGTGATGCGCTACATCGCGGGCGGCCGCTACGAGCTCGGCGTCGCGGCCCCGAGCGACGCGGGCACCCTGCTGGGCGTCGGTATGACGATCGCGGTGGCGTGCGCGATCGTTCCGCTCTTCTTCGGGTCGGCGCCGCTGACCAGCACCTACTTCGAGGCCGACGTGCCCGTGCTCGGTCATGTCGAGTTCGTCACGTCGACGCTGTTCGACATCGGCGTCTATCTGGTGGTCATCGGGCTCGTGCTCGACGTGCTGCGCAGCCTCGGTGCGGAGGTCGATCGCCAGGCTCAGGAACTGCGCTCGAAGGGGGTGAGCATCTGATGAAGACCGCGTCGGAGCCGGCATGACCGTCTCGCTCACACTCATCGTCATCATGGGGGTGCTCTTCGCATGCGGCGTGTACGCGATGCTCGAGCGCAGCCTCACCCGGGTGCTCATCGGCTTCCTGCTGCTGGGCAACGCGGCCAACCTGCTGCTCCTGATCGTGATGGGCCGTCCGGGGATCGCGCCGTTCTTCGGCTCGGGCGATCCGGACGAGATGAGCGACCCGCTGCCACAGGCACTCACCCTGACCGCGATCGTCATCACCTTCGCCGTCTCCGCCTTCCTGCTCGCCCTGATCTACCGCTCATGGCAGCTCGGCCAGCAGGACACCGTGGAGGACGACCTCGCCGACATCGCCATCCGCGATCGCGGAGCCGAGGCCGAGGATGTCATGGAAGACGACGCGGTCACCCCGGCCGACACGGCGACCACCGACTTCGTCGGGGTCGACACAGCGCCGATCGTGGTGCTGCACGCGCGCGACATCCCCTCCATCCGGGATGACGCCCCCACCGATCGGCCGTCGGCCGGCCGTCGCGGGAACAGGGGCTCGGGCTCCGGCGGTGCGGGCTCCGGCGGCTCAGAAGGAGGGGAACGATGAGCGCGCTCGTTCCCCTGCTCGTCACGCTGCCGCTCCTGGGCGCCGCCCTGACCCTGATCTTCGGTCGCCGCCGTCGCTCGCAGGTGACCGTCTCGATCGTCACGCTCACCGTCGTCTTCGTGATCGCGGCGATCCTCCTGGTCACCGTCGACTCCGGCGAGCCGATCGCCGTGTCGGTCGGCGGGTGGCCCATCCCCTTCGGCATCGTGCTCTACGTGGACCGGCTGGCGGCCCTGCTGGTGGCCGTCTCGAGCGTCGTGCTGCTGGCCGTCCTGCTCTTCTCCGTCGGCCAGGGCGCGGCGGACGGCGATGACGACACGCCGGTCTCGATCTTCCACCCGTCGTACCTCATCCTGTCGGCCGGCATCTTCACCGCGTTCATCGCCGGCGATCTGTTCAACCTCTACGTCGGCTTCGAGATCCTGCTCGTGGCCTCGTACGTGCTGATAACGCTCGGCAGCACCGAGTCCCGCATCCGCACCGGCGTCGTCTACATCGTGGTCTCGCTCGTCTCTTCGATCCTGTTCCTCGCGGCCATCGCCGCGATCTACGGGGCCCTCGGCACGGTCAACATGGCCCAGATCGCCGAGCGGATGAACGAACTGCCGCAGGAGGTTCAGCTCGTTCTGCACCTGCTGCTGCTCGTGGCATTCAGCATCAAGGCCGCCGTCTTCCCCCTCTCCTTCTGGCTTCCAGACTCCTACCCGACCGCTCCCGCGCCGGTGACGGCCGTGTTCGCCGGCCTGCTGACCAAGGTCGGCGTGTACGCGCTGATCCGCACCGAGACCCAGCTCTTCGCGGACTCGAGCGTCAACGTGCTGCTGCTGATCGTCGCCCTCGCCACGATGGTGATCGGCGTGCTCGGGGCGGTGGCGCAGGCGGAGCTGAAGCGCATCCTGTCGTTCACGCTCGTCAGCCACGTCGGCTACATGATCTTCGGACTGGCGATCGCGACGCCGGCGGCGATCGGGGCGACGATCTACTACATGGTGCACCACATCATCGTGCAGACGACGCTGTTCCTCGCGGTCGGCCTCATCGAGCGCCGGGCGGGCAGCACGTCGATCCTGCGGGTGAAGGGACTGATGCGGGCGGCACCGGTGATCGCGGTGCTCTATTTCATCCCGGCCATCAACCTCGGCGGCCTGCCGCCCTTCTCCGGCTTCATCGGCAAGTTCGCGCTCTTCGACGCGGCGGCCGAGGTCGGCACGCCGATCATGATGGTGCTCATCGTGGCCGGCATCCTGACGTCGCTGCTCACGCTCTACGCCCTCATGCGCGCGTGGAACCTCGCGTTCTGGCGAGAAGAGGACGACTCCGCCGAGACTGCGGCCCGCATCTCCTATCTCGGCGATGCGCCCGCCGCCCGCGTGCAGACCAGGCGCCGGGTGATTCCGCTGATCATGACGGCCGCCACCACGGGAATGGTCGCGGTCACCATCGCTCTCACGGTGTTCGCCGGTCCGCTGTACCAGGTGTGCACCCGCATCGGCGATGCGCTGCTCGAGCCGGTCTACATCTCGCAGCTCGACGCCGCCCACCAGAACGCCGCCGATCAGAACGCCGCCGATCAGAACGCGGGGGTGCGGCCGTGAGCCCCGACACCCGCCGCACCGCCCTCCGTCAGCTCTGGAGGCAGCTGCCCTTCTTCGTGTGGCTCATCGCGCTATGGATGCTGCTCTGGGGCCAGTTCACCGTGCTGGCGTTCGTCACCGGGCTTTTGGTCGCGGTGGTCGTGACACGCGTCTTCCGGCTGCCGCCGGTCGAGCTCTCGGGCCGCGTGAACGTCTGGTACGGGCTGCTCTTCGTGCTGCAGTTCGTCGGGGCGGTGGTGCGCGGCTCGCTGCTGGTCGCCTGGCAGGTGCTCGACTTCCGCGCCCAGCCGGGGACGGCCATCGTGGCGGTGCCCCTCCGCACCGACGACGACCTGATCATGGCGCACACGGCCGTCACGGCCTCGCTCATTCCGGGTTCGCTGGTCGTGGAGGCCGACCGCGATCGGCGCGTGCTCTTCCTGCACGTGATCGGCGTGAGGTCTCTCGAAGACGTCGAGGCCCAGCGCCGCAGCGTGCTGCTCTGGGAGGCGCGGATCGTGCGAGCCGTCGGCTCCACCGCGCAGCTGGCGACGGTGCGCGAGTCGCAGAAGACCGCGGTGGGGAGGAACGTATGAGCGCCCTGATGGTGGTCATCCTGGTCGTCTTCTCGGCTGCTGCCCTGCTCACCGTCATCCGCATCGTCATCGGGCCGTCGATCCTCGACCGCGCGATCGCCTCGGACGTGCTCCTGACCCTGGTGATGTGCGTGCTCGGCGCCGAGATGGTGATCAACCAGCACACCCGCACGCTGCCGGTGCTGCTGATCATCGCCGCCGTGGGTGTCTTCGGGTCGATCGCGGTCGCGCGCTTCGTCGCGAGAAGGGACAACGTGCCGTGATGGATGTCGACGCTCTCCTGGATGCCGCGGCCATGGTGCTGGTGCTGATCGGCGCTCTGCTGTGCCTGATCGCCGCGATCGGACTGCTGCGGCTTCGCGACGTGCCGACGCGGCTGCACGCCGCCACGAAGCCGCAGGTGCTGGGACTGATGCTCATCTGCACGGCCATCGCGCTCTCGCTGCGATCGTGGGAAGTCGTCGCCTTCCTCGTGCCCGTCGTGCTCATCCAGCTGGCGACGGCACCGCTGTCGGCGCACATGGTGGGCCGGCAGGCCTACCGCAACGGCACGATCGACGAGCGGGCGCTGGTCGCCGACGAGCTCCGCGAATCGCGCGAGACCCCACCGGCCGCCGGCGGCTGATCCTCACCCCGCCGGCGTCAGGGTGAGGGTGTTCGCCGCGCTCGAGTCGACGGCATCCGCCGTGTATGCCCACGCCGCCTGGCGGAAGTGCTGCCAGTCCTCGGTCTGGTCGGCGTAGTTGGGATGGAATGCGTGGCCGCTCGCGCCGGTGAGGTGGTTCCAGGTCGACGCGTCGAAGTCGGACAGGTCGACCACCATGCGCATCGAGGGCACCGTCACGACTTCGTAGCCCTCGCCGATGTTCCATCCCGTCGCATTCACCACGGACGAGCCGCCGCCGACCGGGAACGGCCCGCGGTTGAACAGGGCCTCGATGGCCGGGACTCCGGAGGTGCCGAAGGTCTCGCTCGCGAGGGTGAGTGTGTGGAGCGAGCCCCACTCCCACCGGTCGGGGTCCTCTCCCTGCAGCTCGACGAGCCGGTCGTATGCCTCGCCGGCCACGTAGGCGAGCATGTCGTCGCGGCCGTCCACGCCGAGCTCTTCGTTGGTCCACCATCCGGAGTCCGGGTTCTCGAGCATCGTGTCGACGACCGTGAACAGGCGGCCCTGGCCGCTCACCGGCGCGGGTGCCTCCCGCTCGGCGAACAGCGTGTCGAGCAGGGTGTCCCAATAGACGTTGGCGTAGGCGGCGGCCGGGGAATCCGCCTGGTTCTGGGCGTCCCAGGACCGCAGCAGCTCCACGGCGGCCTTCGGACCCGCACCGCGGATGTCGACATCCATGAGCGCCGTCGCCAGCCGCTTGCCGATCCAGAACTCGTTGTCCGCCTGAATCGCACGCATGTCCTCCGCCGTCAACGGCGCCGCCGCGATCTTCCGCTCGAGCAGGTCGACGATGCGGGCGGCCCGGTAGCCGTAGTCCCAGTCGCGGGAGAGGAAGTACGGGTAGCGCTCGTCGACGATCGCGTTGTTGGCCGTGACGATGTAGCCCGAATCCGGGTTGTACGAGGTCGGCAGCTCGTCGAACGGGATGTAGCCCTTCCAGTCGTACGCGCTGTCCCACCCGGGCTGCGGCATCCACCCATCGCCTGCGCCGCGGACCGGCAGCTTGCCCGGCGCCTGATAGCCGATGTTGCCGTCCACGTCGGCGTAGATCAGGTTCTGCGCCGGCACGTCGAAGCGCTGCGCCGCCGCTCGGAACTGCTCGAAATCCTGCGCCACGTTGAGCGCGAAGATGGCCTGCGCCGTCGTGCCGGGCTCGAGCGCGGTCCAGCGCAGGCTCAGGGCGTACTCGCCTTCGAGCGGGTCCTCGGCCGCCGCGACCGTGCCGCCGTCGCCCGACAGGTAGGGGTTGCCCGCGATGGCGGTGAATCCCTCGGTCAGACCGGAGACGATCGGGCCGTGCACCGTCGAGCGGATCTCGAGCTGCACGTCCTCGCCGCCGGCGACCTCGATGGTCTCGGTGCGTGTCTCGAGCGGCACGAGTGCGCCGTCGCGCCAGTACGAGTCGCCCTCGAGCTTCTCGATGTAGAGGTCGGTGACATCCGTCGTGAGATTGGTGAACCCCCACGCGATCCGGTCGTTGTGGCCGATGACGACGCCGGGCACCCCGGAGAATCCGAATCCAGCGACGTCGAACGGGCACTTCGGGGTGCGCACCGCGCAGCGCAGCTGGATCTGATGCCACACGCTGGGCAGCGACGCCCCGAGGTGGGGATCGTTCGCCAGGAGCGGCATGCCCGTCTCGGTCAGCTCTCCCGAGACGACCCACGAGTTGGACCCGATGCCTTCGCCGGCGCCGCCGAGCAGAACGCTCGCTGCCGACACGACGTCGGAGACCTCACGCCATTCGATACCGGCGGGAACGACCTCCGCCTCGCCCTCGGCTCCCGCCTCCACGCTCACCGGCTCGACGGCCACGACCGCCGGCACGATCACGGGATTCCGGTCGAACGGATAGCCGGGGTAGAGCTCCGTCAGCTGGCTGGGGGTGAAACTCTGGGCGAGCATCGCGCGCGTCGTCTCGTCCTCGACGTTGGTGCGCAGGTCCCAGGCCATCGCCTTCAGCCACGCGACGGAGTCCGCCGGCTCCCACGGCTCGGGCTCGTAGTCGGCGTTCTGCAGGCCGAGCACGGCGTACTCGAGCGAGAGTTCGGCGCCCTCGTGCTCCTCGAGGTAGGCGTTGACCCCGTCGGCGTATGCCTCGTAGTACCCGAGCACGGTGGGATCCATGGCCGCGACCTCCTGCTCGGCCGTCACCCGCCATCCGAGCGTGCGGAGGAAGCTGTCGGTGCCGAGCTGCGACTCGCCGAAGAGCTCGGAGACGCGGCCGCTGGTGACGTGCCGGCGGAAGTCCATCTCCCAGAACCGGTCCTGGGCGTGCACGTATCCCTGCGCCGCGAACAGATCGTGGGTGCTGTCGGCCGAGATCGTCGGGATCCCGAGGGCGTCGCGCTGCACCGCCACGGGGCTCTCGACTGCCGAGATCGTGATGCTCCCGGAGAGCGCCGGGAATGACCGCTGGATGGTCCAGACCACGAAGCTCGCGGCGATCACCGCGATCACGAGCACGCCCGCGACGGCCGCGAACAGCGTGCGTCCGAGGATCCTGCCGGCTCTGCCGCGGCGTGGTTCGGGGGGCAGATCGGAGTCCGCCACGATCGTCGGCGCGATGTCCTGCTTCGTCATCGAGAGCTCTTTCGGTGTGCGGCGCGTGAAACTCAGTCTCGTGCACGGTGAATCTCACGCCCACGATTCGGGTGCATGTGCGCCCACGCATCGTATCCCGGGTGAACCCAAATGGGATCGCTCTCTCCCCTACGGCGAAGGCGATCGCATCCTCCTCAGTTGCCGAGGGGACGCGATCTGCGTCTTCAGGCGGCGCGAAACCGCCGTTCGCGTCCTTTCGCGATGGTCGGACAGGTCAGAGGTGCAGCCGCGCGATCGTCATGGTCCAGCCTTCGCGGATGCCGAGATCGAGCCACCGCTGCGCGGCGGCCTCGGAGAGGTGGTCGGGCAGTGTCAGGGAGAAGGTCGCGTCGGTGCCGCCCCCGGCATCCACCAGCTCGACCGTGCCCACGGGACCGGCGCCCAGGTCCTCAGGGTCGAGCTCCGGCCATCCGTCCACCGCGCCCCACGCGAAGACGATGCGGCGGTCGCGCTCGAGTTCGAGGTAGATGCCTCCGGTCGTGTACGCGGTCTGGTCATCGATCACCATCGGCACCCGCCAGGCGCCGCCCACGCGGAGGTCGACCTCGATGGGCTGCTCGGGGCGCGGCTGCTCCGGATTCAGGAACCAGCCGAGGTGATCGGGGTCGGTCCACGCACGGAAGACCGCGCTCGGCGGAGCGTCGAAATGCCTGCGGATGCTGATCTCGCGCTGGATCTGCGTCTCGGTCACGATCGTGTCTCCTTCTGATTCATCGGATCTGCAAGTGGTCGGTCGGATGCCGTGAGCCCGGC
Organism: Micromonospora sp. DT81.3; assembly: GCF_049847225.1. Classification (NCBI taxonomy): domain Bacteria; kingdom Bacillati; phylum Actinomycetota; class Actinomycetes; order Micromonosporales; family Micromonosporaceae; genus Micromonospora; species Micromonospora sp. DT81.3. The sequence continues at coordinate 392,315 of NZ_JBNCNY010000005.1, forward strand.
GAGCTGACGCCCCAGACGGTCGAAGCGCTCCTCGAAGAACGAGCGGTAGCGGCCGATCCAGTCCTCGGCATCCCGCAGTCTGGCGGGTTCGATGCGGCACGAGCGCTGCTGCGCGTGTCGGTGCTTGATCACGAGCCCCGCCTGCTCGAGCACGGTGATGTGCCGCGAGACCGCGGGCAGGCTGAGGTCGAACGGCTCGGCCAGTTCGCCGATCGTCGCCTCACCCCGCGACAGCCGCTCGAGGATCGCGCGCCTTGTCGGGTCCGCGAGGGCCGCGAACGTCGCGCTGAGGTCGTCTGTCATGTCCTCAACCTACGCATACTTGAGTCATTACGCAAGTACTCAAGTAGCGGCATTTCGTGCACAACGGCGGGGATTGGCGGCGACGCGCCGGAAACAGGCGGGGGCAGACGGCGTGTCGCGGAGGAAACCCGCCGTTGTGCTCGCGACACGATTCCGCATGTACCGAAGGGCGCGGCCCCGTGCCCCCTCTGTACCGGAGGGTGCCCGCGCGGACACAGGTACCGGAGGAAGGCGTGCGGCGCGTCCGTGGCGCGTCCGGGGGGGTGCCCCTATGTCCTGTGTCAAGCTGCAAGGGCGGGTTCGGTGTTCCTCGGTTGGTAGAGGGTTCCGTCTC
>NZ_JBNCNY010000006.1:0-110847 GCF_049847225.1 Micromonospora sp. DT81.3
ATCACGCGGTGACCGTCGCTACGTCCGCAGCGACACGGTCACCGGGGGGTTCGTACACCACCATGCCGGACGCAACCACTGCGACGCGCCGACAAGGACGACCTCAGTGTCGTCTGTATGGTGAAACCCGCGCTCGGCGAAGGAGTTCCGTTTAGTGGGATCACCCCAATAGATGTTGTCCGCTACAACATCCGCGTGAGCAACGATCTGCTGCTCCAGCATTGAAGCGTCGGGTGTGCCGACCCCGCCACCAAGGAGGCCGGATGAATTCGCGTGCGTCCCCGACTCGTCTAGGTACACGGTGCTCATAGGTTCAGACGCTATTCGAGTGGCATCGAAGGGTGAGCGTTTCAACGCTCAAGGCGAGTTTGCACCGCGTCTCACTACCCGACGGCCGAGTGGCGGTTGCGATCAGGAAGTCGCCGCGACGCACGCACCGGCTTCACGCGTGAAGGGACCTGATCCCGTCCTTCGCGAATGCCGGCAACGCGTTGAACTCGATGCCCTGCCACAGCGCTGGTCTGCCGAATTCCGTGCCTTCTCCCTTGGCGCCATTCCACAGCTTCTTGAAGTAGCTCGGGCCGCGACCGTCGCTCGCCATCCACTCTTCGACCTCAGGGTCAATCACCGACAGCCGCTTGGCTGCGTCTCCATTCATCCACCTGGTCAAAGCTCGATTGATGTGTGCATCTCGGAATGAGTAGCCGACGATCGTCAGCCATTCGGTGTGGGCGAGGAGACTGTCGAGCTCTACCAACATCGCTAGAAAGGGCCCGTCAGAACGCAGCTTCGAATTTGCGCCGAAGACCATGGCAGGGTTGGCACCGATTTCGTTGCGAAGCTTGATGAGTGCGTCGCCCGGCATCCGCTTCCCTTTCTCACGCGCCGGGTGCAGCTCGTAGTCCAACGAGCCATGCAGCTTTAGCAGGCGCACATCTACGTCGTCGGCCCACCGCCAGTCCAGTTGTCGAGCCCCGTGTCAATCGACAACTGGGCTCGCCGGCTTGCCGTCTCGACAGATAGGTCGTAGTTGAGCGTTGCGACCGCGTGCAAGTCGTCGGCGCAGATCATCGGCTCGAGGTATGCCACCTTCGCCTCGTCGACCTGAAGGACCTCAACCAATGCGCGCAGCATCTGTCGTTCCAGATCGTGAAAAAGCTCCCACGCCCGCAGCTCTGTCAGCGCGAGGACTCCCTGCTCGAAACTCGATTGCAACTCACTGTCACCGGCCCTTTCACCGTTCAGTGCTTCGCGAAAGTCGCGCCCCCATGAGTGGCGGAGCCCGGACGGGCCGGTGGCGGCATCGAGGCTGCGACTCCAGCTCTGCACAAAGGCTGACAAATCAGAGTCGTCACGCTGCTTGAGAGTTCTTACCGCCGCGAACACGTTCTCGACGTCGGGAGTCTCGAATGCATCCCCTCCGTTACCTGACTCGTGCTGGATCATTGCGCCGACAACAGCATGCAGCAGTTGGGCAACAGCACCTCGTGCGGAACCTTGCTGGAGTCGGCTAGCGATCACCTTCGTGAGTTGAACACTCGACCACAGTCCGGCGTCGATTGACGCGCCCGCGCCGAGGAGGAACATCTTCTTCATTCGCTATGTGTAACAGCTTGCGCCGCCGTCAACTCACCAATCGCTGCAGCATCGTGAAGCAGCGGCCGTGGGCACTGCAACCAATCGCCGCGGTGTCCACCGACATCCCCGTTCGACTGCTCTTTGGGTGACCGTTACGGTGAATTCTGCACCGTGACGCCAGCTGAGGCCGTGCCCGAGAGCCGGTCGCTCAATTGCGCGGCAACCCCCGTGTCGGGCTTCTGAGCTAGAGGGTGTCCCGTTGAGTTTCTCGCGGCGTACAACGGCTATGACACCTCTGACACCCGGCGACTGGATCGAACTCGCGAGCCTAATGTTGACCTTCCTCATCATCCACGGAACCAAGGACGATCGCGATCGATGACCAATCCTTCATCGCCGCCGTTCGGTGTTGGGTGCTGGATCAGCGATACGTTGTCCACGTGCCCACCCTCGTAACCACCGCCGAGCCGGAGCTCATGACGGCGGTGCAGACAGCCAAGGAAGTCGTGTGGCTCGCCAGCCCATTTCTTTCGATAAGCATCGCCAAGCGGCTCGCCCGGGTCGCGAGCCAGTCGGCTGCGGATTGGCGCCTTCTCGTTCAGCTGGACCCCGGTGCGGTTGCCGGCGGATACCTTTCGACTGACGGTATGCGAGCGCTCCTGCACGCTGGAGTCGAGATCAGGAGTGCCTCGCGCCTTCACGCGAAGGTGTATCTCGTGGACAGCACGTTCGGGATAGTGGGATCTGCGAATCTGACCGGTGCAGGATTGGGCGCTTCGACCAAGCCAAACCTCGAGCTGTCGCATCGCCTCGACGCGGGCGGAGCCGAGGAAGCCACCACGCAGCTGGAGGAGTGGTGGCGCGCTTCAGTCCATGTGTCGCTCGTCGACCTCGCGAAGGTGGACGCGGATGCGCGAGCGCTACCTCGGGGCCTGGCCCTGGAGATAGCCCGGGCCTCCGACTCAAGCGAGAAAGAGTTGACGCTGCTTGCCGCGCTTATTGGTGACGCTCGCCAGACCAACCTCTGGGTAAAGGCGCAGTACGGCGTACCGGATTATGAGCAGTGGAGAGGTGAATTCTGGTTCTCCAGCGCCGCAAACCGTCGCCCATCGTTTGCGCCGGGGGATCTGGTCCTGATTTATGCCAAGGAGGTTCACGCTTGCTACGCAATTGTCGAGGTGATCGATGAGCCTAGGAACGATCCGCGCTTCATCATCGAACGCGGCGGTCGGCCCGAAGAGGAGGCAAGGCGATGGCCGTGGGTAAACCGGACCGTGCCTCGCTTCGTCCCGGCCGACGGGCGGATCGTGCGTCCGGCGGAGCTCGGCTTCACCGGCCAAGGTTTGCAGGGCGGCCACCGGCGAATCGGGTTACCTGAGTTCATCAGCGCTGTGCGAACTCTCTCGGATGGTTTCGAAACTCTCTAGACGCAAGACAGTCGACACCGACCGACCGCCCGCAAGCCGGTCCTCCATGAGAACAGGCGACGAGCTGTCGCGAAGGAACTGATGTCGCCATCCCACCCCACCCGGTTAGCACGCACGAGCGCTTGCCCGCTGAGCGCGCCGCGAATCGAACGCAGCTACATCCCCATCCCACGTCCCGGATTCGGCGCCCCGACAACTGGATCCGTCGCCATCGCGGCCTCGCGATTCCGCGCCGCGCGGCGCATCTCCGCCTGAGCCGCGCGCACGGCATCCTGCATCGTCAGCTCGGGTGTGCCGCGCTGCATCGACTCGGCGAGGCACTCGCGCGCGGCCGCATCCGTCCACGCGACCACGATCGCGACGTTGTGCACCCGCCCGCGAGTGAGGCCCACGTACAGTCCCGCCGCGTCCACATCCGGCCCGACCACGGATGCATCGGCGGTGTCGCCCTGCACTCCGTGCACCGTGGAGGCGTATGCGAGCTGCAGGTGCTCCCGCGCGTACTCGGTCGACACTCGCCGGAACTCGCCGCTGTCGCCAACCGACACAAGATCGACGAACTCGTCGCGGATGCCGCGCACGATCCATTGCGCACGGTTCTCGACGCCCGTGAGGCGGTCGTTGCGGCGGGTTTGGACGGTGTCGCCGACGAGGATGCGCTGCTCCCCCGTTCCCCACGCGACCACGCCGGGATCCAGCTCGCCGTCATCGACTCGCCGCTGCTGGATCGCGTCGTTGATGGCATCAGCCTCAGCGTTGGTACCGCAAACCAACGTCACCCGCCTGCCACGCACGTGCCACTCGAAGTAGGCGTCGATCATCCGCTCTCGGGCTGCATCATGATGCTTAACCCGTACGACGTGACCGCGTTCCGCCAGCTCACCAGCGACCGCCAGCCCATGCTCGCGGTCGCTCGTGTTGCGTAGCCGCAGCGTGAGAGCCGCGTACTCGGGATCGCGGAACCGATGCACCGTATCCAGCTCGACCGCTGCATTCGCATGCCGAATCGCTGAACCCATCGCACCGGCATGCCCGACCGGTAACGCCTGATGCGGGTCACCGACGAACGCGAGCCCGACGCCCTGTTCGATCCCGAGGTCGGCGAGGACGTTCGCCGTCTGCAGATCGACCATGCCGGCCTCATCGACCACTATCCGATCGCGAGGACGCAGCGCGTACTGCGCCGGCCCGCCATATGCGACACCCGTGCTGGGGTCGATCTCCCCCACGCTCAGTCGTGTCCACATCTTCGCACCGGACTGATCGGCACCCCATCGGTACCCGTGGTCGGCGAGCAGTGCATGAATGCTGGATGCCGCAGCCCCAACCTCGCGAGACGCCACCGATGCCGCTTTCCGGGTCGGAGCGACGACGAGCATCCGCCGCCGTTGCGCCCCCAGCGCTGCGAACGCAACACGCAACATCGTCGTCTTGCCTGTGCCAGCGGGGCCGGCGACCGTCACGAGCCCGTCGGTGCCGGCGATCGCGCACGCGGCGACGTTCTGCGAAGCATCGAGTGCCGAGGTGTCCTCGTTCGACGCGAAGCGATGCAACTCGTTCGGCAGGAGCGAGCGCCCGGACCGGGCGAGCACGTCAAGGCGTCCGGCGAGGCGCACCTTGGCCCGCACCGTTTCGGTAGCCATGAAGGCCTTCACGTGCGCGGGGGAAACCTCCGCAACGAGCCGATAGACAGCCTTCGCCGCGCGCGTCGTGATCTCTACGATCACGCCGTCGAGCTGATCGCGCGGCGCAACAATGCCGGTGCGAGAGAGCGCGCGAGTTGCGCCGGCGCGGATGTCGAAGGTGCTGAACCGCCCGCCACATGATGTGGACCGTTCGTCCGCATCGACGATCGCCGCAGCAGCGAGCAGATCCAAATCGAGGGCGTGCAGGTCTGTCGCAGCGACTGCAAGCGGTGCACGCGCGGTAATCAGGCTCGGATCGATGGCTGCAATCTCGTCGCGGACGCGCGACTCCCACGACATTTCGTCAAGGTCGGCCGGCTTGTTCGGTCGCGCTACCGCCCACGCCCGCCGGTCGATCTGATGGAGCACGTCGACGCTTGGCGCCGATCCCCCATGCGCCGCCGACCACTCCGCGATCAGACGGGCGCGGTTCGCCTCGATCTGCGCCGACCGACGCGAGAGCGGGCGGACGGCACCGGCGAGTTCGGTGATCTCCCCCGCGTCGTCCAGTGTGTACCCGTAGCGCGCGAGCGCAGCGATCCACACGGGGTCTGTCCGGGCGGCGAGTTCGCCCTCGGCGTTAACGACGGTGTGCAGCTTCATCGCCACGCGCGAGTCGAGGTTCGACCACTTGCCGTCCGCGCCGAGCACCTTGATGTTCAGCCATAGGTGGCGGTGGATGTGCGGGTCGAGCGCCCGGGATCGGCGGTGCTGCAGCTCGACGACCTCGATACGCGTGACCTCCTCGCGGATGAGGCCGCCGTGGCCGCGTCGCGCGTTGAGCTCGGTCTGCCACGTGAGGAGGATGCGCTCGCGCAGCCGATCCTGGAGCGCTTCGAACTCGGTGGCGAGTTCGGGATGTAACAGAGCGGCGATGCTGTACGACTTCGGGTGATTGAGCGTCCCGTCGAGCAGCAGATCGGCGTCAGGGCTCAGCCTCTGGTGGCCTCGCTCCTCGCCCGTGGCCGGGTCGTGCCCGGTGAGCCAGACACGGAGACCGCCGGCCGTGAGCTCGTCAGTGGTGATGACGCCGTTGTCGACGATGAACCGAGAGACGGTGGAATCGGATGCCGTGCTGTATGCCTCGAGAGCTTCGGTGCCCGTCGTGTGTCGCAGGTGGGCGTCGCAGGTGCCCTCCAGAGCGTATGAGATCGCCTGCCGAACACCGTGGGATTCGACACCCCTCTTCCATCGCTCCAGACCTCCGCGCATGGCGCCAGAGTAGGATAGTTTTTCCCAGTTATCCAGGGATTTTTCGGCATTGCCGGCCCTTGCAGCAAAGTGGCTCAAAACGGCGTCGCCCACCTATGGTGCCTGCGTGCATCGTTGACTCATACTTAGGCCGTTTCCGCGGCGTGCACATGTCACCGCCTGGACTCGGTCGTCTCGGCTTACGGATACGGTGTTCCTGACAGTGGTGACCAGGGGGCCGATATGCGGTGGATCGTTAGTGACTTCAAGGGGCTTCGCGAGGCCGAGTTGGATCTAACCGGCGGCAAGATCACAGTGCTAGCCGGAATCAATAGCAGTGGCAAGTCCTCGATCGTGCAGTCCCTGCTGATGTTCGCGCAGAGCCTGTACCACGACGGTGCAATCGTCCTCAACGGGCCGCTCGTTCGCCTTGGCCAAGCGAGCGACTTGGTGAGGGAAGGGGCCGATGAGGGGTCCGTCCGATTTTCGATTGAGTTCGACACGGCCGACGATGAGGGGACCGAGTCGATCCGAGTCGACATCGACTTGGCACCCAGCGAAGACGACACATCGCTCACTGTGCTCAAACTGACCGCAGTTGGCTTCCCTGGTGCGGGCGTCGCTCAGCCGCTGACGGTCGACCGGAAGCGTGCTCGCTCGTCGGATGCCACTGAGGCAATCTTTGCGGCTGGGATTCGAGGGGTGACGGACGCGCTTCACATTAAGACTCTCCTCGCCTCCGATCGGCGAGCGCTACGAACCTACGTCGCCTTTAGCGGCGTAGTGCCCCGCGCCGTTGTACAGCTTCGGACCCCGGAAGAGATCTCCAGCCGATACCAGAAAGTCCTGGATCCGATACTTTCCGCGGTTGCGGAGGAGACGCGCCATTCTGGGCTGAGAGATATCGCAGAGGCAGAATCCGTTCCCATCGCGCGCGAGTTTGCGCAACTCCTCGCCCAGGCAGTAGGGGACGATGACGCTACGAGGCGGCGATTCCGGGGCGTACTTTACGATCGAGGCTGGTTTTCAGCTCGCTTCCGCGATGCGTGGCGCGACCTCGATCAAGGCTCCCGCGAAGAAGCGATACGTCTTGCCAGCTCAATCCGCGCGGAGACTCACGTGACGGTACTGCCGCTGGACGAGCGGCTACGTCGACCGGGCGGCTCTCCCCGGGGGGCGCTTGAGATTGCCTTGGCGGAAGAACTCGGCGAAAGCCTGAAGGTTCTCCGATCGTTGACGCGTAGCCTGCTCGAGCTTGGAGACCGAGTTCAGTACCTAGGCCCTCTACGTGACGAGCCTCGAGTCGTCTGGAATCAATGGAATGAGCTCACCCGTGGTCTTCCAGTAGGGACCCGCGGCGAGTACAGCGCAGCTGTTCTTACGCGGTCGAGAGAACGTCGCATTCCGTTCGTCAGCCCAGAAGGCGTGCTTGGCATGGGGAGCCTTGGAGAGGCAGTGGATGCTTGGCTTGGATATCTTCAGATTGGCGACGCCGTCGTAACGAACAACCGAGGCAAGCTTGGCGTGGGTATGGAGATCAGCCTCCAGGGTGCGCGACGCGACCTAACCGCCGTCGGTGTTGGAGTCAGCCAGGCATTGCCGCTTGTGGTGGGACTATTAGTTGCGCCAGCCGCTTCGATCTTTTTGGTGGAGCAACCCGAGCTTCACTTGCATCCAGCAGTTCAAGCGCGGCTCGCCGACTTCATCGCACGAGCAAGGCCGGACGTCACCGTAGTGGTAGAAACCCACAGCGAGGCTTTGATCACTCGCATACGCCGGCGCGTCGCAGAAGAGCAGATCGACCCGAACCGGGTGGGCATCGTGTTTGTTGAGCCAACCACCGAGGGAACAGTGACGCGGGCGCTTCGGTTGACGGAGTTTGGCGACCTCTCGGACTGGCCAGCTGGCTTTCTGACGTTGCCGGATGAAGACACATCGGCCATTCTGCAGGCGAACCTCAAGCGTCTATCTGCGAGCGATCGGTGACGGTCCAGGTTCGGACGCTGCTGGACCCAGAACTGGCCGTTCCGTCCATAGAGCACATCAACGACCTCGCCTTCTGGGCTCGGCTCGACCGATGGACGAGTGGCGAAGTGCCACACGTGGGGCCTGAGACTCTGCGCGCAATCGGGGAGCTACTGTCCAATCCCCCGAGCGTCCCCGGTCTTGCTGTGTGGGACTTTCGTCGGATCACTGGGCGTATTGCATCCAGAGTGCTGGCGCCTGCAGATCCCCGCGCAACGTGTTGCGAGGATCACGTCCTCGCTCGGTACGAACCGATGTGGGGGGACGCAGACAATCGCGTCAGACTCGAGTTCGACGTCTCGGCTTTCCCCGCCGAGTTCGCTGTGGTGCTGGCGACTGAAGCCCGTGCGTGGCCCGGGGGGCCGCCCGTACCGGATGTCTCGTGCGCACGCTGTGAAGCACGCCGTGTGCACTTCCAGGTGGTTCCCGGCCCCAACCCTGCATCCGCTTGGCGAGAAGAGCTTCTACGGTCGGGAGCCTCGCTGCGCGATCTCGAGGTGCACGCTGGACGGCTCTTCCCCCACTTGGCGTTCGCAACGGGCGCGTGGTCGAACGCGCGAGACGCGCTCTCCGGTGGAGCCGACAGCTCCGAACTCCTTCGTCACCTGGCCGTCCTCAACGACTTCGGAGCAGAAATTTGGGCGTCTCACCTCGATACACGAATGCGCCAGCAGCAACTCGCCGCCAAGGGCGTTGAAGCGTCTCCCGAGAGTCCCCGAACCAGACGAAACAGGGCGGCAATTAGCGAGCGCACCTTCTTGTTCGGTGAGCGTTCAATCAGTTGTCAGTGGCATACGAAGCTGAGCCCCACGTTGGGGAGAGTGCACTTCGAGGTCGAAGCTGAACGCTTACTCATCGGCGCCATCGTCGGTCACTTGAGCACTTAAGCGGCGCACCCCCGCATGTCAACGGCCCTGGGTCCTCCGCAGCAGGCCGCGCTGGCAAGCGTTCGGAGCTCTATCACCGCGTTGCTAAAGGGCGACGGAGCGTTTGACCTGACGCTTCGTAGAGCAGCGCAAGCCGCAAGCCGCTCATTTGGGTAATCACGCGTGTCGCGTCGCTGCGCTGAGTACCACTCTCCGCTAGCCTCAGAGTCAGCCAGCGGGGGAGGCAGATGGGCAATCAGAGCGCAAATCTGCGTGCCATCCAGTTTGCCGAGAACTATGCGAGTAGCGCGAACGAACTGATGCACGATTTCTACGTTCCCGCTCTGTCGCACTCGAGTCGGTACGACCGTGCGGCGGGATACTTCTCATCGGCGATCTTCGCATTGGCGCCAGCAGCGTTCAGCGATTTTGTCGCTCGAGGGGGACGGATCCGCCTGCTCTGCTCTCCGCACCTCAGCGAAGCCGATGCAGAGGCGATACTGCAACTTCCCGATACTCACCGCCCGGACGCTCTGACCGTCGCGGTGGGCTCCCTCGCATCGCTGACGCATGGTTCCAAGGTTCAGAGCCGGGCAGTCTCGTGCATGAGGGCGCTAATCGATGCGGGTGTGCTTGAAGTTCGATTCGTTACCGTTGGCCGGACGGGCTTGTATCACGAAAAGATTGGGATCTTCTCAGACGAGCGCGGCAACAGCGTCTCATTCAACGGAAGCGCCAACGAAACTGCCGCAGCCTGGTCAGGCTTCGCGAATCATGAAAGCTTCGATGCCTTCCCAAATTGGATGGGCCCATCCGAAGCACGGAGATGCGACCGCCATGCGGACCAGTTCGAGGAAACTTGGCAGGGCCTGAGGCGGGGCCTCAACGTTACGTCCTCCGACGACGCCGCCGGGATAATCCGCGAACACGTGCCACCCGAACCCCTGAAGGAAATCCTCCGGTCTTTACGAGAAGCCATCCACCGTGCGGAATTTCAGCCGGACGTCATCTCGCTGCGGGAGTATCAAGCGGACGTCCTGACTTCATGGACAGCTGCCAATCACCGCGGTATTGTCGCGTTCGCGACCGGTGGCGGCAAGACCCGGACTGCCCTGGAAGCCATTCGGCGGTGGGTTGTTCAGGGGAAGCCGGCGCTTGTGCTCGTGCCGTCAGAGTTGCTGCACAAACAGTGGTCTCAAGAGATTGCCGCACTTATACCGTCGGCTGCAGTCCTACCAGCGGGCGCTGGCCACACACGTCAATCCTGGTCTTCGCGGCTCGCGGATTACACGAGACCAGACGCTGCACTCGGTCAACGGATCGTGCTCGCGACCTATCAAACTGCCGCATCGCCGCGCTTCCTAGAGCTGGTCCAGGCTGGTGAACACCTTCTCATCGTTGGTGATGAGGTTCACCGCGCCGGAGCACGCGACACTCGAGGCATTCTTGAGCGTCTAGACGCCGGCGGCCGACTGGGACTGAGCGCGACTCCGGAGCGGTTCGGAGACGAAGTTGGGACAACCGCGATCTTCTCCTTCTTCGGTCCAATTCTCGTGCCCGAGTTCACGCTGCGAGACGCACTTGAGGCGTCTGTGCTCGTGCCATACGACTACGACTTTGTGACGTGCGAGTTGACAGAGGATGAGCAGACAGCTTGGGACGAGTTCACCGATCGAGTTGCTCGAGAAATCGGCCGAAACGATGGCAAGCTGAGTGACTTTGCACTCCATCTACTGCGACAGCGAGCGCGCGTCGCGAAGCGCGCCCACCACAAAGCCGGAATCGCCCGAGACATCGTCGGCGGGACCTACCGCAAAGGTGACCGATGGCTCGTCTACTGCAATGACGTCCAGCACCTCAAGGAGGTTCGAGCAGAGCTCGAAGGGCTCGGCCTTAACTTGCTCGAGTATCACTCGCAAGATGACGGCGACCACGAGGCCACGATTTCATTCTTCTCGAACCGCGGAGGCGTGCTGCTGGCTATCAAATGCCTGGACGAGGGAATCGACATACCTATGATCAATCGTGCCCTCATCCTCGCGTCGTCCACGAACCCGCGCGAGTATATTCAGCGACGCGGCCGCGTTCTGCGGCGATCCCCTGGAAAGTACAGCGCGCAGCTATTCGACGTCATAGTCGTCGGTCGCGATGGCAAGGCCATTAGCCCAAGCGAGGTGGTTCGCGCGAAGGAGTTCGCCGAGGATTCCCGTAACGTGAGCCCGGCGATATATCTAGATGACTTGCTCTGGCCCGACGCGGGACCGCTCATGCAAGATGTGGAAGAGGACTAGGAGGCTAACCATGGTACGAACGGGCCGTTTGTCCCCGCGACAGGAAGCGCTGGACGCAATTCTGGCGACTAGGTCCGCAATTGAGGATCCGAAAATCGATGAGGCCACATGGGAGCAGCTGCTCAACATCGCCTGGGACGGCCGCTCCACGGGCGGCGACCGGCGAGACATTCAGCGCAAGATTCGAGCGCTTCTAATGGAAGCTGGGCGCGAGAGGGCCAACAATGCAGTTGACTGACCTCGAGCTGAGGAATTGGGGGCCGTTCTTCGAAGACCACCTGATTCCCCTGAGTGTTGATGAGGCAGCACCGGTGATCCTGTTCCGGGGCGAGAACATGCGAGGAAAGACGAGTCTGCTGCGCGCGATCGTCTGGTGTCTTTACGGCGAAATCAAGGAGCAAGACGGGCGAACGCCGCTAGACGTCGCGCGCATGGTGAACATCGATGCACTGAGGTCCGGCCAGGCCGACTTCTCGGTAAGACTCGGCTTCTCACACAGCGGGAGTGTCTACAGCCTCTACCGGTCGGGCGTCGCCACCGAGGACGCCGAGGGCCGACCCATGGTCTCCAACGTACGCGTGGATCTCATCCCGGCCGGCGGTCAGCCATTTCCCGCTGCGCAGATCCAGGACATCATAAACGGCGTCCTCAGCCGGGAAATCTCGGATTTCTACCTTTTCGACGGCGAAATGTTGAATCGATTCGAGGAGCGTCTTCGTGCTGAGCGAGCGGCGTCTCAAAGCTTCGTTCGCATGCAGGTTGAGCGCGCACTGGGATTGCCGTTTCTGGAGGATCTCAGCCAGGACCTAGACAGCCTTGAGAGCGGACTCACCGCATCTATGGAGCAGGTCTTGAGGCGCAGCAATCAACACAAGAAACTAAGCGAAAGCTATCGCGAGAAGGCGGACGCTCTGGATTCCATGAGTCGTGACCTCGCGAAACTGCGAGCCACCGAGCAGGACTTAGCGGACGACATCTCGAACATCGATGCGCAGCTAGCGAACGTCGACGAAATCAAGGAGTTGTACTACGAGCGGAAGTCGCTGGAACGCGACCTCGATGCTGCAGACGACGCGATCAAGGACCTACAGGAGGCGATTGCCGACCGCACAGATGCACTCTGGTGGCTCCCGATGGCGGAGCAACTGATCACGGACCTTGAGGCTGTGGAGAGCGAGATCGTGGAGGCCGAGGGCCTCGAGCGGGAGCGGCTCGCGCTCGAGTTCAGGGCCAATCAAATCGAGGAGCAGCTTGCGTCGGGGTTCTGTGCTGCGTGTGGCCAACCGGTCGCTATCCACAATGAAGCCGAGCTGCGAACCGAACTGAGTCGCTTGCGCGGCGGATCGGCGTCCGCGTCGGTCCTAACGCTTGATCAGTTGCGGCCGCGTCGGGATCGGCTTCGCAAGTTCGCGGGAGCGCCAAATCAACTGCAATGGCTACACGATCAAGAACGGGACTTGAGGAGGGAGCGGCTCCGGCGTGACAAGCGCGAACAACGGATACGTCAGATCTCGGAGCAGTTCGAAGGCGAGACCCTGGACATAGAAGTTCTCGAGCGGACGCTGAGCGACCTGAAGTTCAAGCAGTCTCGTGTCGCTCGCGCGATCGCTGACCTGGATGAAACACGAATGAAGCTCAAGCAAGAGGTCCAACGTCTCGGAACGAGGCTTGCAGACCAGCCGGAAGTGGACGCAACGGAGCGGGTATTGCAGCACACTCTTACGGAGGCGCTCGAAGTCGTTGGTCAGTCGTTTGAGGCGTTCACAGCAGCGATGCGGGAGCGGGTCGAAGACGCCACGTCGGAGCTCTTCCTCCAGTTGACGACAGAGAAGCAGTACTCGGGTGTGACAATCACCGACGACTACCAGCTGACCCTTACGGACCAAGAGAGTCGTCCGATGAGCGTCATATCGGCTGGCGCTAACCAAATTCTCACCATGGCATTCATCGGGGCCTTGGCGCAGTGCTCAGTGGATGAGGCTCCCATGGTCATGGATACTCCATTCGGCCGACTGGACCTAGGGCATCGCAGTGCAATCCTCGAGTGGGTCAGCTCGTTCGAGACCCAAGTGATCATGTTCGTACAATCGGGCGAGTACGACGTCGAAAGGGACTCTCATCACCTAGCGGGGCGTATCGGTCGCGAGTACACAATTGATCGACTGTCGCCGAATCGCTCGGAGGTGAGCGTCGCATGAACGACGACGAAGTGGATGACAAGATCAGCGACCGCGTAACGCTTGGTCCTTCCGTCTCTAACAAGGATGTACTGGATCTACTTGTTCGACAGGGCATGTTTCGCACCGCTCTCGGCGCATTTCAAGCGGCCGCCATGCTCGCGATCCGCAGGGGGTTGGACCCCGCGACGGCGCAGGGTTCTGCCGGCACGATGTGGAACCGCGGTTCTGTGACACCACAAGTGCTCGAGTTCTTGGAGTGGTACCTGCCAACGAAGACGCCGGTTCGAATGCTTGAACAACTAGGGAATCTAGGCACCGCGCACGTTGCCGATCGAGTCCGCTCAGGCGGTTACACCCTCACGGAATTATTCGAGCTTCCCGAACTTGAGATCGATCAGCCCTGAGTGTCGTGGTACACAGTGAAAACCCTGAGGTTGGTGCCAAGCGGCAGAGTGCAACCGAGCTAGGACGGGGACTGCGCACTGACCGAGAAGGCCTCGACGAATTTCTCCTGGATCTCGAGCGTCGAAACCCCGCGCTGACCGCTAGCCGGCTCAAGAGCGAGATAGACGAGCTGCTGGGACGCCCATCCGAGCACCAACCTGCCAAACGGGCGCGAACGCCGAAGGTTCAGCCGGCCGACGCCGCATCCGAGTCACCAGACTTCTCGTGGTTCGGCAATCTCGTCGCTACCATCCCCGCATACGACGAGGACCCTGCAAAGTATGCCGCGCACGTCGAGGTCGGCCTCCTTGCACGCGGGCGGGCCGCGACGCTCAACAGATCCGAGGCAACAAGGCGCGAGATTAGCGACCTCAGTGTGCTGATCGACAGAGGCGAGTCGGCGTTCGAGGCGCTTGTACTTTCGAACATTCGGCTCGTGTTCCACTGGTCGAAGGGAGTTGCCCAGTCTGTTGACTCCGACTGGGCGCAGGACGCATTCCAAGTTGGCTGCATCGGGTTGATTCGGGGCCTGCAGAGCTGGGATTATCGGCTTGGTTATAAGGTCAGCACGTTTGTCTCGTGGCACATTCGCCAGGCCATTCAGCGGTGGCGCGCAAACGACGTGATGATCATTCGCGTACCGGTTCATGTTTGGGATGCCCTTGGCGCCGACCCGGCGGGCGCAGGGGACGCTGCCCGGCTCGGAGCTGAGCGCGCCCAAGACCTGCGCTCCATCGACGCGATGCAGTCGAGGGGCGAGGACCAGTCGTGGGACGGCGGTCTCGAAGACATCGAGGAGCGGATCGACGCTGCGAGACTGACCAATCGCGTTCTCGCCCTCCTCGATGAGCGGGAGGCAGGCGTTCTCACCCTTCGTTTTGGGCTTGAGGGTGACGAGCCAGCGAATCTCGAAGACATCGGGCGAGCGTATGGCGTGACGCGCGAGCGAATTCGGCAGATTGAGAAGAAAGCTTTGGAGAAGATTCGCGACCGTATGGCGCCCACCCGCCTCCCTGGCGAGCCGAGTCGGTGATACAACAACGGCGCCATCCGGAGCGCGCCGCTCGAGCAGCCGGGCCGAAGCGCAGGGGCTGTCGGCGGGTGGAACTATCCTTGACGGACCAGGGGTCGCCTTACCGTCGAACGCCAGCGCGGCGGTCCGCGCCTCGCGCGGCTGCTCTGCGAAAATCGCTGTAGCCAAGGAAAGTAAGAGACGTGACGGAAACCCAGAGTGTGGACGACGGCGATCGAAGCTTTGATGCGTCGGTACACCAGTTCGCGATCGAGAATGTGCCTGTAGTTAAGATCCGCCCAGAGGATGGTCTGGGGCGAAAACGGGACCGCGACGGCCACGCCGAGTTACAGCGGTCAATTGCCCAATTCGGCGTACTTACGCCGATCACTGTCCGTCGAGCACGTGATGGTGACGACTTCTTGCTCATAAAGGGCCAGGGGCGAACCCTCGCCTGCAGGATGCTTGGACTTGAAACGATTCCAGCCATGGTCGTTGATGACCGGTTCTCGGACAATGAGAAGGTTCAGCAGTTTCTCGTCGAGAACGTGGCGCGGTTGAAAATGCGTCCTGTCGATCGAGCACTTCTCATCCACCGCGCGCGAAGCGCCGGCGAGGAGACCGGGACCATTGCAAGGCGCTTCGGTATCTCGGCAGCAACCGTTCGCCGACTAGCGACACAGTTGGAGGGCGTCAGCGCGAACGAAGTAAGGGCGCTCCGAGACGGTGAGATCTCCCTCGCGCTTCACGCTGTTATAGCCCGATTCGTGGCTCGAAACGAGCGTGCAGGCGTCATGGCAGCAGTTGCCATGGATCCCCCCTCTCCGCGCGAACTTGAGACGTTGTTCGTTGCCTTGGGTTGGTCGACCCTAACCGCCCTCGGTCCCAGTTCGCTCGCACACCGACTCGTTTTGCTCGCGTGGGCATGTAAGACAATCTCGCGAGCTTCGGGGAGCCTTGAGGAACGACTCAGCGAAGTAGCCAGTCAATTTCCGACGTCGTTCTCATCCGAGCCTGACTCATTGGCAATACAGATTTCATGATGCGCATCGATGTCAACCCAGATGACCTGGTGGTGAGTAGAGAGCTGGCGCGGTCAGGTTCGTCGCGATCGTTTGAAGAGCGACTCCGAGCATCCATCGATCAAATTGGACTTGCAGAACCACTGAAGGTCGCCGCCGACCCCAGCGGAGGATACGTGGTGATCGACGGAGCCCTGCGACTGAGGGCAATTGAACAGATCCGGTCGGCTGATCCGTCCCGGTTTCCGACAGTTCCCGTCTACGTCCTAGATTATGAAAAGCGCTATGAGATCCGATATCAGTCGGACATCTATCAGGACCTCCTTCCAAGTCAGCTCGCGACACTGGTCGAGCACCTTCATCAGAGCGAGCACGTACTGAAAACTGACATCGCAAAGTACATCGGCGTCTCCCCAGCGACCCTTCGGAACTACACCGGCCTATCGCGTCTGATGCAGCGCGAGGGGCTGTTTGCCCGCGTAGTCGAGCTAATGGATATCGGAGTACTGCCGTCATCCAACCCGTATGCGTGGCTACGGCTCACGGCTGCCGGCCTTGAGCGCGTGCTCCAGGAGAGCTTTTCAGACGGACAACCCGCCGACGCATGGATTGACGGACAAGTCTCCGCAGCTCGTCTCGGGCACGCCGTCCGATTTCCCATCAAGTGGGTCGAGACAGCAACTGACGGATTGCCTCCCGACTGCTACCGCGAGCACGCGGACGTCCGGCGCGCCAAGCGCGATCTTGGCCTCAGGAAGGGCGGGACGGCAGCAGCGGCAGTATACCGGCGCGGCCCAGCTTGGACGAAAGGGCAAGCAGCCCTTGCTCACGTCTTGACTGAAAGCCGCGAACCCGTGCTCAAGACGGCCGCTAGCACCTTGATGGAGTATCTCCGATGAGCACTGTGACGGAGTGGACGGATGACGCATTCTTCGATTCCACCGAGGCCCCCTCGATAGATGGCGGGACTACGTCCTCTGGAACGCTCTGGCATGGGGTGAGCGCGCGCTGGGGTCACTCCATGAATTCGATGTGTTCTTACCACGGCATGTTTCCCGCAAAGGTGGCCCACTACTTCATCCAGCAGTACTCCGAACCGGGAGACCTGGTGGTGGACCCGTTCAGCGGACGAGGGACGACCGCTCTGCAGGCACGAGTAGAAGGGCGTCGGACAGCCGCGAACGATCTCAGTCCACTCGCATATGTCTTGACGGCTGCGAAGGTCGACCCGCCCTCGTGGGGGGAGATAAACGAATTCCTAGATGACCTCCAGCGACGCTTCGGCGCCGCGAAGTACCTAACCGAAGCCGTTTCACCAGACATCTCGATGCTTTATCACCCGCGGACACTCCAGCAGATCTGCTTCATCCGCGACTACCTTCTCAGTCGCCCGATCACCGCCTGGAACTCGAAGCAATTGATGATTGCGGGTGCGCTAGCAGGCATTATGCATGGCTCGTGGCGCCGCGACGGGTCGTCACAGTACTTGAGCATCAGCATGCCCAATACGTTCAGCATGTCACCGACGTACGTAGCAAATTACATACGGGACAACAACCTCGAAACGATCGAACAGGACGTCTTCGACAGGTTGCGCGACAAGCTCGGGCGACTGTACCTCGACGACATCGATGGTTACCGGGGTCAGGCAGGTCACACCGATGCAGCGGACTTTCTTGGCTCCGGCCCCATCGAGCCTGGCTCAGCGGACCTCATCCTGACCTCCCCGCCTTACCTGCGGGTTGTCAATTATGCCGCCGCAAACTGGATACGCCTCTGGCTCTTGGGAATCGATGAGGTAGGTAGAGACAACGGGGCCGGGCGTCAGAGACTGGATTCGACACTCGACCACCGACACTCCTATGAGTCGTACAAGCAATTCATGTTGCGCACCTTGCTTGGGGCGCAGCGCAGCCTCGCACCCGATGGCATTGCGGTTTTTGTCATCGGCGACGTGGCCGATCCGGGAAAGACTCCTGTTCCCCTTGCAGCCCAGCTCTGGCGTGATGTCGCAGATCAAACAGATCTGCGATTGGTGGAAATCCTGGAAGACGACCTGCCGGCGCAGAACAAGGTGAGCCGCATATGGGGGGAGACTAAGGGGCAGGCAACAAACCGCGACTGTGCACTAATCCTGACGCACCGTCGCGGGAATCCCTCGCTCGAGGCGAGGAAGATCGACTGGACCGAACCGTATAAGGATGGCGGTCCCGACGCCGCGCACCTGCGAGTTAGAGCGCGCTGAATTGGCCGGGGCTCCGCACGGGGATGGAAGCCACGAGGGAGCCGCGCAGCGCGACATCGAAGGCTACGCCCGGCAAATGCCTTGAGGTGAAACGCTGCCAGCGAGATGGGTGCCGCGGCGTTCCGCCGACTGTCCAGACCGGAACTGAACATCGCGCGACGGCGTCCAAAACCCACTCAACCTGATCTCGATGATGATTCCTCGCCGTTCCCGTCGGTTCCGTCGTTCCCCACGCGAGAAGTACGTGGTCAGCCAGGTGAATGGCATCGAGAATGCCTTGCCTTGATTGCACCCAATCTTTTTGGGCGGCGCCAACGGAACTGATCGCAATGACGTCCGCCGTCGGAGTGCGAAGCAAATTGGCGATCACAACCTGCTCGCAGCCGAGCAGGGGAGCTAGCCGTTCGAGTCTGCGCCGAGTGCGGGTACCTGAAGTCGCGAGTGGCGGCGTCGCGAGGATAGCAACAAGCCTGGGCCGGGCGGTAGGCGCGAAGTCTGTCCGGCTTGAGGTCACTCGACGAACTTACCTCCGGCTGCGACCGTCGACGGTCAACTCAACGCCGGAGTTGGCGGCGGCTAGGCAACAACGGTACAAAGGGGGCTATGGCCTCGAAGACTCCGCCTTTGGATGATTGGCGTGCCGCATTTCACAAGGCGGACAACCTCCCTGAGGAGGCGAGTGCGCAGCAACGCCGCGCGAGAGGGAAATTGCTCGAGAGCATTCTTCGATCGATGTTCGCCGAGTCCGGGCTCGACCCCCGACTGAGCTACCGACCGCGCGGCGAAGAAATCGATGGGTCGATCTGGCTTCATGGGCGCACGTTCTTAGTCGAAGCGAAGTGGACCGCCGAGCCGCAACCTGCATCGAGCATCTACCAGTTCCGGGGAAAAGTAGACGGAAAGCTTGTGGGAACGCTGGGGATATTCATCAGCGTGGCCGGATACAGCCCTGATGCGGTGAATGCTCTAGTTGCAGGCAAGGAACTGAACATCGTGCTTTTCGACGGGGATGACCTTCGCTCCATCGTCGCGGGACACCACACGATCGAGGACTCGATCATATTCAAGCTACGTGCCGCTGGCGATGCCGGTACTCCGTTTGTACCGCTACACGCGCTCACGCGTACTCAACAGGTTGCCACGCGAAGTCTCGTGGTCGTCGAGAGCCGCAGTGAAGCCCGCGCATTGGAAACTCTCCGGGCCCGGTACAAGGGCAATCCGTCGGTGACAGTCGTGGCGTCGGGGGGCTACGGCAACATGCTCCCCGTGGTGGACGCCCTTACAGAGGAGGACCCGGGTATTGAACGGGTGACACTGGTGCTGAGCGAGGACGCTGCGGCGACGAGCGAGATCACCGACCTTGTGACCGTGACGGAGGCCAAGCGAGCGTCGCCCCATCTTCGCTGGGAAGCCATCACCGTCGCCCCAAGCCTGCGTTACGCATTGGGCATTGCGCCGAGTGAGGAGTTCAGGGAGTCCCAACGCGAATCAAGGTCCCGAGAGGACTTATCGCTCCTGTCCATCGATCTCGCTGCAGTCATTGCCAGCTTTCCTACGGTTAAGAGAGTTCTTCGACGCGCCGGCATATTCGTTCCAAACGCCTGGTCACCAGTCGTCGCGAGCGACGCCTAGGTTCAGGATGACTCGTTCGGAGGACGCAATCGGCGTTCCAGCTTAGGATCTGTCGCTCACTGGCGAAGGCGGCTCCGGACGTAGTCACGCAATGCTGGATCGCAGACGTAGACGTAGGTGCCGAGCACGCCACGCGTAAGCAGTACCCCGTAGATGTTTCGGATGTACTGGAGCAAGTCACCGTCGGTGAACGCGATGCCCAGCCGTGGGTTGTTCTCGCTGCCCTTCTTGTCACGGTATGAGTCCCGGTCGATGAACAGCTGCCCCGAATTCGAGTCATAGCGCAGATCCGGTCCGATTATCACGCCAGCGAAGTTGAGGTCATAGCCCTGCACGGTGTGAATGGACCCGACTTCCTGAAGCGATCCCGGCGAGTCGATCCAGTCGGTGTCCTTGCTGTTCCATCGCATCGAGACGCCGTCGAGCACGATGTCGTGCGCAGAGGCGTCTCTCTTACTCACCCAGTCCCATGCATAGCCAGCTACGAGTCTGGCAAGACCGCGGGACGCATCCTGGGCGAAAATGGCGCGGCGCATCGCGCCCACATCGTCGAAGAAGCGGAGGTCATACTCGCCGAAGTCAGGGCGGGCACTCACCTCCGCCTCCCCGCGCAGCAGCCGGCGAATGAAATCGACATAGTCCGTGCCGGCGCGGACGCGCATCTGAGTCGTGAGTGGATACAGACGATGCGCGGCCTGCGTCAATCCAGCTCTCGTCGGAGAACGAATTCCGGAAGATCTGCGGGGCGGACGCTCTGCTCGCGGTCCAGGAGCAACAACTGATGGCGACTCTTGGCCTTGATCCAGTCGAGCTGTGTCTTCACGTAGTCGTCGGCGCCAAAGAGCTTCTCATTGATGCGTTGATAGTCCAGGTTGCGCATGCCCGACGACTGGTTCGCTCGTCGGCTCAGCCGGTGGGTCTCATCAACGACGAGGAGGTCGTAGTCGCCATCCCCGAGCCCCACATCCCATGGTGAGAGGACCATCGACGGGTGGAGCTTCGGCGTCTTCTTGAAGACTCGTCGAATCGACTGGCGAAGCGATTGCTGGGGTACGACCAGACCCATTCGGAAGCCGTCCAGCAACGCACGGTGCTCGGGCACGAACAGCTCAGAGAAGACCGAGTCGGGCTGTATGTCGTCCAGGTCGTAATCGCGAATGTCGGCCAGAAGCTTCAGTAGGAAGATCCCGATGATCGTCTTACCCGTCCCGGGTTGTCCCTGGATGACCGCCGTCGAACTGAGACCTAGGTCAAGATCGACGAACAACCCCTCCAGAATGTCCTCGACAGCGATCGCTTGATCGGGCGTCAGTGCCTTAAATGGCGACAGTTTGAAGAGATCGCCGTTCTCGATCTCGGGGATGCTGCGCGCGAAGAGGCCCTCCGCGCGGAGCTGATCGAAGATCTGGCGGAACGACTCTCGGTAAACGTCGCGGTCGTAGTAGGCGGCATCGACTATGCCCTCGTTGCCGTTGATGACCGTGAATCGACCATCCCCCGCGAGCCAGCGAATGAGATGAGACTCAAGGTCGAGGCAAACGGACTTGTTGAACGTGTCATCGAGAACGACGCGTATCGTTTTCAGGCCCGACTTGGAGGGTGACGCCAGGTGCTGGCGCATGCGGGCGACCGTGTTGACTGTCTCGCCCACGTAAACCGATGACTCTGTCCCACCGTTCAGCACATAGACGACGGGCCAATTGGAGTATCGCTTGTCGCTGCGCGACAGTCGGGCGATCGCCGCGGCTTCGAAGCCGAGCTTCTCGACGCTAGAGGGCGTCATACTTCGCGCTCTTCCCACGCGCCGTATCCACCGGATACTTGGCCGCCGACTCGCGAAGCTTGTCGAGCACGATCTCGTCGAGGTCCACTCCGAGCCGGTCGGCCAGCAAAACGCAATACGTTAATATGTCCGCCAGCTCTGCGGCTACTCGACGGGGATCGGCGTCGTCGGACCACTGGAAGCACTCCAAGAGCTCGCCCGCCTCGATGGAGATGCTCTTGGCGAGGTTCGCCGTCGAGTGAAATTGGCCCCAATCTCGCTCCACGGTGAACGCCTTAATCGCCTCTTGCGTCTGCTGATTGACCACGATGCGAAGCTATCAGCCGCGACAAGGCTCGCCTTGGCGCCCGTCTCGCGTCTAGACCAGCCCATCGCTGCTCGACAGCTACGAGTCTTCTACCTCCGGCAGATGGCACATCGCGCGATCGGGGCGCGGCGGAGTGCCGGGACCGTGAAATAGCGCAGGACCGGAGCGAGCGAAGTGAGTGAGGATATGTCGCTGAGTCTGGCTCTGGCCGGTCTGGGACCTGGCTGGCAGGGTGGGCGTTGGTCGTCTTCGTCCGGTCGTGGCTCGATATGCCGCTGGCCCTCAGTGGGCCTTTTCTTTCGACATGTCCGACCAGGCGGGGGCGGGCGGCGCCGACCCGGCTCCACGTCGATGGCCGGATTAGAAGCGTAACAAGGCACTCCACTACATCGCGATTACCCGAATGAGTCGGCACCCCGGCACCCGGGCCTATCTCGAGAGACGCATCGCGGAAGGACGCAGCCGACGCGAAGTCCGACGCTGCATCAAGCGCTACCTCGCCCGGCACCTCTATCGCAAGCTCGACGCTCTCTACGAGGCGAACCGAACGGGGTCCACCTTAAGCCTCACCCTCGCTCCGACAGTCGGCTGATCACGCGGGGAGGTGAGGACGTAGTGCCGGAGTGAGCGGTTGATAAGCGGAGCTCGTAGCGAAGCGGAGAGCGGAGTCTGCAAATAGCGAACGACAGGAACGGAGTCATCTCCTCCCCGCTACCATCTCGCCGTCGGAGGAAGGGCAACAGCGTCAACGACACCTTGACAAACATAGAAGCGTCGAAAGCCCGGAACGCAGCCGCGGCAGGTCGCTAGACTCTCGGCGGCGGACGGAGGCGATCGCCTCCCGCAGCCCCACACCTGGCGACGTTCTCCAGCATCTGGCTGCATCCCGTTTCTCGGCGTTGACGCAGTCGTTCTGATGTCCGACACTGGCCCGATACTGACCGTCGAGCCGGGCATGAGCGGAGGTCGAGATGGGCAGCATTAGCCCGTACGAATCGGCGAAGGGTCGCCGCTACCGCGTGCGCTATCGCAAGCCGGATCGCACCGAGGCGGAGAAGCGCGGTTTCACGACGATGCGTGAAGCAGAGCTGTACCTGGCCATGGTCACGGTGTCGAAGTCGAAGGGCGAGTACATCGACCCGTCTTCATCGCGGGTCCCAGTTCAGATGTTCGCGGACAGCTGGTTGCGATCAAAGCAGCCGCCTATGTCCAAGCCCTCGTACTACATGACCCTCGAGCGCGCATGGAAGAACCACGTTGCTCCGGTCTGGGCTGACAGGGAGATCTCGTCGATCCGGCGCTCGGAAGTTCAGGACTGGGTGTCGGACCTCGCGTCGCGGAGATCGCGGACGGTTGTCCTGCGCTCCTTGGGGATTTTGGCCGGCATCCTCGACGTCGCCATCGACGATCGTCGTCTCGCCAGCAATCCGGCTCGGCATGTGCGCAGCCTTCCGCGGCATGGGCCGGGGAAACGTCGCGTGTACCTGACGCACGACCAGGTGGCGACGCTGGCGGCGTGCTCGGCGTATCCGACGCTCGTCCTGACGATGGCCTACACCGGCCTCCGCTGGGGCGAGGCGACGGGGCTGCGGGTGCGGAGCGTGAACCGGCTCCGTCGGCGCTTCGTCATCGAGGAGAACGCGGTGATGATCGCCTACGCAATCCACGTCGGCACGCCCAAGACGCATGAGAAGCGTTCGGTCCCGTACCCCGAGCGTCTGGCTCCGATGATCGAGCAGGCGTGCGCCGGCAAGGGCCCCGAGGGGCTGCTGTTTGGCGACGGAGTCAACCACATGCGCAACTCGGGTGCGAAGGGCTGGTTCGCGAACGCGGTCCGGCGTGCGCAAGAGTTCGACCCGTCGATTCCGCGGCTCACTCCTCACGACCTCCGTCACACCGCAGCATCGCTCGCGATCAGCTCGGGCGCAAACGTGAAGGCCGTGCAGAGGATGCTCGGCCACGCGTCGGCCGCGATGACGCTGGACACCTACGCCGATCTCTTCGACGACGATCTGGATGCCGTCGCAACGAGACTGAACGACCAGATGCCGTTGGTTGCGCTGCCGTCGGGTCCGCAGACCCGCTACGCCCGACCTCAGTGACCGCAGAGAGCAGATTGCTCAGTTTTTCGATGAGGCTTGGGACGCCCGAAACGCTCGATTTCGGCGTTCCGCGACGTCCGACGAAGCGCCCCGAAGCGGCTTGTCGGCGCCCTCAGAGTTTTCAGAATGCGGGCAAAAAGCGGGCAAAAACGCCTTTCGTGTGGTCCGACCACACAAGAAATACCTGGTCAGAGGGAAAAAAAGACTGTGCCCCTGGAGGGACTCGAACCCCCAACCGTTTCCTTAGGACGGAACTGCTCTTCCATTGAGCTACAGAGGCTGGCGGCATCCAGTCTACCGATCCACGCGGAGACCACTGGCAACCCTGCACCCGGTCAGCCAGCGTCCGCCGCCACCGCAACGACCACCTTCCCGAGCGCCCGACCGCCGCCCACATACGCTAAGGCGTCCGCCGTCTGCTCCAGCGGGAAGACCCGATCGATGTGGATGCGCACGTCTCCGGCGACGCAACGCTCGGCCACAGCCCCGAAGTGCTGAGGCCCTTCTCGCACAACCAGTACCCCCAGGCGCGCACCGGTGACCAGCCCGAGTGCCGCACCGACCGTGAGGACCCGCAGCAGCGCGCGCACCGTCCCGCCGACAACGAGGTACCTGCCCCCGCGGGCCAGCGCCCGGCGGTAGGCGAAAACCGAGCGTGACGCGACAAGATCGATGATCACGTCGTACGGACCGGTGCGGGTGAAGTCCTCGACTCGATAGTCGATCGCCCGATGTGCGCCCAGCGACCGGATGAAGTCGAGCTTTCCCTCGTTGTCGACGCCGGTGACGTGGATGCCGGCGGCAGAGGCCAACTGCAGGGCGAACATGCCCGTGCCTCCCCCGGCGCCGTTGAGCAGCATCCGCTCTCCCCTCTTCGCGCGGCCGACGGCTTGCGCCGCGATGGCACCCGCCTGTGGGATCGTCGATGCCTCGGCGAAGGACAGTTGAGCGGGTTTGGGCGCCAGTACCGACTCCGGTGCCACGACGTACTCCGCGAAGCCGCCCATGCGGGTGAGGTTGTCTCCGAAGACCTCATCACCGGCCGCGAAGCGGGTGACGCCGGCGCCCACGGCAGCGACCCGGCCCGCGATGTCCGAGCCGAGGATGCGCCGAGCCGGTCGGGTCAGTCCACCGAAGCGCGCGTACATCGGCGAACCCCGCAGCCCCTCCCAATCACTGAGGTTGACCGAGGTTGCCACGACCTCGACGAGCACTTGGCCCCGGCCTGGTGACGGTGTCGGGACCTGCTCGACCCGCAGTTGGTCGGGCATCCCGTAGTGGTCGTACACGACGGCCTTCACATCAATCCGCCGTTCCCCCGGAGATGTGACCGGGCGCTGGCTTCAGCGTACGGGTCGCTATGTCTCCTGTCTCAAGGCAGGCGTCCGAAGCGAGGGGAAAGGGGTCGACGCTGCAGCCGACGCTCAGCGGAAGTCGCGGGAGCGGTGATCGATCTCGACCCTGAGGTCTTCGAAGCGGTCCGCGAGCAGGTTGGTCACCCCCTCGGTCGAGCGCTCCAGGATCCCGCGGACGATCAGGGCCGGAGCATCCCGCACGACGCGGCGATAACGGTTCCACATCCCCACGGAGCAGATGACGTTGACGAGACCGTGCTCGTCCTCGAGATTCAAGAACGTGACCCCGGATGCCGTGGCCGGACGCTGCCGGTGCGTCACCAGCCCCGCGACCTCGACCCTCCGGCCGGTCTCGTTCGTACGCAGATCGCTAGACGTGAGCACCCCTCGAGCGTCGAGACCGGATCGGTAGTGTGTCATGGGATGGTCGTCGGTCGAGATGCCCGTGGCCCAGAGATCGGCGGCGAGACGCTCGTAGCTCGAGGGATCGGCGAACAGCGGCGGCTGCACGGAGATGAGCGAGTCGGGGAGGAACTCGGCACGGTCCTGGGCCGCGGAACCGGCGAGCCAGATCGCCTCCCGCCTGCTGAGACCCAGACACTCGAAGGCTCCGGCCGTGGCCAGGGCCTCTAGCTGCGCCGCGGTGAGGCCGGTGCGGCGGACGAGGCTGCGGAGGTCGGTGTAGGGGCCGTTGGCCTCACGTTCGGCGACGATCCGCTCGGCGACGGTCTTGCCGATGCCGGTGACCGCCGCGAGGCCGAGGCGAACGGCGAAGGCTCCGTCGCGGCGGTGGGCGGCGGATTCGTCTGGTGAGTGGAGGTGAAAGTCTCCGACAGGGGGTTGGATGCGCTCGGCGCAGGAAGGGAGTCCGGTGGGGCCCTTCGTCTCGGTCGCTGCGCTCCCTCGCTCAGGGACCGGGGAGAGAGTGGGCGACGCCTCGACGGGCTCGGCGACCGGGTAGAGGGTGGGCGACGCCTCGACAGGCTCGGCGACCGGGGAGAGAGTGGGCGACGCCTCGACGGGCTCGGCGAGCGGGGTAGGGGTGGGCGACGCCTCGACAGGCTCGGCGACCGGCTCCAGGGTGGCCTCGACGCCCGAGCGGAGGAGGTCGGGGCGGCGGACCTCTACGCCGTGCCGGCGGGCGTCGGCCGTGAGGGTTGACGGCGAGTAGAAGCCCATCGGCTGGGCGCGCAGGAGGCCCGCGAGGAAGGCCGCGGGGTAGTGCAGCTTGATCCACGAGCTCGCATAGACGAGCAGGGCGAACGAGAGCGAGTGGGATTCGGCGAAGCCGAAGTTCGCGAACGCCTGGATCTTCGCGTAGATGTCGTCGGCCGCCTGGCCGACGAGCCCGTTCGTCGCCATGCCCTCGTAGAGCTTCTCGCGCAGCGAGTCGATGCGCTCGATCCCGCGCTTTGAGCCCATCGCGCGCCGCAGCAGATCGGCATCCTCCCCCGTGCACTCCCCCACGGCCATCGCCATCTGCATCAGCTGCTCCTGGAACACCGGCACCCCGAGCGTGCGCTCCAGGACAGGGGCGAGCTTCGGATGCGCGTAGGTCACCGGCTCCTGGCCGAGCTTGCGGCGCACGAACGGGTGCACCGCGCCGCCCTGAATGGGACCCGGACGGATGAGCGCGATCTGCACCACGAGGTCGTAGAAGCGCCGAGGCTGCAGGCGCGGCAGCAGCCCCATCTGCGCGCGGGATTCCACCTGGAACACGCCGATCGAGTCGGCGCGGCACAGCATGTCGTAGACGGCCTTCTCCTCCTTCGGCAGGGTGGCGAGCTCCCAGTCCTCGCCGGTCGCCTCCCGGATGAGATCGAAGCAGTACTGCAGGGCCGCCAGCATCCCGAGGCCCAGGAGGTCGAACTTGACGAGGCCCATCCACGCGGCGTCGTCCTTGTCCCACTGGATGACTGTGCGGTTCTCCATGCGGGCGTGCTCGATGGGCACCACCTCCCCGACGGGCCGGTCGGTGAGCACCATGCCGCCGGAATGGATGCCGAGGTGCCGCGGCGCCTTCAACAGCTCCGAGGCGTACTCGATCACATGGGCGGGGATGTCGTGGTCGGCGCCCGTGTCGAGGGTGGCTCCCCATCGCTCCACCTGCTTCGACCACGCATCTTGCTGACCCGGCGAGTGACCCAGGGCCTTCGCCATGTCTCGGACGGCGTTCTTCGGGCGGTACTGGATGACGTTGGCCACCTGCGCGGCCCGTTCCCGGCCATAGGTTGCATAGACCCACTGGATGATCTCCTCCCGCCGGTCGGAGTCGAAGTCCACGTCGATGTCGGGCTCCTCATCACGCAGGCTCGAGAGGAATCGCTCGAACGGCAGCTGGTAGGCGATCGAGTCGACGGCGGTGATGTCCAGCAGGTAGCAGACCGCGCTGTTGGCGGCGGATCCCCGTCCCTGACAGAGGATGCCGCGGCGCCGGGCCTCCTGAACGATGCCGTAGACGATCAGGAAGTACCCGGGAAAGTCCTTGAGCTCGATGACGCCGAGCTCCTTCTCGATGCGAGTCCGGTCCTCCGGCGCGAGGTCCGGGTACTTCCGCGGCACCGCCTCCCACACGAGCTGCCGGAGCCACGACATCGGCGTGTGACCCTGCGGGACCTCCTGCTTGGGCAGAGCGGGCTTCGCCCGACGCAGGGGGAACGCCAGCTCGTCCGCCAGGGTCACCGTGCGGGCGACGGCCCCCGGATACCGGAAGAAGCGCTCCTGCATCTCGGCGCCCGAGCGCAGGTGCGCCCCCGCGTGCACGGGGAGCCAGCCGTCCAGTTCGTCGAGGCCCCGATTCGCCCGGACGGCGGCGACGGCCGCCGCCAGCCGCGCCCGCTCCGGCGCGGCGTAGTGCACGTTGTTGGTGGCCAGCAGGGGAAGGCGGCGCTCCGCCGCGAGCCCGGCCAGCACGTCGTTCGTCCGCGTGTCGAGCGGGTCGCCGTGGTCGAGCAGTTCGACGTGCACGGCATCCGGACCGAAGAGCGTCGCCAGCCGGTCGAGCTCTCGCCCCGCGGCATCCGGACCGTCGTCGGCCAGGGCTCGCCGAACGACGCCCTTGCGGCATCCGGTCAGCACCGCCCACTGACCATCGGCCTGCGCGGCGAGCTCTTCCAGGTCGTACGCGGGACGCCCCTTCTCCGAGCCGCTCAGCTGCGCGTGCGTCAGTGCGGCTGCCAGGCGGTGATACCCCTCCTCGCCGCGCGCGAGCACGAGAAGGTGTGCTCCGGTGGGGTCTGGTTCGCCGCCCCTCGCCGGACTCGGAGACCGATCCTGATTCCCGAGCGACAGCTCGGCCCCGAACACCGTCCTCAGCTGCAGCGCCTCCGCCGCCTCCGCGAAGCGCACGATGCCGTAGAAGCCGTCGTGATCGGTGACGGCGAGCGCGTGCAGGCCGAGGCGCTCGGCCTCCTCGGCGAGCTCTTCGGGAGACGACGCCCCATCGAGGAAGGAGAACGACGAATGGGCGTGCAGCTCGGCGTAGGGCACGACGTCGTCGGGTCGCTCGATGACCGGCGCCACGTACTTGCCCCGTTTGTACGACCACGCCGGGCTGTCGCCCCCGTCTGCGCCGGCCGGAACCCCCCGCGGGCGACGGGTGTCGCTGAGGGTCCGCTCGATCTCCGACCAGGGCACGGGAGGGTTCTGGAAGCCCATCAGGAGGCCGACCCTTCGACAGGCTCAGGGACCGGCATCCGCGACCCTTCGACGGGCTCAGCGACCGGCATCCGCGACCCTTCGACAGGCTCAGCGACCGGCATCCGCGACCCTTCGACGGGCTCAGCGACCGGCATCCGCGACCCTTCGACAGGCTCAGGGACCGGCATCCGCGACCCTTCGACGGGCTCAGGGACCGGCATCCGCGACCCTTCGACGGGCTCAGCGACCGGCATCCGCGACCCTTCGACAGGCTCAGGGACCGGCATCCGCGACCCTTCGACAGGCTCAGGGACCGGTTCGACAGGCTCAGGGACCCGCATCCGCTCAGTCATAGCGCGCCTCAGCGACCCACGCGCCGTCCTCGCAGACGAGCAGCCACGCCATCCCCTCGGCGTCGATGATCTGCACCCGGTGCGCGCGCCGGGCGCGCGCGGCATCCCATCCGCGTTCGAGGATCGGCCACGGCCCCGCCCACGCGTCGATCGCCATCCGGCGACCGCCCTCGAGGAACATCGCCGGGGGTGCCGTGACCCTCCCCCGGTCATCGATGTCGACGGGCACCCCGCCCGGAGAGGCGACCTGCACCGGCACGGGGTCGGGAAAGACCGTCCCCGGCAGGGGGTCGGGCAGGCTTCCCGGCCACGGACGCGACCGCTCCTTCGCCAGCACCGCGCGGTCACCCCACGGCACGAGCACCTGCCGCTCGGCGAGCCAGCGGCCGCCGCCGATCGCCGGCGTGAGCACACCACGGTGCCCCAGCATCGCCTGTACCCGCGAGAGCGCGTGGTGCAGGCGCTCTTCGGGTCCCGAGCCGAAGATCGCCGCAACGTGGTGCGACGCCTCGTCCACCGCTTCGGGCGCGATCCGCACGAGCGAGACGCCGCTGGAGAGCACGCTCTTGCCCTCGGGCTCCTTCGCCGCCTCACTCAGCTGCCACCGCACGCGGTCGACGACGGATGCCGCGTCGAACGATCCCGGATGCAGCCACACCCGCTCGCTGCGCTCTCCCCGGTCTCCCCGGAGTTCCACTCGCAGCTCCGTGCAGACAAGCCCCGCGGCGCCGAGGCGTGCGACGAATTCGTCGGCCGCGATCCGGATGCCGAAGGCCACCTGCTCCGCCATCTCGAGGGCGGGCTCGAATGCCACCTCGCGGTGCAGCTCCGGTGGCGGCACCCGGGGTTCCACCTCGCGTGAATCCTGACCGGCGGCCAGGGAATGCAGCCGAACACCACGGTCGCCGAACCTCTCCCGCACACGATCCGGGTCCATCTCGGCGAACTGACCCAGGGTTCTGACCCCCAGCCGGGCGAGCAGATCGACCAGCTCCGCTCCGGAGCCGACGGCGGCCGACGCATCGATCAGGGTGGCGACGGACAGGGGTGCCAGGAATCCGGCCGCTCCGCCGTTCGGCACGACGAAGACCGGGTCTGAGACCCCGGTGCCGATCCGTGCCGCCTGCTCGGCGGTGAAGGGCCCGTCGGCGATGCCCGCCCGCACGCCCTCGACCCCTGAGGCGCCCTCTCCCCCGCCCTTCCGCAGCGCCGTCAGCAGCACGCGCGCCGCCTCGACCTCGCCCCCGTAGTACCGCGCCGGGCCGCGGATGCGCAGCGCGCACATGCCGGGCCGCAGGATCTGCACTCCCGGCGCCCGCTCTTCGACGACCGCCACGAGAGGAGCGAACTCCCGCTGGTCTCGCATCGGATCCGCCGCGACGACCGCGAGACCCGGGCACAGGGCCTGCGCATCGCGACGCCGCTGCCCTCGGCGAACGCCCTCCGCCCGAGCGGCCGCGGAACACGCCACCACCGTGTTGTGCTCCATCACGGCGATGGCCGGACCGGCATCCAGCGGCTGTGCACGCTCGCGCGCCAGCGCGGTGACCGGCCAGTCCGGAAACCACAGCACCAGGCTTCGCACCGGCGCTCCGGGTCGCATGTCAGCCCACCGCCTCGAGGGGCTGGTACTCCGGCAAGGGCGTCTCCCGCACACGGCGTTCGATGGCGGAGACCGCTCCGTCGGCGCCGGGCAGCATCACGCGGCCGCGCCGCGCCACGGGCGTGCGCCGGCTCGTCACCGTCACGGTCACCTCGCGCCCGGCGAGGTAGCCGTGCCCTGGGCCGAGGCCGCTCCACTGCGACTCCTCGATCCCGATCGACGCCTCGGCCTGCGGCCATGGGCCCTGCACCAGCAGCACGGTGCCTCGATCGCGGAGCCGGGCGGCGAGCCGCGAGACCTCGGCGTCCGCCGCGCGTCGCGGTGGCCGCACCGCCACGACGGGCAGCACCTCGGCGATGGTCGCCGTCACGGCGAGCCAGCGATCGCCGGGATCGGGGATGAGCACCAGTCGGGGCAGCTCGACGCCCATGCTCTCGGCCGCCTCGGCGCCGAAGTTCGGCATCCCGACCACCCCGCACCACGATCCCGCCTGCGAAGGCGGTGCCAGCAGGGCGAGCAGCAGCGACGCGGACGAACTGAGCGAGTACGCGGCACCGGTACGCAGCCCTCCCCCGGGGAGGAGCGACGCGAGCGCCGGATGCGCGGGGAGCACCGGAGCATCGAGCCTGCGCCCCTGCGCCCGCTCGAGCTGCGCGCGGAGCCGCAGCACGTCACCGCTGCGTTCGTCCTGCTGCGCACCCACGATCGCCCTCACTCCCACAGGCTAGAACAGATGTTCTAGTCGGTCAACGTAGTGAGGCGATGCTAAGGCTGGCCTCCGACACCCGGAGGCCCGTTTCCATCAACTATGTTCGAGAGTCGGAGGGTGCAGCTGCTCGTGCGACACGTTGTCCTTGCCGCTGCCCTTGGACTCGTACATGGCCGCGTCCGCGCGGATGAGCAGTTCTTGAGGCGACGGCCGGCCGTCGACCTCGGGGCTGTAGGTCGCGACCCCGATGCTGGCCGACACCCACAGGGGCTCGGGGCCGGCCTCGATCTGGTGACGACTGAAGGAGCGGAGTCGCTCGGCGATGGATGCCGCCGACCTGGCGTCGGCGGTCGGGCAGATGACGACGAATTCGTCGCCGCCCATCCTGCCCAGGATGTCGTCCGCGCGCACGGCGTTGCGCAGCCGCTCCGCTACTTCGCGCAGCACCGCGTCCCCCGCCGCGTGACCGAGTCGGTCGTTGACCGCCTTGAACCCGTCGATGTCGAGGAAGACCAGCGACAGGGCGTCTCCGCTCCGCTCCGCGTCGGCGATGGCCGCATCGATGCTCTGCAGCAGCAGCTGCCTGTTGGCGAGCCCCGTCAGCTGGTCGTGCAGCGCCATGTGCGAGAGCTGTCGCTGCAGCCGCACGCGCACGAGCGTCTGCGACGCCTGCCTGCCGAGGGCGCGCTGCAATTCGAAGAACTGCGCGTCGAAGTCGCGCTGCCGCGAGAAGAGGCAGACCAGGATGCCGAGCTGCTCACTCTCGGTCGACAGCGGCATGATGCTGAGGGCATCCAGCCGCGCTGCCCGGAGCCCCGCCGCGAGGTCGGGATAGTCCGTGTCGGCGTCGTCGACGGTGACCACGATCTCGACCGGAGAACGCCGCAGCGTTTCCACGGGCGCGACATTGCCCCAGAGCGGGTTGGTCCCGGCGGCGAGGTGCAGTTCGCCGGCTTCGTCGTAGAGCAGCACAGAGGCATGCGTCGCTGCGAAGGCTTCGCGGGCGATCTCGGCGAACGACTCGACGACGTCTTCGTCGTTCGCGCTCAAGCCGAAGGTGCTGGAGACGTCCTGCAGGATGCGCACGCGGGACTCGGATGACTCCGCCGACCTGCGGGCGTTCACGAGCTCCCGCTCGTACTCCAGGCGCTCGGTCGCATCGAACACCGCGGTGCGCACCACTGCGGACGCACCCTCGGGGATGAGCACCGAATTGACGAGCACCGGCATCGGCATCCCATCCGCCGTCACCATCGTGAGCGCGACCTGGTCCACGCGCCCTTGCAGGTGCAGCACGGGGAGGTGCCGGGTCGCGTAGAAGAGCTTGCTGCCGGGCTCCAGCAGCGACGTGAAAGGGCGACCGACGAGCTCGTCGAGCCCGTAGCCCATCCATTCGAGCAGCGTGGCGTTCGCCTCGAGGATGGTCCCCTCCGCCGTCGACGACAGCAGCCCGCAGGGTGACTCGTTGTACCGCCTCTCCCACTCCCCCTCGTTCATGCGAGATGTCGCCGGATCTCGGCGACGAGCTCCGCAGCCCCGGAGAGGATCGGGACGTGCCCGGTGGTGGAGAGCACCGTCAACCGGCTGCCCGGGATCGAGCGATGCACGTAGTGACCCACCTCCAGAGGCGCGATCACGTCGTCGCTCGACTGGATGACGAGTGTGGGAACGGACACCTCGGGCAGGTCGTTCCTGTTGTCCGAGAGGAACGTGACCCGCGCGAAGTGCCGGGCGATGGCCGGGTCGATGCTGCAGAAGCTCGCCGTCAGGCCGTCGCCGAGCTCGGGGCGATCCGGATTTCCCATGATGACCGGCGCCATGGTGCCCGACCAGCCGAGGTAGTTCGCATCCAGCGTGTCGAGCAGCGCCTCGATGTCGACGCGCTCGAATCCACCGAGATACGCCTCGTCGTTGACGTACCTGGGGGACGGCCCGACGAGGATCAGCTCGCCGAAGCGGGACGGATCACGGTTGGCCGCGAGGACGCCGATCATGCAGCTCACCGAATGCCCCACGAAGATCACGTCGTGCAGGTCGAGGGCTTCGAGGATCTCCAGCACGTCCTGCGCATACCCGTCGAGCGAGTCGTATTTTCCGCGGTCGTATGCCGCGATGTCGGAGTTGCCGGAGCCGACATGATCGAAGAGCACGACCTGGTGGTCCTCCTCGAATTCCGGCGCGATGAGGCGCCACGATTCGAGACTGCAGCCGAAGCCGTGGGCGAAGATCATCGCGCGACCGTCGGCGTTGCCGCTCACGAGAACGTTGTTCCGCGTGAGGACCTCGTCGATGGATGTCGGTGCCACTGATCCTCCCCAGGAGTCGCGCCTTTGCCGGCCCATAATTCGTCCAGTCAGATCGTAAGCGAATCCGCGCCGGAAACGGCTACGGGAGGCAGGGCGAACTGTACGCCTCCTGCGGGTAATCGGCGTGGCATTGCGTTCCCGCCCCGGTTAGGACTGACTGGAACCATGGAAGACATCGAAGACCTGACCGCCGCGCTCGGCGGCGCCGTCTCGCGAGGGGAGGTCTTCGCCGTCTTCCAGCCCCAGGTGGCACTCGACACCGGCGACGTCGTAGCCGTCGAGGGGCTCTGCCGCTGGCGGCATCCGGAGCTCGGTCTCATCGCGCCGGACCTGTTCATCCCCCTTGCGGAGCGCACGGGAGCCATCCACGAACTGGGCGCCTTCATGGTCGACGAATGCCTCGAGGCGGTGGATTTCTGGCATGCCGGCGGACAGTGCGTCGAGGTGTCGGTGAACGTCTCCCCCGTCCAGCTCGCCGATGCGTCCTTCGCTGAGCTGCTCGCGGCAAGGCTGGGCGATCGAGCGCTTCCGCCGAACTCCTTCACCGTCGAGATCACCGAATCGCTGCCCGTGACCGATCTGCCGATGATCGTTCCGCGCCTGGTCGCCCTGCAATCGCTCGGCCTCGGCGTCGCTCTCGACGACTTCGGCACCGGTCACGCATCCTTCGACCAGCTCGATCGGCTGCCCGTCACGGAACTGAAGATCGACCGGTCGCTGATCCAGGGCGATCAGGCGGATGGCGACGAGGTGCTCGTCGGCATCATGGCCGTCGCACACGCACGCGGGCTGCGCGTGGTCGCCGAGGGCATCGAGACCGCGGCGCACCTCGCGCTGGCCCGCTCGCTCGGTTGCGATCGTGCCCAGGGCTTCCTGCTGGGGCTGCCGATGGTCCGGTCGGACGTCGATCGTCTGATCGCGGCCTGATCAGAGGTCGGCGAAGCTTTCGCGCTCGGTGGTCTCGGCGGGCTCCGGGTCGCCGCCGATTTCGAGCTTCGTCCACACCACCGGCATCCCGGGGGAGAAGAGGATGTCGATGCCGGGGCCGGATCGCAGTGGCGGGATGTTCACGTATCCCCCACCGGCACGGATCGCCTGCAGGATGTTCTCCCGCAGCTCCGTGACAGGGTCGGGCAGAAAGTAGTCCCGCCCGTCGACGGTGAGTCTGTTGACGATTGTCATCGATTTCCCCTCTTCAGCACGAAGTCCGACACATCAGGCTACGGCCGCCCGACAGCCTTGGGCTTCGTCGCGGGCGCCGGCTCAGGAAGCAGCTCGAGCCCGTTCGGGCTGTTCGCCGTCTCCATCAGCGCGTCGATCCACGCCCGGTTGAGGGACGCTTCATGGCCGCCGAAGAATTCGAACTGCAGGGGTATCGCCGGATGGATCCAGAACGAGCTCCGACCGCTGCCCTGCACCGTCTCGTACTTCCACGAGAAGCTGAAGCTCTCGGAGCGGCGCAGCTTGGCCAGCATCACGATACGCAGGTGCGCCAGTGCGCGGTCTTCGAACTCCACCGACCACGACGGCGTGCCATAAACGAACTTTCCCACTGAACCTCCCAGTCGGCATCAAGTCTCGCATGAGCGCGCGCGCCCAGTCGCCAGCACGGGGCGAGGCGGCCCTCGTTTTCGCCGCCGTTGCCGCTCGCCGGGGTAGCGTGAGGCTGTGAACTGGCAGGTGTTGAGCACGGTGCTGGGGGTGGCGCTCATCGTCTACGGACTGTCGGACGTCTTCCTCACCCTCGTGCATCCCCATGCCCGCGGCCGGCTGACGCGCGGCATCGTCGCCGGGGTGTGGATGCTGACATCCGGCCTCGGCAAACGGGCGAGGGCCGCGTCGGGTCCGGTCGCGGCCATCAGCGTGGTGTTCGTCTGGACCGCCACGCAGGCGGTGGGATGGGCGCTGGTCTACTTCCCGCACATCCCCGACGGGTTCCTCTACAGCGAAGGCGTGGATCCCGACCGCTATCCGAACCTGCTCGAGGCGCTCTACTTCTCGATGGTCTCGCTGTCCACCCTGGGATTCGGCGAGGTCGTGCCGGTCGATCCCGTCATCCGGATGGTGTCGCCGCTGCAGGCGGTGACCGGATTCGCGCTGCTCACGGGTGGCGCGACGTGGCTGCTGCAGCTGTTCCCGACCCTCGCGCGCAGGCGCGGGACGGCGCTCTACCTGACCTTCCTCGGCCGTTCGCGCTACGCGGAGACGCTGGAAGACCTGGATGCCGTCGCTTCCTCGAGCGTCGTGCACTCCGTCGCCCAGCAGCTCGGCAGCGTGCGCGTGGATCTCAGCCAGAGCCCCGAGTCGTACTACTTCCGCGAGGGCGAGGCGCCGACCTCACTGGGTCACGCGCTGCCGATCGCGCAGCGCCTCGCCGACGCATCGCGCGCGTCGAAGCACGCCGACCTGCGCGTCGCCGGCGCGGTGCTCGATGAAGCCCTCGAAGACCTCGGCACCTGCCTGCGCGACAACTTCGCCGCGCACGGCGAGTCACGAGCGGAGCTGATGGAGTCCTTCGCCCGCGATCACTCCTGATCCCGGGCGTCGAGAAGCGCGTCGGTGGCCACGATCGACGCGAAGCCACCGGCCTGCAGGTCGAGCGCCGTGGTCGCCATGAGCTCCGACGCCGTGCGCGTGACGGGACCGAGTCCCGCGATCTCGGCAGAGAGGTCGAACGTGCGCGTCGCATCCAGCGCCACGGTCACGTCGTAGCCGAGGTTCCCCGCCATGCGGGCGGTCGTCTCGACGCACATGTTGGTCTGGATGCCGCACAGGACGACATCCCGGATGCCGCGGCCGGCGAGCCAGGCGTGCAGGTCGACATCGCCGTAGAACGCCGAGTTGACCTGCTTGCGCACGAAGAGGTCGGGTGCCACGGCGGCAACGGGCTCGACGAGGGCGTTGCCGGGGCTGTCCGGGTGAAGGGGCGAGTCCGGCGACGTCGAGTCGTGGCGCACGACGACGATCGGCTCTCCACCGGCCACCCAGGCATCGATCAGACGCGCGACGTTGGCCTCGCAGTGCGGGTTGGCGGTGGCACCCCAGAAGGATGCGTCGTCGAAGCCGCGCTGCATGTCGATGACGAGGAGCGCTCTGTTCATCCCTCCATCACATCACGCGCGGATGGCTCTGGCGTCCCGGAGCCGAGCGCGGCGCCCGGGCCCGCGCCGCGCGCGCCGCGCCCGCCGCGTCAGGCGGCGAGCGCCAGGTACGGCTCCCACCGTGGATCGGCGCGCTCGGTGCCCCGCACCGACCACCCCGTGCCGTGCGGCGGCCTGGGGGTGAGGCGCAGCGACCACGACATCTCCTGCGGCGTGCGGTCGCCCTTGATGTTGTTGCACCGCAGGCAGCACGCCACGAGGTTCTCCCAGGAGTCGGCCCCTCCGCGGGAACGGGGAAGCACGTGGTCGATCGTCGATGCCGCCTTGCCGCAGTACGCACAGCGATGGGCATCCCGGCGCAGCACCCCGCGTCTGGTCACCGGCACCCGTCTGCCTCCGGGAACGCGAACGTATCTCGTCAGCACGATGACCGCCGGTCGGTCCCATGCCGCCGACGTGCCCCAGACGGGGTCGTCTTCGATCCGCTCGATGATCGTCGCCTTGTCGTTCATCACGAGCACGATCGCCCGCTTGAACGACACGACGGCCAGGGGCTCGTAGCCCGCGTTCAGCACTAGGGTGCGCATCCGTTGTCCTCTCGAAGATGCCCGGAAGGCTTCCGGGTTCTCGATCTGTCTCGACGTGGGATGAGCGATGGGTGCGGGCACGAAAAAGGCGCTGTCTCAGAGACAGCGCCTTACCGCCACGGCAGAGCCGTGGCCTCCGAGCGAGCATTGCCGAAGGACGTAACGACCGAGTGCATCCATGGTGCGGATGCCAGGTATTCGTTCCATCGGCTCCCCTTCGCTGATCGCAGCGTCGAGTTTCAGGGTAACCCACGCCCACGACACGTGGGTCGCAGGGATCATGAACGCGCGGTGGCGTGTCGGTGCCGCGGGGGCGCCGACGCAGCTGCGTCGAGGAGGAGTCGTCAGCCGGCGTTGGCGTTGAGCCAGCTGATGGGGTCGACCAGCTGGCCACCGACGCGCACCTCGAAGTGCAGGTGGTTCGCGGTCGAGCGACCGGTGCTGCCCACGAGGCCGATCACCTGTCCGGCCTCGACGTACTGGCCCGACGCGACCTGCCGGCTGCCATAGATCATGTGCCCGTACAGCGTCGAGACGCTCTGACCGTTGATGACGTGGTCGATGGTGACAGCGACGCCGTAACCGCCGTAGCTCTCCTGCGACACGCGCACGACGCCCGCCGCCGAGGCGAAGATCGGGTTCCCGCCGCCGGTGAGCATGTCGACGCCCTGGTGGGCTCCGCCCCGCGACATGAAGCCGTCGCCCTGCGTGAAGCTGTTGAGGGGCCAGCGGACCGCTCCGGAACCGGGCGCCACCATGTTGAGGTCGACGTTGGAGCGACTGGATGTCGGAGCAGACCTGACGGTGGCGGCGAGTCGGGCGCGCTCCGCGGCGGCGGCCGCGGCCGCGGCGGCGGCCTCCTCGTCCTTCTTCTTCTGGATCTCCTCCGGCGTCGTCGCCGCGTAGGTGTCGCGTCCGAGGTCTGGTGTGTCGGCGGCCGAGGCCACCACGAGCGACTGGGCGCCGTCGGCGGCGACCTGCTGCAACGTCACCGCATCCGCCGTCGGCTTCCACGCGCCATACGCGGGAAGAGCCACGGTCGCCACGAGTCCGGCCACGATCGCCAGAGTCGCCAGGCTGCGTGCCGGCTTGGCGGCGGCCTTCGCCGCGCGCTGCGGAGCGGCCCGCACGTCTCGCGCCGGCCTGCTCTTGCGGGCGGGGCGGCCCGCAGCGGGTCGAGTGCTCGGGTGGCGGCGCGCGCGCCGTTCGGGCGTCAAACTCGTCGCGTCGGTTTCGGGTACGTCCGCAGACGAATCGATTGGTTCAGCCAAGCTGGGATCCTCCGTCGCCTCTGCGCTGTGAAACGCTGGTTCGTCGGCACTCTGTTACTTCGGGCACTTTGTGCAGGCTTCGCCGTGCGGATGACGAACCGGTGAGGCAATCCGCGCGGGGTCCGACGGCTGGCTTCTGCCTGTGGACGCTCCCACGCTACCCGAATGTAACGTTTCTGTCACCTTGAGCCCCTGGCAATGAGCTGAAAACGCTTCCCGCGCCGGTCAATCCGGCTCTGAAATGCCCGGTCAGGGCGCAAATCAGCGCAGTTCGTCGACCAAGAAGATGTGCGAGGCGACCTCGACGGGCAGCTCGAGCCCCTCGTCGTTGCCGTCCATGTGCACGAGCACGTAGCCCTCGCTGTAGCGGTAGTCACCGCGTGCACCGGGCAGCACGCCCGCGGCGCGCAGCTGCTGGAGCAGCTCCGGGTCGACCTGGGCGGGCTCCGCGAGGCGGCGCACCGTTCCCTCGATCGGGCCCCCTGCGGCGTTGAGGCGCGTGACGAGCCCGACGACACCCTCTTCGAAGGTGCGGGCGGGCGAATCCCCGAGCTGATCGAGACCCGGAATCGGGTTGCCGTACGGCGACTCCGTGGGGTGCCCCAGCAGCTCCACCAGGCGGCGTTCCACCTGCTCGCTCATCACATGCTCCCAGCGGCATGCCTCCTCGTGCACGTATGCCCAGTCGAGCCCGATCAC
The DNA here is from genome assembly GCF_049847225.1 of Micromonospora sp. DT81.3. Lineage (NCBI taxonomy): Bacteria > Bacillati > Actinomycetota > Actinomycetes > Micromonosporales > Micromonosporaceae > Micromonospora > Micromonospora sp. DT81.3. The sequence continues at coordinate 39,414 of NZ_JBNCNY010000006.1, forward strand.
ATCGGAGAGCAGTCGCTCCGCGAGCCGGTGCTTGCGCATCACGTCCACGGCCTTCTGCCGTCCCGCGCCCGTCAGTTCGAGCGTTCGGTCCTCCGAGACCACGACGAGGCCGTCGCGTTCCATGCGGCCGACCGTCTGCGACACGGTGGGCCCGGAGTGTCCGAGGCGCTCCGAGATGCGCGCGCGAAGGGGAACGATGTTCTCCTCCTCGAGCTCGAGGATCGTGCGCAGATACATCTCGGTCGTGTCGATCAGGTCGGTCATGTAGCCCTCGTTCGTGCGCAGTCGATGTAAGGCAAGCCTATCCACCGTTGCTGTATGCGAGCCGCCGCCCGGCATCCGCCCCGCTCGCGCATCGACGGCGCCGACGCAGCGCGCTCGCGCTGCATAACTTGTCGCACGCGGCGCGAATAGGCGTAGCGCGGTGCGGGAAGTGCAGCACGGACGGGATCCCGTCGCTGTGGCTGCCGGGGCTACCTCGCCGGGAACCTTGACCCCTGTGCCCGGGGAGGAGCGGACTCCTCCCCGGACGGCCGGATGCGCTCACGCCTTCCGCCGCTACCCATCACGTGCACAACGGCGGGGATTCTGCGGGCCACGCCGACGCGCGGCATCCGCTCCCGGCGTGTTGACCACGATCCCCGCCATTGTGCCGAGCGCAATTCGCGGCGGCGGCTCGGCGCACCCGCGCTCCCGCATTGAGCCCGGCCCGCGTGCAGCCCTCACTCCCCCGGTGGCGCTGCGTTGATTGGCGTGCGCGGCGCGAATCGGCGGAGCGCGGTGCGAGAAGTGCAGCGCGAACCGGATGCCGGCCCGGCGAGCGCAGCGCCGAGGGATGCGATGTGACGCAGGGAGACGGGCCACGGCTTCCAGGCGATGCCCGCGAAGCGGCGAACCCTAGAATCGAGAGATGCCGCACGCCGTGATTCCGCGCGACCTCCTGCCCGTCGATGGCCGCTTCGGATGCGGGCCGTCCAAGATCCGCCCCGGCCAACTCGAGGCGCTCGTCGGCCCGGGGGCCGGCATCCTGGGCACCTCCCACCGCCAGGCACCCGTCAAGGACCTGGTGGCACGCACGCGCAGGGGGCTCGGAGAGCTGTTCCGCCTCCCCGACGGCTACGAGATCATCCTGGGCAACGGCGGCTCCACCGCCTTCTGGGACGCCGCCGCCTTCGGGCTCATCGAGAAGCGCAGCCAGAACCTCGTGTTCGGGGAGTTCGGCGGCAAGTTCGCGGCCGCAGCCGGGGCGCCGTGGCTCGACGCCCCCGACGTCCGCAACGCGGCGGCCGGCACGCGCACCGCCGCCGAAGCGGTCGAGGGCATCGACGTCTACGCCTGGCCGCACAACGAGACGTCCACGGGCGTCTCCGCTCCGGTGGAACGGGTGAACGGCGACGCCGGCGCTCTCACGGTGGTCGATGCGACCAGCGCCGCCGGAGGCATCGACTTCGACATCACCGAGGCGGATGTCTACTACTTCGCCCCTCAGAAGAATCTCGGCTCCGACGGTGGCCTCTGGTTCGCCGCCGTCTCCCCCGCCGCCATCGAGCGCATCGAGCGCATCGCGGCCTCCGGCCGGTACATTCCCGAGTTCCTGAGCCTGAAGAACGCCGTCGACAACTCCCGCCTCGAGCAGACGCTGAACACTCCCGCGATCTCGACGCTGGTGCTGCTGGAGAACCAACTCGACTGGATCCAGGGCAACGGCGGCCTGTCGTGGGCCGGCGCGCGCACCGCCGAGTCATCCGGTGCGCTCTACGAATGGGCCGAGGCATCGACGTTCGCGACGCCCTTCGTGACCGATCCGTCGCACCGCTCACCCGTGGTGGCGACCATCGACTTCGACGACAGCATCGACGCCGCGGCCATCGCGAAGACGCTGCGCGCGAACGGCATCGTCGACACGGAGCCGTACCGCAAGCTCGGACGCAACCAGCTGAGGGTCGCGACGTTCGTCTCGATCGAGCCTGAGGACGTGCGGCAGCTGATTCGCTCGATCGACTGGGTCATCGCCAACGCGCAGGAGTAGGGGCGTTTCGTCTCGCTGCGATCGCTCAACGACCGGGACTTATCGGCTGCGCCAGAACGCAGCAACGAAACGAGCCCTACCGCGCCAGCTCCTCCGGAACCGGCCGCGGCGCGAAACCCGCCGCGACGACGCGTTCCGGGTCGTGCCGCAGGCACGCCACCGAGCGCCTCGGATCGTCTCCCTCCACGAGCGGCCCCACCAGCTCCGGCGTCACGGAGCCGCACGGCTCCCAGGCGAACCCGCACCGGTCCCGATAGGGACAGCCACCGCCGAGGCGCGACAAGTCCGGCGGGCTGCCGGGGATTCCGGTCAGCTCGCGGCGCTCTCCTCGCAGCGGCGGGAAGGAGTGCAGCAGGGCGTCCGAGTACGGATGACGGGGGTGCCGGTACACATCGAGCGAAGCGGCATCCTCGACGATCTCGCCCGCGTACATGATCGCGATGCGGTCGGCGATCTCGATGAGCAGCGACACGTCGTGCGTGATGAAGATCACCGAGAAGCCGAGCCGGTCGCGCAGCTCGGCGATCTGCTCGACGATCTGCCGCTGCATCACAACGTCCAGCGCGGTGGTCGGCTCGTCCATGATGAGCACCTGCGGCTCGAGCGCCAGCGCCATCGCGATCATCACGCGCTGGCGCATCCCGCCCGAGAGCTGGTGGGGGTATGACCGCAGGCGGTCGGGCGCGATGCCCACCATCTCGAAGAGCTCCGCGGCCCTGCCCTGGGCATCGGCCTTCGACATCCCCGGGCGATGCGCGAGGATCCCGTCCACGAGCTGCCGCCCGACGCGGTAGACCGGGTTGAGCGAGTTCATCGCACCCTGGAAGACGATCGCCAGGTCCTGCCAGCGCGTCTGGCGCAGCTCGTCATCCGAAAGCGCCAGGATGTCGCGGCGCAAGCCGTCGCGGCCCGTGAAGTGCACGGCGCCGCCCGTGATGAGCCCTGGCGGGGGCAGCAGGCGGGTCGCGGCATACGCCAGCGTGGACTTTCCGCATCCCGATTCCCCGGCGAGACCGAGCACCTCCCCGCGGCCGAGCGTCAGCGATACCTGCCGCAGCACGTGGGTCGGATCGTCATCGAAGCCGTAGTCGACCGACAGGTTCTCGATCTCGAGGACCGGATCCGTGACGGTGCGCAGGGGTGCGGTGGTGCCGATCATGCCCGATCCTCCGGTGCTTCGCGCACGACGGGCGTGAACCCGATGCGGGGGCGGATGCCGCGCTTGCGGAGCGAGCGGGCATTGAGGTCCGTCGACCGCAGACGCGGGTTGACGAACTCGTCGATGCCGAAGTTGACCAGGGCGAGCGCCATGCCGACGAGGGCGATGCAGAGGCCGGCCGGCACGAACCACCACCAGGCCCCCCGTTGCAGCGCCAGCTGGGCCTGCGCCCAGTAGAGGATCGTGCCCCAGTTCCAGTCGCCGGTCGTCCCGATGCCGATGAACGACAGCGTGATCAGGGAGAGGATGGCGAAGGACACGGTGCCCACGAACCCGGCCGCGATGATGGCCGTGAGGTTCGGCAAGATCTCGGCCGTGATGATGCGCCAGGTGCGTTCACCGTTCGCGCGGGCCGCTTCGACGAAGTCCCGCCGCCGGAGCGACAGCGTCTGCGCACGCAGCACGCGGGCACCCCACGCCCAGCCGGTGATCGCGATGACAAGGGCGACGGTGATCCCGCCGGCGGAGGGCAGCTGGCCGGCGATGATGATGATCAGCGGCAGCTGCGGGATGACGAGGAACACGTTGGCGAGGACCGAGAGGCTCTCATCCCCCACTCCCCCGATGTACCCCGCGGTGACGCCGACCACCACACCGATGGCCGTCGCGACAAACCCGGCGACGAACCCGACGACCATGACTCCCCGCGTGCCGACGAGCAGCTGCGAGAAGATGTCCTGCCCGAGATGCGTCGTACCGACCAGGTGCTCCCACGACGGCGGCTGCAGGATGTCGTCGCTGCGGGCACTCGGATCGTACGGGGCGATCCACGGTCCGATGATCGCGATCAGGGTGAAGAACCCGAGGATCGCGAGCCCGGTCAGGGCCTTGCGGTTGCGCAGGAACAGGAATCGCCGCTTGCCGCCGGCCGACGGCGCCGTGGCGTCGGGGCCGACCTCGGCGGATTCGCTGACCAGCGAGGTGTCGATGGCCATCTCAGCCCTCCTGTCGGGTGCGGGGATCGAGGACGCCGTACGCGAAATCGGCGGCGATGTTCGCCACCAGCACGGCGATGGTGATGACCAGGAAGATGCCCTGCATCAGGGGGTAGTCCTTGGCCGCGACGGCGGTGAAGAGGAAGTAGCCGATGCCCTGGTAGGAGAAGACGATCTCCATCACGAGCGTGCCCCCGACGATGAAGCCGAGCGAGAGGGCGAAGCTCGAGATCTGCGGCAGGATCGAGTTCCGCGCGGCGTATCCCCAGAGCACCTTCCGCTCGGACAGCCCCTTCGCGTGGGCGACGGTGACGTAGTCCTCGGACGAGACGGTCACCATCATGTTGCGCATGCCGAGCATCCAGCCCGCGACCGACGCGATGACGATCGTGATGGCCGGAAGCGTGCCGTAGTAGATGACGGAGCCGATGAATTCCCACGAGAGCTCGGGCACCAGGTTGCGGTCGTAGCTGCCGCTTGCGGGAAACCAGCCGAGCGTGACCGAGAAGATCGAGATCGCGATGAGCGCCAGCCAGAAGTACGGCACGGCCGAGAAGAAGGTCGAGATGGGCAGCAGCGAGTCCGCCCACGTGCCCCGCCGCCAGCCGATGCCCGCGCCGACGAGCGTGCCGATCGTGAAGCTCAGCAGGGTCGCGATGCCGACCAGCCCGACCGTCCACGGCAGCGCCTGGGCGATCACCTCGGACACGGGCGTCGGAAAGTAGGTGAACGACGTGCCGAGGTCGCCGGAGAGCAGCAGGCGCCAGTAGTCGACGTACTGGTCCCACAGCGTCGACTCCTGATCGAGGCCGAAGAGCGTCCGAAGCGATGCGGCGGCGTCGGTGGAGATCCGTCCCTGGTTCTTGGCGATGAGGGCGCTCACCGGGTCGCCGGGCATGATGCGCGGGATGACGAAGTTGATCGTCACGGCGGCCCACAGGGTGATCAGGTAGAAGCCGACGCGGCGGAGGAAGAATCTCATCGGGCCTCCTCCGCATTCAGGGGCGGCACATCGATGCTCGGGCGCTCGCCGTACGCCTCGAGCACGGAACCCACGAGGGGGCGGTTCTCGCGGTCGGAGTATCCCCAGCACGCGGCCTCACGACCGTCGCCGACGTGGAGGAGCGGGGGCACCTCGGCCTTGCACAGCTCGGTCGCGAACGGGCAGCGAGGGTGGAACCGGCATCCGGTCGGGGGCGTGACGAGGCTCGGCGCCTCGCCGCGCGCGCCGCGGGCGCGGGCCGTCAGGTCGTCGGGGTCGGGCGCCGATGCGATCAGAAGCTGGGTGTACGGATGCTTCGGGTCCTGCGTGAGGGACTCCGAATCACCCGTCTCCACGACCCGGCCGGCGTACATCACCATCGTGCGGTCGGCGAAATAACGCGCAGACGCGATGTCGTGCGTGATGTAGAGGATGGCGATGCCCAGCCGGTCGCGCAGGTCGCGCAGCAGATTCAGGATGCCGAGGCGGATCGACACGTCGAGCATCGAGATCGGCTCGTCGGCGAGCAGCACCTCGGGGTTGGCCGCGAGCGCACGCGCGATGGCGACGCGCTGGCGCTGACCACCGGACAGCTCGTGCGGGAACTTGTCGATGTAGCGCTCGGCGGGCGTCAGCTGCACGCGACCGAGCAGTTCCCGGAGCGCGGCCTCGAGCTCGTCTCCCGTGAGCCGGCCGCGATGGATGCGCAGGCTGCGGGTGAGGATGTAGCGCACGGTGTGCACGGGGTTCAGCGACCCGAACGGGTCCTGGAAGATCATCTGCACCCGCCGCGCGTAGCGACGGAAGGCGCGTCCGCCGCGGGCGGTCGCGTCCTCGCCGTGCAGCAGGAGCCGGCCGGAGGTGACCGGCATCAGCTGGGCGAGCAGTCGCGCGATCGTTGACTTGCCGGACCCCGACTCGCCCACCAGGGCGACTACGCGACCGCTGAACAGCGAGATGTCCACGTCGTCGACGGCGTGCACCGAGCCGGCGCCGCGGCCGCGGAGGCGGAAGTACTTTCGCAGGGCGACGGCCTGCAGAACGGGGGTGTCGGCGTCGACGGTCATGATCCACCTGAGGGTATCGGGAGGGAACGGGATGCGGCGGGCGGCCTCGCAGGCGCCCGCCGCATCCGTTCCGTCACTTCGTGGGCGTCAGCTTGGACAGGATGAGCGCCGCCTGCGGCCCGGTGGGCTGCGGGTTGGCGTACGGGTCCTCGTCCGTCGGAAAGCCGGTGTAGTTCGCCGTCGAGTACTGCGCCACCGCCGGGCGCGACCAGATGATCAGACCGGGTACGTCCTCGACGAAGCGCTGCTGCACCACATCGAGCGCCGCCTGGCGGTCCTCGTCGGACGTGCCGGCCTTGAACCGCGCCAGCGCGTCCGTCACCTCGTCGTTCTTGTAGCGGCCGTAGTTCCACGTCGCCGTCTCACCAAGCGGCACGTACGAGGCGCCGTCCATGATGTTGGAGTACATGTTCCACGGCGTGCTTCCGCCGTCCGTCCAGTGCAGCGAGGCCTGGAAGTTGCCGAACGGGATGGTGTCGTTGAACCAGGTGTCGGCGACGATGGGCTCGACGGTCGCCTCTGCGCCGAGCGCCGCGGCACCCTCGGCGATGATGCCGAGCGCGTCGAGGTAGTCGGTCCAGCCGCTCGGGTTGGTGAGCACGAAGCTGACCGGCTCGCCGTCGGGGTCGATGAGCGCCTCGCCCGACCAGGTGTACCCGGCACCCTCGAGGAGCGACCGTGCGCCCTCGACGTCGACGTCGAGCTCCTGGCCCTGGTAGGCCTCGGAGATGAAGGCGTCGCCGGAGGGCTGCGGCAGCCCGGTCACGCTCGTGATCTCGGGCCAGACGCCGTAGCCGGCGGTCGCCGAGATGTCACCGCGGTCGACGACCATGTTGAGCGCCTGGCGGAACGCCACGTCGTTGAAGGGCTTGGTCTCGTTGTTCAGGTAGAGCACGTCCACGCCGAACCCGCCGCCGGCGACCTGGTGGTTGTTCTCCGGGTCCTTCGCGATGTAGGTCTGCTCGTAGTCGGGGATGAACGTCCAGCCCCACTGCGCCTCGCCCGTGGTGAGGGCGGTGGTGAGTCCGTTGTTGTCGTTGAACGCGTCGTAGCGCAGCTGCGCCACCTGCGGCTTCGCGCCCCAGTAGTCGTCGTTCGGCACCAGCGTGACCGACTGCGGCGTGAAGGACTTGAGCGTGAACGGGCCGGTGCCGACCATCTCGTCATTGGTCCACTTCACCGGGTCCTGATCGGCCCAGAGGTGCTCGGGCACGATCAGCAGCCGGTAGAGCTTCGCCTGGTTGACGAACTGGCCGGACGTGAAGCCGACGGTGACCGTGTTGCCGTCGACCGAGATGTCGCCGTACTGGTCGGGGAAGTCGGCGTTCAGCTCCGGGTTGTCCTTGCGCAGCTGAATGGAGAACGCGATGTCCTCGGCGGTGAAGTCCTCGCCGTCCGACCACTTCACGCCCTCGCGCGCCGTGATGACCGCCTGCGTGGAGTCCTCGTTCCACTCCACCGACTCCGCGAGCCACGGGGTGGGCGGGTCGGTCGGCTTGACGTCGTTGACCTGCATCAGCGACTCGTAGACGGCGAACGCGTAGCCGAGCGAGAGGGATGCCGAACCCGTGGCGAGCGGGTTCTGGTTGGGCTGCTGCGGGCCGTTGGGCATGCCGACGGTCAGCACCGCTCCGCTGCTGTCGGTGTCTCCGCTGCTTCCTGCGCAGCCGGTGGCGACGAGCGCCACCGCCGCCATTCCGGCTGCGATGGACAGGATCCTGCGCTTGTTCACGAGTGCCTCCTTGCCTCGGTTGTGGACGTGCGAGCGTCTGCTGTCTGGATGCGCGCTCTTGCGGTGCCTGACATCTCAATGCCTCCTTGCATCTGTGGGTCCTGAATCTGTCGGTCGGTGTACTGCTGCTCAGTCCGCGATCGTGTGCGGCGCCGCAAGGCGGAGGTCCCGGCTGGATCGACCGGTGCGCACACGGTAGGCGCCGCTCGGCAGGATCCATGCGCTGCGGTCGACCGACCACGTCTCGAACGACCGACGGGCGATGGGCACGTCGACGCTCGCGCTGCCGCCGGCGGCGACATCCGCCACTGCGAAACCCGCCAGCCAGCGCACCGGGCGCTCCGGGTCGCCCCCTGGTGCCTCGAGGTACACCTGCACCACCTCGCGTGCGTCGCGGTCGCCGGTGTTCCGGATCGTGACGCGCGCGGTGAGGAACGCGTGGGTGTCGGACGTTGTGCCCGGAGTGGTGTCCGGCGCGGTGCCGGAGGTCAGCTCGAGTCGCTCGTATCGCCAGGATCCGAAGCCCAGCCCGAAGCCGAACTCGCGGGCAGGCGTGCGCTCGAGACGGTCCCACCCGCGGTGCCCGACATCCACGCCCTCGGTGTAATCGATGTAGCCCGCGTGCGGGCGGCCGTGCGGGACGGGCACGTCGGCTTCATCGGCGGGAAGGGTCCACGGGAGCCGTCCGGACGGTTCGATGGCTCCCGTCAGCACGGCGGCGAGGGATGCCCCGGCCTCCTGCCCGGGGAGCCACCACCAGAGCACGGCGGCGACGTCGTCGAGCCACGGCAGCAGCACGGGCGCTCCCGCGTTGACCACGACGACAGTGCGCGGGTTGGCCGCCGCCACCCGGCGAACGAGCTCGTTCTGCCGACCGGGCAGGGCGAGGTCGGGGCGGTCCCAGCCCTCGGACTCGGTCTCGGGGTTCGTTCCCACGACCACGACGGCCACGTCGGCGGCCGCAGCTGCCGCGACCGCGGCATCCAGTTCCTCATCGATGCTCGGACCGGGCGTGCGGTGACGCAGGTGCACCCGCACGAAGCGGCCATATGCATCGGCGTCGACGACCTGCGCGTCGACCTCGACGCGCACGGCTCGCGGGTCATCGATCGCGAGATGCGCGGTGCGCGTTTCGGGGTTGGCGTAGCTCGAGTCGAGCACCACCTCCGCTCCGACACGCACGTCCGACGAGCCGATGGACGCCCCGTCGACCCGCACGTCGTGCGCCCCGACCGGCGCCACCTCCAGGGCGTGCTCGCCGGATGCCTCGAGCAGCACGTCGGCCGTCAGGCGGACACGGACGACGGCATCGTCCTCGATCGGGAACCAGATGAGCGCTGGATCGGCGAGCACGTGCGCGGAGCGAACGGCACCGCCGGCATCCAGTTCCTCCACGAGGATTCCGGCGGTGCCATCCGGAGTGCGCACACCCTCGAGCGGGATGCTCGGAGCGCCGACCGTGGTGACGCCGCCGCGGGCGAGCTCGACGGATGCCCCCGGGAACGCCGCGCGCAGCGCCTCGAGCGGGTCTCCGATGTGCGGAGCGCTGACGAAAGCGCTCCCGCCACCCTGGGTGAACGGCTGAACGGCGTTGTGGCCGAGAAGGGCGATCCGGCGGATGCCGGAGGGGTCCAGGGGCAGGATGCCTCCGTCGTTCCGGAGGACGACCGTGCTGCGCGCCGCCGCCTCCGTCAGGAACGCGACGACCTCGGCGTCGTCCGGCTCGGGTCCGGCCTCCGACGCGTCGTACGCGCCCACCTGGCCCGGATGCCCGCTGAGAGCCCCGACGCGGGCGGCGAGCAGCAGGATGCGGGCGACCTTGTCATCGAGAACGGCCTCGGGCACGAGTCCGTCGCCCACGGCCTGCACCAGGTGCGCGCCCCACGGGCCGCCGGGGCCGGGCATCACGAGATCGAGCCCGCCTAGGGCCGAGCCCACGGTGTCGCGCGTGGCGAGCCAGTCGCTCACGACGACGCCGTCGAAGCCCCACTCGCCCTTCAGCAGATCGTTGAGGAGGGGACCGTGCCCCGTGGCGGTGGCATCCACCCCTCCGTACGAGACGCCGTTGTAGGCCGCCATCACGGTCCAGGCACCCGCGTCGATGATCGCCTCGAACGGCGCGAGGTACACCTCGCGGAACGTGCGATCGTCGATGCGCGACCGGTACTGCGTGCGGTCGGTCTCGGTCTCATTCGCCACGAAGTGCTTCACGGAGGCCGCGATCCCCCGCTCCTGCAGGCTCGCGACGAAGGCGGCGCCGAGACGCGCCGTGAGCAGGGGGTCTTCGGAGAGGCACTCGAAGTGCCGCCCGCCGACCGGGCTGCGCTGCAGGTTCACCACGGGTGCGAGCACGACGTCGACGCCCTTGCGCCGGGCTTCGCCGGCGATGAGCCGCGCGATGCTGCGCTGCAGCGTTTCGTCCCAGGTAGCGGCTGTGGCCGACGGCGCCGGCAGCTGGGCGGAGGGCAGGCCGTCCTCGCCGGTCCCCCGCACGCCGACGGGCCCGTCCGAGAGCGTGATGGGACGCAGCCCGATCTCGGCGATCTCGCCGAGCGTCCAGGTCGTCGCTCCGGTGAGCAGTGCCACCCTGGTCTCGAGGGGCAGCTGCCGCGCCCGCGTCATCGCCTCGTCGATGTCCGCCAGGGGCAGAGCCTCAGCGCCCGCGGGAGGCCCCGCCTCCGTACCGAGGGGATGCACGTCCGGGGCCGTCGTTGCCGTCACGCCTATACTCCAATTCGACTCACCGATGAGTCATGAGGGTATGGTTGCACACTTACTGACATGTAAGTAACTTGGTATCCATAACGGTTGGATAACGAGGGCGTACCCCGTCGACGAGCACGCGAGAGGGATGGGCGATGGCAGCGAAGAGCACCGCTGAGCGCGGGGCCGCGACGGCCGCCGCCGACAGAGTGGCCAAGCCCCAGGCGAAGACCACCGAGCGCCGTGAGGCGGTGCTGCGGGCGGCGATGACCGTGTTCGGCCAGCGCGGATACAACAAGGGCGCACTGGTCGAGGTCGCCGAGCAGGCGGGGATGACGCACGCCGGCGTGCTGCACCACTTCGGGTCGAAGGAGGCCCTGCTCGTCGCGATGCTGCAGTACCGGGACGGCGAGGAGGCCGCCGGGGTGCCGGGGCGTGCCCAGACGGAGGGCCCCGCGTTCCTGGGGCATCTCCTGGACACCGTGGTCGAGAACACCACACGCCCGGGGGTGGTGCAGACCTACACGGTGCTCTCCGCGGAATCGGTCACCGAGGGCCATCCCGCGCAGCAGTACTTCCGGGAGCGCTTCTCGATCCTGCGCAGCAAGATCGCCGGGGTGCTCGCCGAAGTCAGCGGTCGCGACGCCGACGACCCAGAGGTGCGGGATGACGCATCCGCCCTCATCGCCATGATGGACGGGCTGCAGGTGCAGTGGCTGCTCGATCCCGACGACGTCGACATGCCGCGCATCATCGAGAAGATCATGGACCAGCTGGTCGATCGGCTGACCACTCGCTCGGTGGCGCCGCCGTTCCCCCGCCCGAAGGACTGAGCGGGCCTAATAGTCCCTGAGGCCCTCTTCGCCGTCGTCCGCGTCGCCGAGGTCCGCGTCGTCGTCGTCGCCGTCGGCATCCGCGTCGACGGCATCCGGGTCGTCGTCGTCATCTGCGGCGTCGTCATCCGCGTCGTCGTCGTCATCGTCATCCGACTCGTCGAACTCGTCCTCGACCAGGTCCGCGTCGCCGAGCTCGTCCTCTTCGTCGCTCTCATCGAGCACGTCGATGTCGACCCCGTCCACATCGCCGGCGTGCAGGATCGGCGAGCCGTCGGCGTCGAAGTCGGCGGCGTCGAGGTCGTCCACGTCGGCGAACTCGTCGTCCACCTCGTCTTCGGCTTCGGCGAGCACCCCCGCGGCTGCCTGCAGAGCGTGGTAGTCGGCAAGGCGCTCGGCCCACGGCACCCACTCCGGAGCCAGCAGCGCCCCTTCCCGTGGAAGCAGTTCGGCCTCCAGCACGGTCGGCTCCTCGTCGCCGACCCGGGCGATGGTGACCGTCCAGTACCACCCGGGATAGCCGTGCAGTCTGTTTTCGAAGAGCAGCGAGAGAACACCGTCGTCTTCGACGAGGTGCCCGGCCGGGTCACCGATCGTGGCCTCGGGCGTGATCTCCTTCAGCGCCGCGCGCGCGAGGTCGTGTGCTTCGAGAAGACGAGGATCAGGCGTCGAAGTCATCCGCGACCTTGCGCAGCACCGCTGCGACCTTGCTCGCGTGCGCACCGCTCGGGTAGCGGCCCCTGCGGAGGTCCCCGCCGATGCCGTCGAGCAGCTTCACGAGATCCTCGACGATGATCGCCATGTCATCCGCCGGCTTGCGCTTGGCCTTCGCCAGGCTCGGCGGAGCCTCGAGCACCCGGACCGACAGCGCCTGCAGGCCGCGCTTGCCGTCGGCGACGCCGAACTCCAGTCGGGTGCCGGCCTTGGGCGCGGTGGTCCCGGCGGGCAGCGCGGTGGCGTGCAGGAAGACGTCCTGGCCGTCATCGGAGGCGATGAAGCCGAAACCCTTCTCCTCGTCGTAGAACCTGACCTTGCCGGTGGGCATGACAAACCTCGCTGTGTTTCTCCCCGCGCGACTCGCGGATGGACGTACTCGCGGCGCCGATGGACCCGCATATCAAGCCTACGGCACCGAGTCGGAGAAGGCGGGGTCGGCAAGAGGGCGGAGACCGCCCCACCTCGTCCGTCCCCGCCCGTGCGACTACGATGATGAGGATGAGCACCCCCGCGTCCGACGACGTTCCCGTTCGTCGCATCGACCGCATCCTGGCGTTCATGTCGCTCGGCATCGCACTGCTGTCGATCATCTGCTTCTTCGCGATCATCATCGGCACCGCCACGGGCATGGAACAGCGCGACTTCGGCCAGGGGATCTGGCCGATGATCGCCGCCATCCCCCTGTTCGGGCTGCCGATCGCGTTCGTGCTGATCATCGTGCTGCTGATCATGAGCTTCGTTCGGAGGGCGCGAGCCGCGAAGAACGCGTGACTCCCCTCCCATGACCACAGACGCGCGCACGCTCGCAGCCCGTCTGGCCGCGCGGGACGACGACGACCTCGCCCGTCTTTTCGCGGCCCGCGGCGTTCACGACAACCCGCACTGGCGCGACTTCTTCGATGCCGCCGAGGGGCTGCTGGATGCCTCATCCGTCGCCGTCGCCCTCGCCGGCGTGCCGCGCGACCTCGCTGCCGAACTCGCCACGGCGTCCGAGACGGGCGAACCCGTTCCCGGCGAGGCGGCCGCGCGGCTCGCCTCACTCGCCCTCGTCGACGAAGCCGGTCACCCCTACGCGGTCGTCGGCGCGGCGATGCGCGGCAGGCACATCACCGCGCCGGCGGCATCCGTGCCCGCTCCCGCCTCCCCCGAGGGCACTGCGCGCGCCGCGGAGCGCGCCTTCACGACGATCGCGGCGCTGGCGGAGACGCTCATCGCCTGCCTGCACGCGCCGCTCGCCCGCATCGGCACGGGGCTGGTCGGCGCTGTCGACCGCCGGCGCCTCGTCGAGCTGGCGATCGTGTCGGACCCCGCCGAGGTCGACGGGCTCGTGCTGCTCGCCCAGACGGCGGGACTGCTGCGGGTGTCGGCACGATCGTGGCTCGTCACCGAGGCCGGGGCCCGGTGGCTGCGCGAGCCGACGGCCGCACGCTGGGTCGAGGTGGCGGGCGGATTGCGCGACGCGCTGCCCGATGGCCTCCGCACGGCCGACGGCGGATGGATCGACCCGGCCGAGTGGACCGACGCCTACCCGCTGGATGACGGATGGCCCGAGCGGGCCGAGCGACTGCGGATGTCTGCACGACTGATCGGGCTGCTCGCGGACGACGGCAGCGAGCCGCCGTGGGCCGTTCCGGTGCGGACCGGCGAGGAGCCCGACCCTGCGTCGCTGCAGGCCCTGCTTCCCAGCGAAGTGGAACGCGTGTACCTGCAGAACGATCTCACCGCGATCGCTCCCGGTCCTCTCGCACCCGCCCTCGACGTACGGCTTCGCACCATGGCCGTCCGCGAGTCGCACGCCCAGGCATCCACCTACCGGTTCACCGCCGACTCCATCGCCGGCGCACTCACGGAGGGCGAGTCCTCCGAGTCGATGCGAGCCTTCCTCACCGAGCTTTCGCTGACCGGTCTTCCGCAGCCGCTGGAGTACCTGATCGAGCGCACGGGTGAGCGGCACGGGCTCGTCCGGGTCGGCACGGACGCGGTTTCCGGGCGCACCCGCATCACGAGCGATGACACCGGGGTTCTCGAGATGCTGGCCGTCGATCAGGCGCTTCGCCCGCTCGGCCTCTTGCGTGAGAGCGGCGGTCTGCTCTCGCGCGCTCCCCGCGATGCCGTCTACTGGTCGCTCGCCGATGCCCGCTATCCGGTGGTCGCGGTCGACCACGGCGACCGGCCCGAGGCACTGCACCGCTACCGCCTCGCTCCGTCCGAGACCGACGGCGCGCGTGAGCACGACCCGCACGTCACCCTGGTCGCGACACTCCGGGCCGGGCAAGGCACGGATGCCGATTCCGCCTGGCTCGGCCGGGAACTGGATGCGGCCGTTCGCACCAAGTCGATCGTCGCGGTGGTCGTCGCGCTTCCCGACGGCTCGAACCGGGAGTTCACGCTCGAGGCGACGGGCCTCGGCGGAGGTCGCCTGCGGGGCCGCGACAAAGGCGCCGACGTCGAGCGAACCCTTCCCGTCTCGAGCATCGTCAGCGTGCGGACGGTGGCCTGAGTCCGTCCGCTCCGCGAACCCGCGTAGAATTGACCGTTATGTCTGACGGCCCACTCATCGTGCAGAGCGATCGCACCGTGCTGCTCGAGGTGGCGCATCGCGACGCCGAGACCGCTCGCCACGAGCTCGCCATCTTCGCCGAGCTCGAGCGCGCACCCGAGCACATCCACACCTACCGCGTCACGCGGCTGGGGCTCTGGAACGCCCGCGCCGCCGGGCATCAGGCCGAGGACATGCTGGAGACCCTCGAACGGTGGTCGAAATTCCCCGTGCCGCCATCGGTGTCCATCGACATCCGCGAGACCGTCGGGCGCTACGGCCGCCTGGTGATCGAGCGCGACGACGAAGGACTGCTGGTGCTGCGCAGCACCGACCCCGCCGTGCTCGCCGAGGTGTCGCGCAACAAGCGCATCCAGCCGCTGCTCATCGGGCATCCGACTCCGAATTCCTACGTCGTCGACGCCTGGGCGCGGGGGCACATCAAGCAGGAGCTGCTGAAGATCGGCTGGCCGGCCGAAGACCACGCCGGCTACACTCCGGGAACGCCGCACGAGATCGAGCTGAACAGCGACGGGTGGTCCTTGCGCCCGTACCAGAACAAGGCGGTGGAAAGCTTCACCGAGGGCGGCTCAGGCGTCGTCGTGCTCCCCTGCGGCGCGGGCAAGACGCTCGTCGGCGCGGGGGCGATGGCGGCGACCGGCACCACCACCCTCATCCTCGTGACGAACACCGTCAGCGCGCGCCAGTGGCGCGACGAGCTGCTCAAGCGCACCACGCTCACCCCCGAGGAGATCGGCGAGTACTCGGGGCAGGCCAAAGAGGTGCGCCCCGTCACCATCGCGACGTATCAGATCCTCACCGCCAAGCGGAAGGGCGAGTACGCCCACCTGGCCCTGCTGGATGCGCTGGACTGGGGGCTCATCGTCTACGACGAGGTGCACCTGCTGCCGGCTCCGGTGTTCAAACTCACCGCCGACCTGCAGGCGCGTCGGCGCCTGGGCCTCACGGCGACCCTCGTGCGCGAGGACGGTCGCGAGGGCGACGTGTTCAGCCTCATCGGCCCTAAGCGCTTCGATGCGCCGTGGAAGGAGATCGAGGCGCAGGGCTTCATCTCCCCCGCGGTCTGCTACGAGGTCCGCATCGACCTGCCGGCCGGTGACCGCCTCGAGTATGCGGCCGCCGCCGACGACGAGCGCTACCGGCTTGCCGCCACCGCGCACGCCAAGATCGGCGTCGTGAGGCGCCTGGTCGAACGGCACGAAGGCGAGCGGATCCTCGTCATCGGTCAGTACCTCGACCAGATCGACATCCTCGCAGAGGCCCTGAACGCCCCCAAGATCACGGGCTCGACCCCTGTCGATGAGCGCGAGACGCTCTACCAGCAGTTCCGGGTGGGGGAGATCTCGCTGCTCGTGGTGTCGAAAGTCGCCAACTTCTCGATCGACCTGCCGGAGGCATCCGTCGCCATCCAGGTCTCCGGTTCGTTCGGCTCCCGCCAGGAGGAGGCACAGCGCCTCGGCCGCCTGCTGCGGCCCAAGGAATCGGGCCGGACGGCGAGCTTCTACACGCTCATCGCGCGCGACACGGTCGACCAGGACTTCGCCCAGAACCGGCAGCGCTTCCTCGCCGAGCAGGGCTACAGCTACACGATCCTCGACGCGGACGGGATTTCGGCGAACGCCGCCTGACCCGTGGGACGGAGCCGGCAGCGCGCACAGCGCTGATCAGCTGGCAGGCCCGTCGCGCTCGCGCCGGCAGCGATGGCGGTTCTGCGGCCTCACCCCGCGATCGTGGCGCCGATGGCCACGCCCACGCTGGAGAAGAAGACCACGCCACTGAATACCCCGTGGAAGCGGACGCTCGCGGGAACCCCACCGCGGAAGACGTCGACGATGAATTGCCAGTACTCGACCCCGACCGCGCGCTTCTCCCCGCCCCTGAGTCGGCGTCCGCGGCGGCGCATGATGCTGTCCCCGAATGGGATCCCGACGCAATAGATGAGGACATTCGCCCACGCGAAGGCGACCGCGTCGGTGATGATGAAGGCGATCCACAGGGCAAGCGCGACGATCATCAGCGCCACGTGCGTGATGATCGAGCCGGCATGGGCCTGACTGTGGCGCGCCCATCCGACGAGCATCCACAGCCCCACCGCGGCCTGAATAGCCCACGCCACCAGCACGAAGTACCCCACGTGCGCGATGTTACTACACTCATAGTGATTCCGCACTACTTTCGTAGTGCGGTCGCTGAGTGCGACGGAGGATCCTCCTCCCCGAAGCCGAAGTGGCTTCGTTCGCGCGCTCAGTCCGTGCGTTGCGGCTCTCCCGCGAGGAAGGTGTCGAGGCGGGCCAGCCCGCCGGGCCAGGCGACGTTCGCGAAGAAGTCGCGCATCTCGGTCGCAGGGAACCCGGTCTGCTCGACCGTGACGAGTGTGCCCCCGCCTGTCGGCTCGAACGTCATGACGATCCGTGTCTCGAGCACGGGCATCCGCTGTCCGCCGATCGTGGACTCGGCGACGAGGTCAGTGACCAGGCGACGCGGTCGATCGATCTCGGCGTACGTCTGCACATCGTGGACCTCGGTCTCCGGGTTCGGACGGAACCGCGCCTCCCAGGCTCCGCCGACGCGCAGGTCGACGGAGGTCTCCACCGCACCACCATCAGGACCGAGCGCCGACAACCAGCTGCGCTGCTTGGCGGGATCCGTATACGCGTCGAACACCTCCTCCGGAGTGGCGTGCAGTTCCCGCTGCACTCGCAGCCCGACGGACTCGGTCGATTTGATCTCACTCATGACACTCCTCCTGCTCTGGTGCGACCGCCCGCGCCATGTCGAACAGCGTACTACGCTCGTAGTGAATTGTCACTATGAGCGTAGTATCTGATGCTAGGTTCGTTCCATGGCCATCACGCGGGAACGAGCTCTCGAAGCCGCCGTCCGACTTGTCGGCGAGCAGGGCGTGCGTGCACTCACCCACGCCCGCGTTGACATCGAGGCCGGGCTCCCCAAGGGATCCACCTCGAACTGGTTCCGCACCCGCGATGCGCTCGTCGCCGGCGTACTGGTGTGGATCGCCGAGCATGAGCGCGCAGAGCTGACCGCCGCAATGGAACCAGCCCACACGGTCGATGAGGTCGTCGACGTGTTCACACGCCTGCTCGAGGACGCAACGAGCCGAAATGCAGTGCGCACGCGGGCTCGGTATGCGCTCTTCCTCGAAACAACGGCGGCCCCCGGGGCACAGCCATCGATGCGCGCACAGCGCTCGATGTTCGAGGAGTGGACGCGGGAGCGCCTGTCGACGCTCGGCGCCAAGAATCCGGACGTCGCAGCCCGCGCTCTGCTCGCCTTCTGCGCCGGTCTCATCGTCAACCGGCTGACGGTCGCCCCCGACACACTGATCCGCCCGACGGTCGAGATCGCCGTCCGAGGCTGCCTGACGACCTGATTCGCGCGCGCGTCGGCAGGGCGCGAGGCAGCGGAAGGACACGAAGCCGTTGCCGTCAGTCACGCCACCCGGCCACCGTTGGACTGCGGGGTCTCCGCGTCGTGGAGGCGGCCCAGCGGCAACATCGGGGTGTCGTCGCGGCGGGCCGGAATGGAGTGATCGGTGCCGTTCCGGCCGATATCCGCACACCGCATGGGTTCGGTGGCCATAATGAGGGCATGACCGCACCTCGCATCCTGGTCGTCGACGACGAGCCGAACATCCGAGACCTGCTCATCACCAGCCTGCGCTTCGCGGGCTTTCAGGTGAGGGCCGTCTCCAACGGCGCCCAGACCATCTCCGCCGTGCTCGAAGAGGAACCGGATCTGATCGTCCTGGACGTCATGCTCCCCGACATGAACGGATTCAGCGTCACCAAGCGTCTCCGCGGCGCGGGGTACACCGCTCCGATCCTCTTCCTCACCGCCAAGGACGAGACGGAAGACAAGATCACGGGTCTCAACGCGGGCGGCGACGACTACGTCACCAAGCCGTTCTCGCTCGATGAGATCGTCGCACGCATTCAGGCGATACTCCGCCGCACCATGCAGGCCGACGAGGAGTCGGTCATCCGCGCGGGCGAGCTCACGATGGATCAGGACACCCACGACGTGCTCGTCGGCGATGCCTCCATCGATCTCAGCCCCACGGAGTTCAAGCTGCTGAGGTACCTCATGCTGAACCCCAATCGCGTGCTCTCGAAGGCCCAGATCCTCGATCACGTGTGGGAGTACGACTTCAACGGCGATGCGGGCATCGTCGAGAGCTACATCTCATACCTGCGACGTAAGATCGATCCGCACTCGTCGGAGTCGCTCATCCAGACCAAGCGCGGCTTCGGCTACATGCTGAAGGCGGGCAAGACCGCCTGACGCCGACCGAACTCGAGGGGGCCGCCCTGGCGGAGAAGGAGGATGCGGTCACCCGATGGTGGCGTGGCATCAGCCTGCGCGCGAAGGTCACCGGGGTCACCGTGGCCGTGCTGGCCGCGGGGCTGCTGGCGGCGGGGATCGGCACCGTTCCGTTCCTTCGGACGTCGCTCATCGCGAGCCTCGACGAGTCGCTCGTGTCGCTCGCCACGAGCAACGTCGCGACACGCCTGTTCGAGGCCTCCGCCGATGACGAGGGCAATGTCGAGTTGGAGGTGAAGCCGAACGCGCCCGACACCCAGTACTTCGTGGCGATCTACGGCCCCGAAGGCGACTTCCTCGTCAGCGGAGGCGGAAGCGGCGGCCCCGAACCGGCGTATCCCGCGACCTACAAACTGTCGAGGGCGCAGATCCAGGGCCAGGAGCCGTTCCCCCTCGACTCCTCGGGAAAAGGAGCCGGCTTCCACGCCAGCGTGGCCATCATCGGCGTCACGGGGACGACCGACCTCTACACCCAGCTCGTGGCGCTTCCCCTCGCATCCATCGACCAGAGCATCGCCACCTATCTCGGCATCTTCAGCATCCTGGCCCTCCTCACCGTGATCGCCGGCGCCCTGCTGACGCGATGGCTCGTGACCCTCACTTTCCGCGGGCTCGGCCAGGTGGAGACGACCGCGATGGCCATCGCCGCCGGCGACCTCAGCCAGCGCATGACGGATGTCGAGCCCGGCACCGAGGTGGGCCGGCTGAAGATGGCCATCAACACCATGCTGGGTCGCGTCGATGCGTCGATCGCCGAGCGTGATGCGACCGTCCGGCAGATGCGGCGCTTCATCGGCGACGCGAGCCACGAGCTGCGAACGCCCTTGGTCACGGTCCGCGGCTACGCCGAGCTCTATCGCATGGGAGCCATCGAAGGAGACGAAGACACCGCCCAGGCGATGGTGCGCATCGAGAAGGAGGCGATCCGGATGGGAGTGCTCGTCGAGGACCTGCTCTCCCTCGCGCGCCTCGACGAACGCAGCGAGGTGAACATCACGGAGGTGGACCTGCGCCCGGTGGCACGGGATGCCGCGCTGGATGTCCGCGCGGCCTCCCCCCTCCGCGAGGTCACCGTCATCGACACCACGGCGCCCGCCGAGGTCGAACCGCCGGCCCCCGCGGACGCTCCGGCGGAGTCGCCCGTCGAACCCGAGCCCCGCCGGCGTGCCGGTGCCGCGACGACCTCAGCGGTCGCGATCGCCGGCGCCACCCGTGGCCTGCTGCGCCGCAAGCCGCGACCGGTTCCCGCCTCGGAGGCGACGACGGCGGCGGATGCCGGTGCGCGGCAGCCCCCGCTCACCCCGCTCGCGGAATCCGAAACGCCCGGCCCGGTCGTCGAGGGGCCCCTGGTGAACGCGCCGATAGTGCTCGGAGACGAGAACCGCATCCGGCAGGTCGTGGCCAACCTGCTCGGCAACGCCCGTCGCTTCACCGCCGAGGACTCCCCCATCGAGCTGGAGGTCGGTGTCGATCCGCGGGCAGGAATGGCGTCGATCGCCGTCGTCGATCACGGCGAGGGCATCCCCGAGCAGATCCGGGAGCAGATCTTCCAGAGATTCTGGCGTGCCGACACCTCGCGAACCCGCGAAACAGGTGGCAGCGGTCTCGGGCTCGCCATCGTGGCGTCGATCGTAGAGGCGCTGCACGGCTCGGTCGTCGTGGAGGAGACGCCGGGAGGCGGCGCGACGTTCCGGGTGTCGTTCCCGCTCGCGACGGCCCGGGACGCCGGTGAGGACCTGCTCGTCGAGACCCAGCCGATCGCCCGTCCGCGGCGCGGAGGGGGCGACGGGAGCACTGGCGCCTGATGCTCGCCTCCTGAAGCGGGCTCGTCGGCTCCTCCCCAGGCGGATGCCGCCGACCCGTTCGCACGGCCGCCGCCGCCTCGGCGATCGGGCGGCTGCTCGCGTTCTAGCGTGGCTCCCACATCCCGCCACCTCAGAGGAGCCCCCATGGCCGTGTTCTCCGTCGACAGCGACGCCGTCCTGACCAGTACCGCCGCCATGAGAGGAACGATCGAGCGGTTGCAGGCCGAGACATCCACGATGCTCAGCCAGCTCACGCAGCTGCAGGCGTCCTGGACGGGCGGGGCATCCGTCGCCTTCCAATCGGTCATCGAGCAGTGGCGCGGCACCCAGCGCAACGTCGATGACACCCTGGCCTCGATCAGCTCGGCGCTCGGGGCTGCGGGCGCGCAGTACGCGGATGCCGAGCAGCTGACCGTCAGCCTGTTCCGGTAGCGCGGCGCCTTCCTCCACCTGCCGCACACGACGGAAAGGGCCCCTCCGAGGAGGGGCCCTTTCTGTGATTCACCTGCCGCGACGAGGCGGCGAAGCGGTTCGGACCTAGAAGTCCATGCCACCCGTCGGGTCGCCGGCCGGAGCCGAGACCTTCTCGGGCTTGTCGGCGACGACGGCCTCGGTCGTGAGGAAGAGCGCGGCGATCGACGCGGCGTTCTGCAGCGCGGAGCGCGTCACCTTGGCCGGGTCGATGATGCCCTGGGCGAAGAGGTCGCCGTACTCGCCGGTCGCGGCGTTGAGGCCGTGACCGCGCGGGAGGTCGGCGACGCGGTTCGCGACGACACCGGGCTCCATGCCCGCGTTGAGGGCGATCTGCTTGAGCGGGGCCTCGATGGCCACGCGCACGATGTTCGCACCCGTCGCCTCGTCACCCGTGAGCTCGAGACCCTCGAACGCGACCTTGCCGGCCTGGATGAGCGCGACGCCACCACCGGGGACGATGCCCTCCTCGACGGCCGCCTTCGCGTTGCGGACGGCGTCCTCGATGCGGTGCTTGCGCTCCTTGAGCTCGACCTCGGTCGCGGCACCCGCCTTGATGACGGCGACGCCACCGGCGAGCTTGGCGAGACGCTCCTGGAGCTTCTCGCGGTCGTAGTCGCTGTCGGTGTTGTCGATCTCGCGACGGATCTGGGTCACGCGACCCTCGATCTGCGCGGCATCGCCGGCGCCCTCGATGATCGTGGTCTCATCCTTGGTGATGATGACCTTGCGCGCACGGCCGAGCAGGTCGGTCGTGGCGTTCTCGAGCTTGAGGCCGACCTCTTCGCTGATGACGGTGCCGCCCGTGAGGATGGCGATGTCCTGCAGCTGCGCCTTGCGGCGGTCGCCGAAGCCGGGAGCCTTGACGGCAGCCGACTTGAAGATGCCGCGGATCTTGTTGAGTACGAGTGTCGCAAGCGCCTCGCCCTCCACGTCCTCGGCGATGATGACGAGCTCCTTGCCCTCCTGGATCACCTTGTCGACGATCGGCAGCAGGTCCTTGATGTTCGAGATCTTGGAGTTCGCGATCAGGATGTAGGCGTCCTCGAAGACGGCTTCCTGGCGCTCGGGGTCGGTGACGAAGTAGGGGTTGATGAAGCCCTTGTCGAAACGCATGCCCTCGGTGAGCTCGAGCTCGGTGCCGAACGTGTTCGACTCTTCGACCGTGACGACGCCTTCCTTGCCGACCTTGTCGATCGCCTCGGCGATCAGGTCGCCGATGGCGGTGTCGGCCGCGGAGATGCTGGCCGTGGCGGCGATCTGCTCCTTGGACTCGACCTCCTTGGCGCTGGAGAGAAGCTCGGCGGTGATGGCCGCAACGGCCTTCTCGATGCCGCGCTTCAGCGAGATGGGGTCAGCGCCGGCCGCGACGTTGCGCAGGCCTTCGCGGACGAGGGCCTGAGCCAGGACCGTGGCGGTCGTGGTGCCGTCGCCCGCGACGTCGTCGGTCTTCTTGGCGACCTCCTTGACGAGCTCAGCACCGATCTTCTCGAACGGGTCGTCGAGCTCGATCTCCTTCGCGATCGACACACCGTCGTTCGTGATCGTGGGGGCGCCCCACTTCTTCTCGAGCACGACGTTGCGACCGCGGGGGCCGAGCGTCACCTTGACGGCGTCGGCCAGAATGTTGAGGCCGCGCTCGAGGCCACGACGGGCCTCTTCGTCGAAAGCGATGATCTTTGCCATGTGTTGCGTCCCTCCCGGGATTGAGCGTATGGGATTAGCACTCGAACAACACGAGTGCTAACGGCCATTCTGGCACTCGACCCTAGGGAGTGCAAGCCGCCGCGGCGTGTTCCGCTTCGTGTCGCGCGTCTCCGGCCCGCGCGTCGACTCCTCGTCCGCGCCGGAGTGCGTCGATGCCCGCGCGCTCAGGCGAGGACGCGCACCGCCTCAGCCTGGGGACCCTTCTGACCGGTGCCGACGGTCAGCTCGACCTTCTGGCCCTCTTCGAGCACGCGGAATCCCGACATGTCGATGTTGGAGTAGTGGACGAACACGTCCTGCCCACCCTCAGTGAGAGTGATGAAGCCGTAGCCCTTCTCCGCGTTGAACCATTTGACGGTGCCCTGTGCCATGTCGGATCTCCTGTTGCTGTGCGTCTGGAAAAAAGCGTATCCAGGGCGCGGCGGCGGGATCCGCCATGTGGGCAACTGTTGACACACGTGCATCCAAGTGTTTACGGCCCGGAAACACGCCTCGCTCGGACCCCTATTCGGTGGCCGACGGGCTCGGCGACGCGATGCGATCCAGCCCCAGGACGACGGTGAGCTGCTTGACCACCGATTCGTCGACCTCGGTGGCGGGATCATCCACCTGCAGATAGGCGTCGGTCTGCGCCACCTGCGCGCCCCCGATGACGCCCGCGAGACCCAGCGCGGCCGCTTCGTCTTCCGGGAACGAGTAGTAGACCGTCGTCTCGGGAAAATCCGTGCTTCCGGCGTCGCCCGGCAGCACCGAGTCGGCCGGCCAGCCCGCCGCGACGATCGTGTCCTTGGTGCGCGTGGCCAGACCCGGTTCGGGCGTGGCGTTGAGCACCACCACGCCATAGGTCAGGTCGATGACCGGCTCGATGGTCGCCACCGGGGCGGGTGTCGCGGACGGTGCCGGGAAGAGCGTGACGCGTCCTGTCGCGATGAGGCTGCCGAAGATGCCGATCGCCACGAGCACGATGGTCGCGAGCAGGGCCCACAGCACGACGACCCAGGCGCGCATGCGCGGGTTCTCGGCTCGGTGCGCTCCTACCCGGGCGCGCTGGCGGGAAACCTCGTCGAAGCGATCCCGGGGGTAGGTCGTTTTCGGCACTCCCCGATGCTATCGGGACCGGCGTTCGCGGCCCGGACTGCCGGGGATGGGGAGCCCGCTCAGGGGCGCGCGTCAGCAAGCCGGGGGGCGTGGGGGCGGAGCCCCCACATAGGACCCCGCCTGGCCCCGGACTGCCGGGGATGGGGAGCCCGCTCAGGAGGGCGTGCCCGACGCGCGCGCCAGGCGCGTGGCGTCCCGCCGGTCGCGCAGCCGGCGCAGCCGCTTGACGAGCATCGGGTCGTACTCGAGCGCCGCCGCCTGGTCGATCAGGCGGCCGAGCAGCTGGTAGTACCGCGCGGGCGTCATGTCCAGCTCCGCGCGGATCGCCTCTTCCTTGGCGCCGGCATGGCGGCGCCACTCCGCCTCGAAAGCCAGGATCGCCCGCTCGGTGTCGGTCAGGCCATCGGTCATGAACTTCACGCTACGGGGCGGATGCCGCATCCCCCGCGCGCCACTCCAGCCACCGGCCAAGTGGATCCGCGGCAGCCAGGATCCGGCCGTCCAGCGCGAGGGCGAAGCCCCCGGCGGGCCACGTGGAAGCATCGGTCGGCGCATCCCAGCTCTCGTGCAAGCCGGGTGCGTCCAGGGTGATCCAGGCGTCCCCGCACTCGCGGGCCAGCGCGATCACCCTTTCGCGACCGGCGCGCGGGATGTGGGCGAGCACCCCAGGGGTCGTGATCACGAGCGTCGCTCCCCGCGGCGCCGCCGACCGGACTGCGGCCGCCACCTCGGGGAGCACCTCGGGGGCGTTTCCGGCCACCAGGTGCGGCGGATCGGCGGCCGCGACATCGAGCGCCGCCTCGATCCGCTGCTCTCGCCCGGACTCCCCCGGCCAGACCAGGCCGCGCAGCCACGCCCGGTCCCGTGCCACCCGGGCGTCGAGCGGCTGCAGGTCGATGCCGGCGCGCCACACCACGTCGGGCATGCGCAGCGGCGGTCGAGCTTCTCCCCGGAGAGCCGTCTGCAGCACCAGGGGCGACGGATCATCCACCGGGTCGACTACGAGGGCTCCCCCGGAGCCCGTGTACCGGTAGCCGTAGCGATCGGGATACAGGCAGAGCCCCGCGGACGCTCCCACCTCGAGCAGCGCGATCGGACCGTCGATGAGCGAGAGCGCAGGAAGCAGCGCCGCGCACCGCAGCGGCTCGTTGGTCTGCACGCTGCGCGCCGTGCACTCGGCCACCACCTCGTCGGCGTGTTCGGCCAGCCAGGCGGCCCACTCACCGAACGGCCGCAGGGGCGCCCCCAGCATGCGGGTGACGGCGAAGACGAGCGGCGGCTGGCGCCGGTTCGCCGGGATGCGCGCGAGCGTCGCGGCCACGACCGCGTCGCCTGCCACACCGGACGCCCAGTCGGCGTAGAGCTCCGACCTGCCCGGTGCCTCCTCGCGGGCGAAGCGCTCGTACCGCTCCGCGACCGCGGCCGCCGCATCCGAGAAGCCAGTCATCCGCCCATTCTCGGGGACTGCCAGGCGTCACGGTGCGGTCCGCACCGCTCGCCCGCACCCGAGGGGCCGACGGGTGGAGGAAAATGGGGGTGACCCAGGAGGAACCATGAGCTATTCCGTGCAGAAGTCCGACGCCGAGTGGCGCGACGAGCTCGACCCGCAGCGCTACGCCGTGCTGCGCACCGCCGCGACCGAGCGCCCGTGGACCGGCGAGCTGCTCGACGAGAGCCGCGCCGGGCTGTACACCTGTGCCGCCTGCGGTGCCGAGCTCTTCAAGAGCGGCACGAAGTTCGACTCCGGTTGCGGCTGGCCGAGCTTCTACGAGTCGATCCGGCCCGACGCCGTGGAGCTGATCGAGGACAGCACGCTCGGCATGGTGCGCACCGAGGTGCGCTGCGCGACGTGCGGCTCGCACCTCGGACACGTCTTCCCCGACGGCTTCGGCACGCCGACCGGCGACCGGTACTGCATGAACTCGATCGCGATGGAGTTCACGCCAGAGACCCCCGCGTGAGCGCCGCGCTCGAGGCGGTCCGCGCGCGCCGCTCCTGGTCGAAGGTGACGGATGACGCCCCCACCCACGAGGAGCTGCTGGCTCTCGTCTCGGCGGCCGGCCGCGTCGCCGACCACTCCTCGCTCCGGCCATGGCGCCTGATCGAGCTGCGCGGGTCCGACCGCGAGGTGCTCGGCCGCGCCATCAACAAGGCCGACGGCGACAAGGGCATCTCGTCGAAGCCGCTGCGGGCACCGTTGCTGATCGCGGTCGTCGTCAGCTATCGCAAGAGCAAGGTCGCGCACTGGGAGCAGGAGGCGGTGGCATCCGGGGTCGCCCACGTGCTGAGCCTGCTGCTCGATGACGCCGGCTGGGGCGTCTTCTGGCGCACCGGCGACTACACGCGTTCGAAGGCGATCGCGAAGGCGCACGGCCTCGGCAAGCACGAGAAGCTGCTCGGCTGGCTCTATGTCGGCGGCAAGCCGGTGAGCAAGCGCAGCGGTCGCCGCAAGCCGGTGGATGCGCGGCGGCACCTCTCGCGGATGCCGCACTGACGGCGTTCGGTCCTCACGAGGAGGGCCGGCGCCGCCGACGCGCCGTCGCCACGAACACCGATGCCAGGGCGACGGCGACCATGGCCGCCGATTGCCCCAGACCGGGTGCCTCGGCCGCCGGCCACACGGCGTCGATCAGCACCGAGGTGAGCAGCTGCCCGACGACGGCCCCGAGTCCGAGCAGCAGCACTCCGGTGTACTGCACCAGCGCGGCCGACAGGAAGATGTAGGTGACCCCGATGGGGCCGCCGAGGTAGAGCCACGCGTCGGTGGGGAAGCTCGCCGGAGCACCCTCGATCGCGATGTGGATGCCGGCGGCGATGCCGAGGGCGATCGAACCGCCGACGAAGTTCACGAGGGTCGCGGTGAGCGGGGTGCCGACCCGCTGCCGCAGCCTCCCATTGGTCGCCTGCTGCCACGCGATGCCGACACCCGTCAGGAACGGCAGCAGCAGCATCCACCACGGCACGCTGCCGAGCGTGTCGCCGACCAGCGCGATGCCCACTGCCGCGAGCGCGAGGCCCGCGCCGGCGACGCGGCCCATGGTCACCGCGACGACGCCCGCCGGGCTGTAGCCGATGCGGTCGAGCACGAGCCCGTTCACCGTCTGCCCGGCGACGAGCCCCACCGTGAAGAGCGAGACGCCGATGAAGGCCACGGTCAGACCCTGGGTCGCCACGGTCAGCGCGCCCGCGAGACCGCCGGCCAGCATCCACCACGGAATCGTGCGCGCACGCACGCCGTGTGCGAGCGCCCGAACTCCTCGTCGCCCGGCCGGAAGCGCGGCCGAGAGAACGAGCAGGATCACCAGGCCGGTGGCGAACGACACGATCGCCGCGGTCAGGCCGTCATCGAGCCGGGCGCCGAGCTGCCCGTTCACGCGCGCCTGAGCGGCGGTGAGAACGCCGACGAGCACGGCACCCGCGATGGCGAGCCACGCGGGCATCCGGGTCGTCACGAGCCGACTACGGGACTTGAACCCGTAACCCCCTAATTACAAGTTAGGTGCGCTACCAATTGCGCCAAGTCGGCGGAAGCCCCCAGTTTAGCGGGGGCTCGGCTCACGGCGCTGTCGTCGGGGACGGAGTCGCGCTCGGGGTCGCGCTCGGGGTCGGGGTGGGTGACGGCGTGCTGTAATACGCGTCGCTCGAGAGCGTGAGCACGAACTGCGCGAACTCGGCGGGGTCATCGAGCTTGCCGACGTAGGGCTGGCCGTTCACGAGGATCATGGGCGATCCGGTGAGCGTCGTGCCGTCGGTGCCCGGCAGATCCTCGCTGAGGGCGCGCTCGGTGGCATCCCGCACCCACAGGGCGAAGTCCTCGTCCTCGATGCACGCGCGAACCACCTTGGGGTTCTCGGCGCCCGCGGCGATCGCCTTCGCGGCGAGCTCGGGATCGGTGTACCCGTCGGTGTCCACATCCGGCTGCTTCACGAGAAGCTCGTGGTTGAAGGCGAAGAACGTCTCGGGCGCGTGGGTCGCCACGCAGGCCGTCGCGTTGGCCGCCCGCATCGAGTACTTGGTGCCGTTCGACTTCGCCGTCAGCAGCGCCACCGGGTGATAGGTCAGCACGGCCGCCTCTTCGCTGACCCACTCCGAGAGCTGCTTGGCGTTGGCGAGCTGGAACTCCCCCGCGCCGGGCGAGAGGTAGTCGACGTAGATGCGGATGTCGATGGGAGGCGGCGTCGTCGCGGATGGTGCGGGCGAGGCCTCGAGGGCCTGGGGCGTCGGCGTCGCCGTGGGCGCCGCGTCCGTCATCGGGCCGCCGGGGACGCTTGTCAGCGGGATCGTGCCGAACGCGTCGACGACGATGCCGTCATCCTGCATGTTGGCCGGGTTCAGCAGGGGCTTGGATGCCGCGGACGCGAACACCCAGGTCACGACGACGCCGATGGCGACGACGGCGGCCACGATGGCCACACCGGCCGACACACGGCGGATGATCCTCGCCCGCGACTGCTGGGCGTGCACCTGCTCGGCCTTCTCCCGCACCGCCGCACGCCGTCCGCGCGCAGCGGGAGCGTTCGGCGTCTCGTCGTTCGACATGAAACCTCTTGAATCCCTGGCCCGGGCGTACCCGGGCGACCGCTCACTGCGGCAACCTGAACGATGCTAGCCAGGGAGCCTGGGAAATGCCCAGATGCTGGCCCGGCGATCGCCGTGTCATACTAGAGCAGCGCCCGACGAAGGGCGTGCGGTTCGCCCCGCAAATCCATTCACTACGGATCGTCCGGCACGTACCTGCCGGTGAAGGAGAAGAAACAATGGCGTCAGTCACGTTCGACAACGCAACGCGCTTGTACCCCGGGGGCACTCGTCCCGCGGTCGACAAGCTGAACCTCGAAGTCGCGGACGGGGAATTCCTCGTTCTCGTGGGACCCTCCGGCTGTGGCAAGTCCACGTCGCTGCGCATGCTGGCCGGCCTCGAAGAGGTCAACTCCGGCCGCATCCTGATCGGCGACCGTGACGTCACCGACGTCCCGCCGAAGGACCGCGACATCGCGATGGTCTTCCAGAACTACGCGCTGTACCCGCACATGACGGTCGCCGAGAACATGGGCTTCGCGCTCAAGATCGCCGGCGTCGGCAAGGACGAGCGCGCCGCCCGCGTGCTCGAGGCCGCCAAGCTCCTCGACCTCGAGGACTACCTGACCCGCAAGCCGAAGGCCCTCTCGGGTGGCCAGCGTCAGCGTGTCGCCATGGGTCGCGCCATCGTGCGTCAGCCCCAGGTGTTCCTGATGGACGAGCCGCTGTCGAACCTCGACGCGAAGCTGCGCGTGCAGACGCGCACGCAGATCGCCTCGCTGCAGCGCCGGCTCGGCGTCACCACGGTCTACGTCACGCACGACCAGACCGAGGCGCTCACGATGGGTGACCGCATCGCCGTCCTCAAGGACGGTCTCCTCCAGCAGGTCGGCACGCCCCGCGACCTGTACGAGCGTCCGAACAACGTGTTCGTCGCGGGCTTCATCGGTTCGCCCGCCATGAACCTGTTCGTCTCCAACCTCGCGGAGGGTGGCGTGCAGTTCGGATCCGAGGTCGTGCCGCTCGACCGCGACACCGTCGGTCGTGCGCACGGCAGCCAGCTGACGATCGGCGTCCGCCCCGAGGACATCGTGGTGGGCCCGGCCGATGGCAAGGGCCTCCCCGTGGTGGTGGATCTCGTCGAGGAGCTCGGCGCCGACGGATACCTCTACGGCCACACCGACATCGCCGGCAAGCGCACCGACATCGTCGCTCGCGTCGACGGCCGCAGCCACCCGATCGCGGGCGACACCGTGACGCTGGCGGCGGCGGCGGGACACGTGCACGCCTTCGACATCGAGACCGGCGAGCGCCTCAACGACTCGGTCGTCCCCTCCATCTAGGGACGGTCGCTCGCTGCGACACGAGAACAAGACGCGGCGCGGGTAGCCTGGAGGCTGCCCGCGCCGCGTCTTTCCTTTGAGGGGACCATGCCCGACTCGCTCAGCATCACCGCCAGCTCCATCGATCCGGGTCTGCTCTCCCTCCCGTGGTCGACCACTCTCGCCGAGTGGCCGAGCAGCACGATCGTGTCCCTGCCCAAGGGCCTCTCACGGCACCTGGTGCGCTTCGCCAACCTGTCCGGTTCGGTGGTCGCCGTCAAAGAGACCACGGCGCAGATGGCCAGGCGCGAGTACGACATGCTCGGCAACCTGACCCGCCTCGATGTGCCATGCGTCGAGAGAGTGGCCGTCATCGCCGGGCGGACGGACGCCAAGGGCAGGCCGCTTCCTGCGGCGCTCGTGACGGCGCACCTGCGCTTCTCGCTGCCGTACCGGGCGCTGTTCACGCAGGTGCTGCGGCCCGACACCGCCAACCGGCTCGTGGACGCACTCGCGGTGCTGCTCGTCCGCCTGCACAACGTCGGGTTCTTCTGGGGCGACGTCTCGCTGTCCAACACCCTCTTCCGTCGCGACGCCGGGGCCTTCGCCGCGTACCTCGTCGACGCCGAGACAGGCGAGCTGCACGAGAGTGGGCTCACTCCCGGTCAGCGAGAGCACGACCTCGACGTCGCGCGCACCAACATCGCCGGCGAGATCATGGACCTCGAAGCCGGCGGGCGCCTCGAGGGCGGCGTGGACGCCCTCGCCATCGCCGACGGAATCGTCTCGTCGTACCGGTCGCTGTGGGGCGCCCTGACGGTGCAGGAGAGCTTCTCGGCCAACGAGGCCTGGCGCATCACGGAGCGGGTGCAACGGCTCAACGCCCTCGGCTTCGACATCGGCGAGATGAGCATCCAGACGGAGGCGGAGGGCACGCGCGTCGCCATCCAGCCCAAGGTCGTCGATGCCGGCCATCACCAGCGCCGGCTGCTGCGGCTGACGGGGCTCGACGTCGAGGAGAACCAGGCCCGCCGCCTGCTCAACGACCTCGACGAGTTCCGCGCGCGCACGTCTCGGCTCGGCACCGACGAGGAGATGGTCGCCCACGAGTGGCTGACCCGCGTCTTCGAGCCCGTCATCAAGGCGATCCCGTTCGACCTCCGAGCCAAGCTCGAGCCGGCCGAGGTCTTCCACCAGGTGCTCGAGCACCGCTGGTACATGTCGCAGGCGCGCGGGCGGTCGGTGCCGCTCGCGGAGGTGCTGACGTCGTACATCCGCGACGTGCTGCGTCACCGGCGGGATGAGGCGACGATCATGGGACCGCCGACGGAGACACTGTCGCTGCCGGTCATCACGCAGAGCGGCTCCCCGTTCGACGAAGACGAGGCCGACACCGTGGACTGGCGCGACCTGGTCTGAACCGCGAGTGGCTCCGTCGGATGCTTCACGGCGGTGGCGCGGTCGTCGCGCGCGGCACGAGGCGGGTCGGCAGCCGCAGATGCGTCTTCTTCGGCGTCTCCCCATCCATGAGCGCAAGCAGGAGCTTGGTCGCCGCCTCGCCCAGCCGCTGCATGGGCTGGCGCACCGTGCTGAGCGGAGGAATGTGACGGGAGGCCTCGGGGATGTCGTCGAAGCCCACCACCGAGAGCTCGCCGGGGACTTCGATCCCGAGCTCCGTCGCGACCAGCAGAACGGCGATAGCCGACAGATCGTTGGCCGCGAAGATGGCGGTCGGACGGTCGTGGTGCGAGAGCAGCTGGTGCGCGAGTTCCCGTGAGGCATCGACCTGGTATCGACCGACTCCGACGAGCGAAGGATCGAACGGGATGTCCGCCTCCAGCAGCGCGCTTCGATAGCCGGCGTCGCGCAGGGCGGACGAACGCAGATCCGGGCGTCCCGCGATGAAGCCGATACGGGTGTGTCCGAGTCCGATCAGGTAGCGGGTTGCGAGCTGTGCGCCGTGATAGCTGTCGGACTCCACCGTGGGGAGGTCGGCCGGGCCGGTGTGCGGGTCGATCGCGACGATCGGGACGTCGGCGGAGACGTTCACGACCGACGGCGTGACCATGATCACGCCGTCCACGAGGCTCCCGCTCAATCTGCTCACCGAGCGCCGCTCCCAGCCCTCGCCGGTGCCATCCTGCGAGCCGCTGTACGCGAGCAGGTCGAATCCCGTGCCTCGAACAGCGGCGCCGACGCCCTTCAGGATCTCCGCGGTGAACGGCTCGAACTCGGGCACGAGCACGCCGATCACCCCGGTCCGGTGCGACCGCATGCTGCTGGCGCCGAGGCTCGACTGGTAGCCCAGTCTCTCGACGACCTCGAGCACGCGACGCATGGTCTCCGGTGCGACGCCATAACGTCCATGCACGGATTTGGACACGGTCGACACGGAAACGCCCGCCGCCGAGGCGACGTCGTGGATGGTGGCGCGGCGTCCCATGAGGGTGAGTATAGACATGGAAAAGGTTTTCGAAAACGTTTGACACCCCCGAATCGACTTGCGACACTGATTTTCACCTTGGGTGCCCTCTGGGCTCCGAACGCATATCGCAGCGGCTCGCTGCGATCACGCGGATTCACACACCTCGATGGGCGAGGTGCGACTCGATGAAGAGGACGGAAATCACATGAATGGCAAGAAACTCCTGCTGGGGTCTGCCGGACTGGTCGTCGCGGCGCTCGCTTTGAGCGGCTGCGGCGGTGGAGCCGGCTCGGAAGGATCCGGAGACGGCGACGTCACGATGACGTTCTGGCACAACTCCACGACCGGCGAGGGCAAGGCGTACTGGGAAGACACCGTGGCCGCGTTCGAAGAGGCGAACCCCGGCGTCTCGATCGAGATCCAGTCGATCCAGAACGAGGAGATGGACGGAAAGCTCCAGACCGCGCTCAATTCCGGCGACGCGCCGGACATCTTCATGTCCCGCGGCGGCGGCAAGCTGGCCGACGTCGTGAAGGCCGGACAGGCCATGGACATCACCGACGGCATCTCGGATGCGACGCGGACCGCCCTCGGCGACGCCGTGCTCTCGGCGTTCGAGATCGACGGCAAGAACTACGGCGTGCCCACCGCGGTGCTGCCCTCCGGCATCTTCTACGCGTCCGACCTGTTCGAGGGCGCCGGGGTCGCCGCTCCCCCGACGACGATCGACGAGCTCGTGTCGGTCGACGACCAGATCAAGGCGACCGGCGTCGCGCCGATCGCCGTCGGCGCCAAGGACGCATGGCCGGCCGCCCACTGGTACTACAACTTCGCCCTGCGTGCGTGCTCGAAGGATGTCATGGACGAGGCCGCCGACAGCCGGAGCTTCGATGACCCCTGCTGGCTGACGGCGGGCGAGAACCTGCAGGAGTTCATCGAGACCGATCCGTTCAACGAGGGCTTCCTCACGACCACCGCCCAGCAGGGGGCCGGCTCGTCGGCCGGCCTGCTGGCCAACCACCAGGCCGCGATGGAGCTGATGGGCGCGTGGAACCCCGGCGTCATCGGATCGCTCACCCCCGATGAGAAGCCGCTGGCCGACCTCATGTGGTTCCCCTTCCCCGAGGTGGAGGGTGGCGACGGAGAAGCCGGTGCCATGATGGGCGGCGTCGACGGATACACCTGCTGGGTGAACGCCCCGGAAGAGTGCGTCGACTTCCTGAACTTCACCGCCGAGAAGGCCAACCAGGAGGCGTACGCCACCGCGTTCCACACGTTGCCCGCTTCGCAGGAGGCGCAGGGCGTCGTGACCGAGCCCGCGCTGCAGGAGGTCCTCAAGGCCTACAACGCGGCGCCTTACGTCATGGTGTGGCTCGACACGCTGTACGGCCAGAACATCGGCAACGCGCTGAACGTCGCCGTGGTCGACATGTTCGCCGGTGAGGGCGACGCGCAGGCGATCGTCGACGCCGTCAACGACGCGGCCGCGAAGTCCTGAGGCTGGACCGCTGATGGCTTCCGCACGCGAAACACCGCAGTTCACTGCGGACGCGCCCCGGACGCCCCAGGCCGACGGGGGCGGCGCTCAGGCGCTGCCGCCGTCGGCCTGGCCGCCGGCCGGCCGGCGAGCCGGGCGAGCGTCCCGCGGCACCGGGCTGGGTCCCCGGCTCGAGCTCGCGATCCTCATCGGACCGGCGCTGATCGTCTTCGTCGCCTTCGTGATCTTCCCCGTCGTGCTGGCGGCCTACTACGGGTTCTTCAGCTGGACGGGCTTCGGGCCGGCGGTCGACTTCGTCGGACTGCGCAACTACGTCGTCATCCTCACCGACCCTGCGTTCCACGAGGCGCTCGGGCACAACGTGTTCATCGCCGTCATGTCGCTCGTGCTGCAGGGGCCGGTCGCCCTCGGCCTGGCGCTGCTGCTCAATCGCAAGCTGCGCTACCAGTCCGTCATCCGGGTGCTCATCTTCGTGCCGTACGTGATCTCCGAGGTGGTCGTCGGCATCGGGTGGAGCCTGATGCTCCAGTCCAACGGCGCCCTCAACGGCCTGCTCAACCGGTTCGGCCTCGGAGCGCTCGCCTCCGACTGGCTGTCGGATCCGTCCGTCGCCATCTGGACGCTGATGGTCATCATCACGTGGAAGTACATCGGATTCGCCGTCATCCTGTTCCTGGCGGGCCTTCAGGGCATCCCCGATGAACTCTCCGAGGCCGCGGCGATCGACGGCGCCTCGTACTGGCAGATCCAGCGCCACATCGTGCTGCCGCTGCTCGGGCCGACCATCCGCATCTGGGCGTTCCTGTCGATCATCGGATCGCTCCAGCTCTTCGATCTCGTCTGGATCATCTGGGGCCAGTACATCGCCTCAACCGCCGGCACCTCCACGATGGCGACGTACATGGTCGCCAACGGGCGCAACGCCGGCAGCTACGGCTACGGCAGCGCCGTCGCCGTCGTGATGTTCCTCATCTCACTCGCGGTGGCGCTGCTCTACCAGCGCTTCCTGCTCCGACGCGATACCGCCGGGGCCATCACAGGAGGGAAGGCATGATGGCCTCCGCAGTCATCGAGATCCCGCCGGCTCGACAGAGGCCCGCCCCGGGGCAGCGCCGAGCGGGCGGTGACCTGATCATCTACTTCGTCGCGCTCGTTCTGATCGCCCTGATGCTCGCTCCGGTCGCGTACGTCATCCTCGGCGGATTCCGCTCGAACTCCGACATCACACTCGACCCGGCCGGCTTCCCGACCATCTGGCACTGGGAGAACTACGTCGACGTGCTCGTCAGCCCGGTGTTCTGGCGCCAGGTCGGCAACTCGACGATCGCGGCGGTCGTGACGACCGCCGTGGTGGTGGCGTTGGGCCTCATGGCCGCGTTCGCGCTGTCGCGGTACTCGTTCCGCGGTCGTGGCTTGATCTACGCGATCTTCACGGCCGGCCTGATGTTCCCGATGACCGTCGCCATCACGCCGCTGTACATCCTGGTCCGCAACCTCGGCCTGATGAACTCGCTCGCCGGCGTGATCATCCCGCAGATCGCCTTCGCCCTCCCGATCACGATCATCATCCTGGTGCCGTTCCTCGCGGCGATCCCGAACGAGCTGCAGGAGGCGGCTGCGATCGATGGATGCAGCCGCCTGGGATTCTTCTGGCGCATGGTGATCCCGCTCGCGGTCCCCGGGGTGATCACGGTCGGCATCCTCGCGTTCATCGCCAGCTGGAACAGCTACATGCTCCCGCTGTTCATCCTCAACAACGAGGGCGCCTACACCCTCCCCCTGGGAACGCAGGCGTTCGCGTCGCAGTACTCGGTCGACACCGCACGGGTGCTCGCATTCACCTCCTTGTCGATGATTCCCGCGCTGGTCTTCTTCAGCCTGTTCGAGCGGCGGATCGTCGGAGGACTGACCGGCGCCGTGAAGGGCTGAGCATACACATGGGACAGTCGCAGGAACTCGGATCGGCGCGCGTCCGCGCGCTCGTGAGCCAGATGACACACGAGGAGAAGATCGCCCAACTGGGGGCGTACTGGGTCGATCAGGGCGACGAACTCGTCGCTCCCATGGCGGGCGAGCTCGCCTCCTCGACGCGGTACGAGGATGCCACGCGCCACGGCATCGGGCACCTCACGAGGGTGTACGGCACCCGGCCCGTCGACCCCGTCGAACGCGCCGGGTGGCTGTGGGAGGAGCAGCGGCGCCTGCAGACCGACACGCGGCTGGGCATCCCCGCCATCGTCCACGAGGAGTGCCTCACGGGACTCGCCGCCTGGAAGGCCGCGACGTTCCCCACGCCGCTCGCGTGGGGTGCGTCCTTCGACCCCGAGACGGTCGAGGAGATGGCGCGACTGATCGGCGACTCGATGCGGACGCTCGGCATCCACCAGGGACTCGCTCCGGTGCTGGATGTCATCCGCGACCCGCGGTGGGGCCGTGTCGACGAGTGCATCGCGGAGGACCCGTACGTCGTCGGGACCATCGGCACGGCGTACGTGCGCGGACTGCAGTACGCCGGGGTCGACGCCACCCTGAAGCACTTCGTCGGCTACTCCGCATCCCGGGCCGGGCGCAACCACGCCCCCGTCTCGGCGGGCCCGCGGGAAGTCGCCGATGTGCTGCTGCCGCCGTTCGAGATGGCCGTCCGCGACGGCGGGGCGCGCAGCGTGATGAACTCGTACGCCGAGATCGACGGGGTGCCCGTCGCCTCGTCGTCGGCGCACCTCACCGACCTGCTGCGGGATGAGTGGGGTTTCGACGGCGTGGTCGTGGCGGACTACTTCTCGGTGCTCTTCCTGCAGACGATGCACGCCATCGCGGGCGACGCCGGGGAGGCCGCCCGGCTCGCGCTCACGGCGGGCATCGACGTCGAGCTGCCGAGCACCGAGGCCTTCGGGGAGCCGCTCCTCGAGCTGCTGCGCAACGGCGGCATCGACGAGGCCGTGGTCGACCGCGCCGTCGTGCGGGTCCTGACCCAGAAGGAGCGCCTCGGACTCCTCGACGAGACGTTCGAGAATCCGCCGTCATCCATCGACCTCGACTCGCCGGCTTCGCGCGCCATCGCCCGGCGCCTCGCCGAAGAGTCGGTGATCCTGCTGTCCAACGACGGGATGCTTCCGCTCGGCTCGCCGCAGCGCGTGGCGGTGATCGGCCCCAACGCCGACTCCCCCGAGGCGCTGATGGGGTGCTACTCGTTCGCGAACCACGTGCTCGCCCACCACCCCGGCATAGAGCTGGGCTTCGAGATCCCCAGTGTGCTCGATGCGCTGCGGGCCGAGTTCCCGTCGGCGGAGCTGACATACGCGCCGGGCTGCGGCGTCGAGGACCCCGACCGTTCCGGCATCCCCGAAGCGGTGGCTGCCGCATCGAAGGCGGATGTCGCGATCGTCGTCGTGGGCGACCGCGCGGGTCTCTTCGGCCGGGGGACG
Source organism: Micromonospora sp. DT81.3 (assembly GCF_049847225.1). Taxonomy (NCBI): domain Bacteria; kingdom Bacillati; phylum Actinomycetota; class Actinomycetes; order Micromonosporales; family Micromonosporaceae; genus Micromonospora; species Micromonospora sp. DT81.3. The sequence goes on from NZ_JBNCNY010000006.1 coordinate 76,801, forward strand.
GTCGGCGAGGGCAACGACGTCGAGAGCCTCCAACTGCCCGGTGCCCAGCGAGAGCTCGTCGAGGCGGTCGTCGCGACCGGCACGCCCGTCGCGCTCGTCCTGCTGACCGGACGCCCATACTCCATCGGCTGGGCGCTCGACGGCGAGAGCGCGCCGAGCGCGGTGCTCCAGGCGTTCTTTCCCGGTGAGGAAGGCGGGCCGGCTCTGGCCTCGGTGCTCTCCGGCGCCACGAACCCGAGCGGGCGTCTCCCCGTCTCGCTTCCGCGCTCCGCCGGGTCGCAGCCGTTCTCGTACCTGCACCCGATCCTCGGGGGGCCGAACGAGATCACGTCCGCGAGCAGTGCGCCGACGCGGCCGTTCGGGTTCGGGCTTTCGTACACGTCGTTCGAGCACTCGGACCTGCGCGTCGACCCCGAAGCCGCCACGAACGACTCCTTCCGAGCCTCCGTCAGCGTTCGCAACACCGGCTCCCGGTCGGGAACCGACGTGGTGCAGCTGTATGCGCGCGATGTGCAGGCATCCGTGACGCGCCCCGTCGCGCAGCTCCTCGGCTACCTGCGATTGGACCTCGAGAGCGGTGCGGAGGAGACCGTCGAGTTCGACGTGCCGACGACCCGGCTGGCGTTCACGGGGCTTTCCGGCGAGCGGATCGTGGAGCCGGGGACGATCGAGCTCTGGGTCGGCGCATCGTGCGCGGACAAGGAGGCGACGGCCTCCGTCGAGTTGACCGGCGCCGTGCACCTCGTCGTCCCCGAGGACCGGCGGTCCACGACGGCTGGCGTGCGATCCGGTGTGCGCATCGGCTGAGAAGCGCACGCCTCGGCCGACCATAAGCCGAGCACAACGGCGGGGATGGTCTCCGACACGCCAGCACCGGACGCCGAAACCCGGCGTGTCGCCAAAGATCCCCGCCGTTGTGCACCACCGGTCACAGAAAAGGAGGGCCGCCCGCTGTGCGGGCGGCCCTCCTTTTCGATGTCGGATCAGCCGCGGGCGCCGAGCAGGTGCTCGGTGGCCAGCTGCTGCAGACGCACGAAGCCGAAGCCGTGGCCGCCCAGGTACGCGTCGGTGTCGAAGTCCTCGTAGGCGGACCGGTCGGCGAGAAGGTCGTCGTACGACTCACCCTCGTTGAGGGTGGGCTGCGCGAGCTCGAGGACCTTGGCGGCCTCCAGCGCCTCCTGCACCTCGGGGTCGGCGCGGAACGCCGCCGCCCGCTCCTTGAGCAGGAGGTAGGTGCTCATGTTCGCCGCGGCGGAGTCCCAGACACCCTTCTCGTCCTCGGTGCGCGAGGGCTTGTAGTCGAAGTGGCGGGGACCGTCGTACGCCGGGACTCCCCCGGGTCCGCCGTTCTCCAGCAGGTCGACGAGAGCGAACGCGTTGTGCAGGTCGCCGTGGCCGAAGACGAGGTCCTGGTCGTACTTGATGCCGCGCTGGCCGTTCAGGTCGATGTGGAAGAGCTTGCCGTGGTACAGCGCCTGGGCGATGCCGGCGGCGAAGTTGAGGCCGGCCATCTGCTCGTGTCCGACCTCGGGGTTGAGTCCCACGAGTTCCGGCCGCTCCAGCGAATCGATGAACGCGAGGGCGTGACCGAGCGTGGGCAGCAGGATGTCGCCTCGCGGCTCGTTCGGCTTCGGCTCGATCGCGAAGCGGATGTCGTAGCCCTTGTCGGTCACGTAGTCACCGAGCAGGTTGACGGCCTCGCGGTAGCGCTCGAGCGCCGCGCGGATGTCCTTGGCGGAGTCGTACTCGGCGCCCTCGCGGCCGCCCCACATCACGAAGGTCTTGGCGCCCAGCTCGACGCCGAGCTCGAGCTGGCGGATGACCTTGCGCAAGGCGAAGCGCCGCACCTGCCGGTCATTCGACGTGAACCCGCCGTCCTTGAAGACGGGGGCGCTGAACAGGTTCGTGGTCACCATCGGGATGACGAGCCCGGTGTCGGCGAGCGCGCCCTTGAGCCGGTCGATCTGCGTCTGGCGCTCGGCATCCGTCGAGCCGAAGGCGAACAGGTCGTCGTCGTGGAAGGTGAGGCCGTAGGCGCCGAGTTCCGCGAGCTTCTCGACCGCGTGCACGACGTCCAGAGGCTGACGGGTGGGGCCACCGAACGGGTCGGTTCCGTTGTAGCCGACGGTCCAGAGCCCGAAGGTGAACTTATCGGCGGGAGTGGGGGTAGGCATATCGCTCCTTCGCGTGAAATTGTTGCTCTCTACAACCTATACCAGATGGGCCGGTACGTCCACCCGTTTTCACAGGTCGGGTGGGCAGCGCTTCAGACAGGGCCCAGGTTTGACGTCGAGCGCAACTTATCCCGGTGGGGCATCAACGCCCGGATGCCCGTGGCTCTAACGTGGAGGGGTGACCGACGCAACGCGCGCCTTCGACGGTGTCCACCGCCGCAACCTCTCGAAAGTCCTGCGCCTCGTGCACGCCGACGGCGCGCTGCCGCGGTCGCGGATCACCGAGGCGACCGGGCTGAATCGATCCACGGTCGCCTCCCTCGTGGGTGAACTGGTCGACCTGCAGCTCGTGGTGGAAAGACCCCCCGACCCCACCCGCAGGGTGGGCCGGCCCTCCCCCATCGTGGACGTGGACCTTCGGACCGTCGTGGTGGCCGTCAATCCCGAGGTGGACGCGGTGACCTTCGGCGTGGTCGCGCTCGGGGGGCGCGTGGTGCACCGCGAGCGCGTCGAGATGGATCACATCGTCTCTCCGGAGGAGACCGCAGAGCTGGTGAACGCGACGATCGGTCGCTGGGCGGAAGGCGAACTGGCCGGATGCCGCGTGGTCGCGATCGGACTCGCCGTGCCCGGCATCGTGCGTGCGGACGACGGCCTGGTGCGCTGGGCGCCGCACCTCGAGTGGTCGCAGGCCCCTCTGCGCGCGCTGGTGGAGGAGGCCACCGACCTGCCGGCATCCGTCGGCAACGACGCCAGCCTCGGCGCCCTCGCCGAGCACCTGTTCGGTGCCGGCCGGGGCGTGGATGACATCGTGTACCTCAACGGCGGCGCCAGCGGCATCGGCGGGGGCATCATCATCGGCGGCGCGAGCGTCGGCGGCGCCGGCGGCTACGCCGGGGAGTTCGGGCAGAACCGGCCGGGCATCGGGAGTCTCGAGGATCGGCGGGCGGGCGATGGGGTGCTGGAGGACGAGGTCAGCCGCGCGCGCCTGCTCGAAGCCGTCGGCCTCGCAAAGGCCGACGAGCCGACGCTCGCCGGCGCGCTCGCCGCTTCGCCGAGACCGGAGGTGGCCGAGGAGCTCGCGCGGCAGCGCCGCATCCTGGCCACGGCTCTCGGCAACGCGATCAACGTGCTCAACCCGTCACTCGTCATCCTCGGCGGGTTCCTCGCGACGATCGCCTCGAGCGATCAGGCCGAGCTGGAGCGAGCGGTCGCTGCGCAGACCGTGCCGACGATCTTCGAGGGCACTCGCATCGTCGTCGCCCGGCTCGGCGAGGACAGGCTGCTGATCGGCGCGGGCGAGCTCGCGCTGGCCCGCCTGCTCGATGATCCGGAGTCGGTGCTCAGTACCCCACCGTGAAGCGATCGCGCGAGTGCTTCGGATCCTCGATCTCGTCGATCACGGCCACCCCGAGGTCGGCGCCGGAGATGAGGGATTCGCCCTTCTCGTTCGTCACGAGCACGTCGCCGCCGTCGCGGTACTCACCGGTGCGCTCGCCCTCGTTCCAGGGACCGAATCCGCCGGCGGGATGCACGAAGAACCAGTCGTGGGCCGAGCCCGAGGCCTGCAGGTCCTCCAGCACGCCGATCATCTCGAACGCCTCGGGCTTGAACTCCTCGGTGAAGCCCGGGGTGTCGATCAGGCGCGGTCCCTCCGGTGCGACGAGACTGCCGCCGGCGCCCCCGATGACGCCCAGGCGGGTCGTCTCGGGCAGCAGGGCCGCCAGTTCCGCGACGGCGGGCCGGACGCTGCCCTGCATGTCCCCGCGAGGGGCGACCGCCACCACCACGACATCGGCCCCCTGAAGCTCGGCGACGAGCCCGGGGACATCCAGCAGCGTGCCCTCCATGTAGGTCGCTCCTTCGATGCGGTCCGTCGAGATCGAGCGGGCGACGGAGACCGCGGTGTGGCCTCGCCTCACCGCCTCGGCGACGATGTGACTTCCGGCGTAGCCGGTTCCTCCGATGACGGCGATGCGGGCCATGACGACTCCTTCGTGTGGGTTGTTACTGCGCGCGGCGACGTGCGACTTCGTAGAGCGCCACCGATGCGGCGATGCCGGCGTTGAGCGACTCGGTCGCCGCCTCGATCGGGATCGAGACGACCTGATCGCAGTTCTCGGTGACCAGGCGCGAAAGACCCTTGCCCTCCGACCCGACGACGATCACGACGGGGCGGTCGGCGAGTTCCAGGGCGGGGAGCGACACGTCGCCCCCGCCGTCGAGACCCAGGATGAACACGCCCTGCTTCTTGAAGTCCTTGAGCGTCGAGGTGAGGTTCGGGGCGATCGCCACCGGGATGCGCGCCGCGGCGCCGGCGCTGGTCTTCCAGGCGGCGCTGTTCACGCTCGCCGACCGGCGCTGCGGAAGGATGACCCCGTGTCCGCCGAAGGCACCCGTCGAGCGGATGATGGCGCCCAGGTTGCGCGGATCGGTCACGCCGTCGAGCGCCACGAAGAGCGGCACCTCGCCGCGATCGATCACGGCCTCGAGCAGGTCGTGCGGGTGCGCGTACTCGTACGGCGGAACCTTCAGCGCGACCCCCTGGTGCACGCCGTCGAAACCCGCCATCCGGTCGAGCTCGGGGCGCGTGACCTCCATCACGGGGATGCTCCGGTGCGTCGCGATCGAGAGCATCTCCTTGACGCGGTCATCCATCTCGACGCGCTGGGCGATGTAGAACGCGGTGGCGGGGATCTTCGCGCGCAGCGCCTCGAGCACGGAGTTGCGGCCCGTGACGATTTCCGTGTCATCCGCTTTCTTCGCGCCGCCGCCTCGGCCGGCCGACGGCCGGGCCGCCGGCTTTCCCTTGCCACCGGCGGCGGTGTAGCGCTCGGCGGCCGCCTTGCGCTTGCCGGCGGGGTGCCAGGCGCGATCCTCGGCCTTCGGGGTCGGACCGCGACCCTCGAGCGACCGCTTGTTCTTGCCGCCCGTGCCCTTCGTGGGGCCCTTCTTGCCCTTGCTGGCGCCGGGGCGCCCAGGCTTGCTACCGGCCACTGATACTCCAATGTGTTTCGTCGGGGGTGTCTTCGAGGGCGATGCCCGCGGCGGCGACGGCGTCACGGATGCGATCAGCGGCCGCCCAGTCCTTCGCCGCGCGCGCGTCGGCCCGTTGCGCGATCAGGCTCTGCACGAGAGCGTCGAGAGCGGATGCCTCGGCGGAGGCGTCGCCGGTGGACCACTGCGGGTCGAGCGGGTTGATTCCGAGCAGGTCGGTCATCGCGGTCACCGACGTGCGTGCGCGCAGCGCCGCATCCGAATCTCCCCCATCGAGCGCCGCGTTGCCGGCCCGCACACTCTCGTGGATGACCGCGAGCGCCTGCGGCACCCCGAGATCGTCATCCATGGCAGCGACGAACGCCTCGGGGAGGCTCCCACCGCCGTCGTTGGATGCCGCACCCTCGCGCGCCGCCCGGGTGAGGAAGCCGCGGATCCGCTCCAGGGCGGCCGCCGCCTCGTCGAACGATGACTCGGAGACGTCGAGGCTCGAGCGATAGTGCGCGGCCGCCAGCGCGTACCGAACGACGAGGGGTTCGCGGGTGGCCAGCAGGTCGTCGGCGAGGACGAAGTTGCCGAGGGACTTCGACATCTTCTGGTCGCCGACCGTGACCAGGCCGTTGTGCATCCAGTAGCGCGCAAAGGGATCGCCCGCGGCCGTGGACTGCGCCAGCTCGTTCTCGTGGTGCGGGAAGCGCAGATCGAGGCCGCCGCCGTGGATGTCGAATTCGGGTCCGAGGTACCGCCGCGACATCGCGGAGCACTCGATGTGCCAACCCGGGCGCCCGCCGCCCCACGGCGAATCCCACGTGGCGCTCTCCGGCTCGCCCGGCTTCGCGCCCTTCCAGAGGGCGAAGTCCCGAGGGTCTCGCTTGCCCCGGGGATCGGCGTCCTCGGCGGGCTCCATCGCATCCAGGGACTGGTTCGTGAGGCGTCCGTAGTCCTCCCACGACCGCACGTCGAAGTACACGTCGCCGTCTGACCCAGCGCCTGTCGAAGCGTACGCGTGTCCCCGCTCGATGAGCCGCTGGATCAGCTCCTGCATCTGCGGGATGGATGCCGTGGCCCGCGGCTCGTACGTGGGCGGCAGGATGCCGATCGCGGCATACGCCCGCGAGAAGGCCAATTCCATGCGGTAGGCCAGCGCCCACCACGGCTCGCTGTCCGTGGCGTTGGCCAGCACCTTGTCGTCGATGTCGGTGACATTGCGCACGAACGTCACGCGGCGGTCGCGGGAGAGCCACCGGCGCAGGATGTCGAAGGCCAGCGCTCCGCGGAGGTGGCCGACGTGCGGACCCGACTGAACAGTCGGGCCGCAGACGTAGACGGAGACGTTCTCGGGGTCGAGGGGCACGAAGTCGCGCAGGGCGCGCGCCTTGGTGTCGAAGAGCCGGAGAGTCACCTCACCAGCCTACCGGCGGGCCCCACCCCGAGCCTGGGCACGCGCACAGCAGGGCGGATCCGTCTCGGCCGCCCCGAACACCGCCGACCCCGTGGGACACAACGCAGGAGATCCGGCCGGGAACCGGGGGCGCACCGGAGCCCGACGGTGGGGCTGGCGCGGAACTCCTGCGATGTGCCCAGCGTGTAGAACTGAAGAGTGCTGTCCGTGCTCGCCGTCCTCGCCGCGTCGGTGCTGTTCGGCACGACGGGAACGTCGCAGGCCCTCGGACCCGACGGCACGACGCCCCTGTCGATCGGCGCCGTGCGGCTCGTGCTCGGGGGGACCGGCCTCGCCGCGATCGCATTCGTGCTCGCACGCCGGCACGCCAGGAGCCGGCCTCGGCCGAATCCGCGGACCGGTGTGCGTCCCCTCACCCTGATGGTGCTGACGGGCCTCTGCCTGACGATCTACCAGCCGCTCTTCTTCCTCGGCACCGAGCGCAACGGCGTGGCCGTCGGCACGGTCGTGGCCCTGGGTTCCGCCCCGATCCTCGCGGGACTGCTCGAGTGGGCACTGACGACGCGGATGCCGAGCGCCACCTGGATCGCAGCCACCCTGCTCGCCACCGCGGGGGTGGTGCTCCTCGGCTTCGGCGGCGAGACGGGATCGGCCGGAACAGATCCGATCGGACTGCTCGGCTCCGTCGGCGCCGGCGCGTCCTTCGCCGTCATCGCCAACGCCCAGCGCCGACTGCTGGATTCCGGATGGGATCCGTTCACGGTCGTCGGCGGGATGGGCGCCAGCTCCGCCGTGCTCTCCGCCCTGCTGCTCCCCTTCGTCGATCTGAGCTGGCTCGCGACGCCCGCCGGCCTGGCGATGGCTCTCTGGCTCGGATTCGCGACCATCTCGATCGCCTACGTGCTGTTCACCTGGGGCCTCGGCGGCCTGACCGCCGCGACGGCCGCCACGCTGACGCTGGGCGAGCCTCTGACCGCCAGCATCCTGGGCATCGTCGTGCTGGGCGAGCGCCTGTCGACGCTGGCCATCGTGGGACTCGTCGTGCTCGCCGCCGGGCTCGCGCTGCTCGCCTGGGGCTCGCGCACCGCCCGCGACCCCCGACCGTTCGCCCTGGAGGCCTGAACCGTGACACACATCGACATCCGCAACGACGACCTGAGCGGTGACGCGACCCGCGCCCTCATCGCCTTGCACCTGGAGGGGATGCACGCCACGTCTCCGCCCGAGAGCGTGCACGCGCTCGACGTCGACCGCCTGACCGACCCGGCGGTGTCCTTCTGGTCGGCATGGATCGACGGCGAGCTTGCGGGCATCGGCGCCCTGAAGGAGTTCGGCGAGGGGCGTGGTGAGCTCAAGTCGATGCGGGTGGACGAGCGCTTCCTCGGCGCCGGCGTCGGGCGCGCGATCCTTCGTCACATCATGGATGCCGCCCGCTCCCGCGGGCTGACGAGCCTTTGGCTCGAGACCGGCAGTCCGGCGGAGTTCGTCCCCGCGCAGCGGCTGTACGAAAGCGAGGGCTTCATCCGCTGCGGCCCCTTCGGTGACTACACCGATGATCCGTTCTCGGTGTACATGACCCGCGAGCTGTAGCCCGGGCTGTGGTCCGAGCCTGCGTCGGTTCAGGCAGGCACGATCAGGGCGACCGCGAAGGCCTGAACCCCCTCCCCCGCCCCGACGAAGCCCAGGCCGTCGGTGGTCGTGGCCGACACCGACACCGCGGCTCCGCCGAGCGCGGCCGACAGCGCCGCCTCGGCCTCGTGACGGCGCGCTGCGAACCGCGGGCGGGCCGCCTGCACCTGCACCGTGACGTTGCCGATGGCCCAGCCCGCCTCGCCCAGGAGCGCGGCCGTCCGGGCCAGGAACGCGTCGGCGTGGGCGCCCGCGTACTCGGGCTGGGCGGTGCCGAAGTGCGTGCCGATGTCGCCGAGGCTCGCGGCCGACAGCAGCGCGTCGACGATCGCGTGCGCGACGGCGTCGCCATCCGAGTGCCCGGCCAGTGCGGGCTCGCCTGGCCATTCCAGGCCCGCCAGCCACAGCGTGCCGCCGCCCGAGAAGCCGTGCACGTCGGTCCCGAGCCCCACGCGCGGCACGCGAGGGACCCTGTCCAGCGACGAGCGGATCGGAGGGATCGGATGCTGCGCCACGAGGCTGCGGGCACGCTCGAGATCGGCGGGCGTCGTGATCTTGAAGGACAGGGGGTCGCCCTCGACACTCGCGATCGGATGACCGGCGGCCGCGACCAGCGCCGCGTCGTCGGTGTACTCCTGCGTGGCCACCGCGTACGAGGTCTCCAGCACGTCGCGCCGGAACCCCTGCGGGGTCTGCGCCGCCGCGAGCTCTGCTCGGTCGACGACCCCGATGATCCGCGCGCCGTCGACCCGCTTGATCGTGTCGATGACCGGAAGCACCGGCACCACTCCCCAGCCGGTGCGGTCGATCGCGTCCACGACCCGATCGAAGACCGCGCCGGGCGTCAGCGCCCGTGCGGCGTCGTGCACGAGCACGATCTGCACGTCGGGCCACACTGCTCCCAGCCCCGCCGCGACGGAGGCCTGACGGGTCTCACCGCCGGCGACGACCGACACCAGCTCACGCCGATCGCCCGACGCCTCCGCGGCATCCGTCAGCGCCTCGCCTTCGCGTCCGGACGGCGCGACGATGACCACCTGCGCCGGAGCGGCGGAGAACACGCCGCGGAGCGCATGGCGGAGCATCGTGTGCTCGTCGATCCCGACGAAGGCCTTGGGCGCGCCGGCCGCGAGTCGCGTGCCCGAGCCCGCGGCGACGACGATGACCGCGACGCGCGGAGAGGGTGTGATGTGCACTCCCCCACGCTAGTGCGACGGCCCGCCACCCGTGCGCCGGTCAGGCACAGGGATGGCGGGCCATCGACGCATCGATCAGGATGCGGAGAACTCGCGGGTCAGGAGGCGAGGACTTCGCGGGTCAGGAGGCCAGGACTTCGTCCAGGACCAGGCTGGCCCGATCCTCGTCGGTCTTCTCGGCGAGCGCGAGCTCGGAGATGAGGATCTGACGTGCCTTCGCGAGCATGCGCTTCTCACCCGCGGACAGCCCACGGTCCTGGTCGCGCCGCCACAGGTCGCGCACGACCTCGCTGACCTTGATCACATCGCCGGACGCGAGCTTCTCCAAGTTTGCCTTGTACCGCCGCGACCAGTTCGTCGGCTCCTCGGTGAACGGGGCACGCAGCACCTCGAACACCCGGTCGAGGCCCTCTTTCCCAATGACGTCGCGAACGCCGACAAGGTCGACGTTGTCAGCCGGAACCTCGATTGTCAGATCGCCTTGGGTCACACGGAGCTTGAGATAAACCTTCTCTTCGCCCTTGATCATGCGAGTCTTCACTTCGGAAATCGTTGCGGCCCCGTGGTGGGGGTAGACGACCGTCTCGCCAACCTCAAAAAGCATGGAATTATGTCCCTTCGGCAACCTCCAGGATACCACAGGCGACATACGCTAGAGTTCTCCGCGCGCCGCCCGGCCGCGTCGCCGAGCGGCACTGAGGCCGGAGCACCGGGGGCGAACACACGGGCGCGGGCCGTCAGCCCATAGAATGACGGGACTGCTTGCTACCCCCGGGAGGATCCGTGAAACCGCGCCTCGTCGCGTCCCTCGCACCGCGCCAGACGGCTCGCGCTCCGCGCCTGATGGCGAGCGTTGCGATCGGGGCCACTGTGATCCTCGGAACGGCCGGCTGCAGCATGGTGTCGACCCAGGCGACCACGATCGGGTACTCCCCCTCCGACGGCGTCTCCGTCCCGGACTCCGGGCCGCTGCTCGTGCGCAATGCGCTCATCGTGGCGGATGAGGAGGGCACCGAGGGCAACTTCCTCGCCGCCATCATCAACACGACCGACGAGGCCCAGGAGCTGCGCATGGAGTACGGCGACGACTCCACCGCGACGGTCCGCGTCGGCCCGCGGGAGACTGTCAGCCTCGGTGCCGAGGACGAGGATCCGCTGCTCCTGGAGGATCTCGACGCGCTCCCCGGCAGCACCATCGAGATCTACTTCCAGTCCGGCGATGACGAGGGCGTTCTGCAAGAGGTCCCCGTGCTCGACGGCTCCCTCCCGTACCTCGCGCCCTTCGAGCCGTGAGTCATCGACCCGCGGCGTGACCGCGGGTCTCCGACCTCACAACTCGAAGCGGTAGCCGAGACCCCTCACCGTGACGAGCGCGACGGGCTCGCTGGGGTTCTCCTCGATGCGTGAACGGATCCGCTTGATGTGCACGTCGAGCGTCTTGGTGTCGCCGAAGTAGTCGCTCCCCCACACCCGATCGATCAGCTGCCCCCGGGTCAGCACGCGGCCGGCATTGCGCATCAGCACCTCGAGCAGCTCGAATTCCTTCAGCGGCATGTTGATCACCTTGCCGTCCACAGAGACGGTGTGCCGGTCGATGTCGAGCGACACCCGGCCGCTCTCGAGCACGCGGTCGTCGAGGTCGGACTCGACGTTCGCGAACCGGCGCAGCACCGACTTCATGCGCGCGAGCAGTTCGCGCGCCGAGTACGGCTTCGTGACGTAGTCGTCGGCGCCGAGCTCCAGCCCCACCACGATGTCGACCTCGGAGTCCTTGGCCGTCAGCATGATGATGGGGACGCTCGACGTGGTGCGAATCTGCCGGCACACCTCCGTCCCCGACATCCCGGGAAGCATCAGGTCGAGCAGGATGATGTCGGCTCCGTTGTCGCGGAAAGCCACGAGCGCGTCGGGACCGTCCTCGGCGATCTCGACGTCGTATCCCTCCCGTCGCAGCAGGTAGGCGAGCGGCTCGGCGAGGTCGGGCTCGTCTTCGACGAGGAGGACGCGCGTCATGCAGGGTCTCCGTTCACGGTCTTCTGGGGGTTGAGGGTCGGTTCGACGGTCGCCTGGCTCTTCGCGGTCGACGTCGTCCGGGAGCTGGGCGGCGGGCTGGTGGCGCTCCCGCTCTTCGGAGCCGCCGACGGCTTCGGCCTGCTCTTCTTGGGCTTGCCGTTGCGGCGCTTCTTGAGGGACGGGTCATCGATCGGCGCGGCGCTGCGCGGAAGGCGGATGGTGAACGTCGAGCCCCGGCCCGGCCGTGACCAGAGCTGCACCTCGCCGTCGTGGCGGTGCACGGCGTGCTTGACGATCGCGAGACCGAGACCCGTGCCACCGGTGCGTCGGGACCGCGCCTGATCGGCGCGGTAGAAGCGCTCGAACACGCGCTGCTGATCGGCCTCCGCGATCCCGATGCCCTGATCCGTGACGGCGATCTCCACGACATCCGGCGTGGAGCGGACTCCGACGCCGACGCGGGACCCGCGGGGGGAATAGGCGATCGCATTGGCGAGCAGGTTGCCCACCGCATCGATGAGCACCTGCGCATCCCCTCGTACGTACAGCCCGCGCTCGCCGCCTCGCGCCAGCTCCACACCGGCGGAGTCGGCCTGCACCACGTGCGACTCCACGGATGCGGCGACCACCTCGTCGATGGACACGTCGCGCACCTCCGCGAGCTCATCGGCGGACTGCAGGCGCGACAGGTTCATGATCCGGGCCGTCAGCCGGGACAGGCGGGCGGCCTCGCCCGAGAGCCGGGCGGTGAACGACCGGACCTGGTCGGGGTCATCGGCCGCCGACTCGATCGCCTCGGCGAGCAGGCTGACCGCGCCGACGGGGGTCTTCAGCTCGTGGCTGGTGTTTGCAACGAAGTCCTGGCGCATCTGCTCGACGCGCTCCTGCTCGCTGATGTCGCGCACGATCAGCAGCGCGAGGCGTGGGCTCAGCACGCTCGCCCGCGCGGCGACCAGCCGGGACTCCGACGAGAGGCCTCCGCGGCGGATGCGCAGCGTGTCCGCGCGGGCGACGCCCGCGGTGCGCGCCGACCGGACGAGCGCACGCAGCTCGGTGTTCTCCAGGATCCCTCCCGCATGCATGCCGAGGCGGCCGGCGGCATGCGAGGTGGCGACGAGGTGAAGCGACGTGTCGACGACGGCGGCCGCGTCATCCATGCCGTCGAGCACGGCCGCGATGCCGTCCGGCAGCTCCGCGCTGGACTCCAGACGCACGCGATCCCGCGCCCGCAGGGCGAGGAGGACGATGGATGCCACGCCTGCTCCGATGAGCACCCCGACGAGCAGGGCGAGCAGCGCGAGCTGCATGGTGTCCATGGCTCAAGGGTATGGCGCAGGGTGTCGCCTCTGCGACGGTTCGGAGCCGGGAAGGAGCCGCCGGGCTACTATTCACGTGGGCGGCACCGTTCGTTAACCTTCGCTGACGATGATCACGCAGGGTCGTGATGCCCCGTGCGATGCCGGGCCGCGACGATGAAAGGGTACCTCGATGCGCGAAGTGTTCCACCAGTCCCTGGAGGACGTCCAGTACCGGCTTGTCGAGATCGCCGAGCTTGTCACGGTCGCGATCGACAAGGCCACCCGTGCGTTCGGCACGAGCGATGTCGGCCTGGCCGAAGAGGTCATCGCCGACGACGCCCACATCGACGAGCGGGCCGTCGCCCTGGATGAGATCGCGATCGAGATCCTCGCCCGCCAGCAGCCGGTCGCGCGCGACCTGCGCATCGTGGTGACGGCACTTCGTGTCAGCGCGTCGCTGGAGCGCATGGGCGACCTCGCGGAGCACATCGCCCAGCTCGCCCGCTACCGCTTCCCCGAGCGCGCGGTGCCCAAGGGGCTGAAGAGCACGTTCGCCCGGATGGGCGAGCTGGATGTCGACGTCGCCCGCAAGCTCGCCGAGCTGCTCCGCACCCAGGACCTCACCCTCGCGGAGGAGATCCGCAACTCCGACGACCTCATCGACGAGCTGCACGTCAGCGTCTTCGAGAAGGTGCTGGGCGAGAACTGGCAGGGCGAGGCCGTGGCCACGGTCGACGCGACACTGGCGAGCCGCTACCACGAGCGGTTCGCCGACCACGCCGTCGCCGTGGCGAAGAGGGTCGTTTACCTCGCCACCGGTGACTGGTCGCCGGCGTCCGAGCCCGTCGAGCAGCTCTAGCCGGAGGGCGCCCCGCGAGGAGGGCGGCCCGCGCCGCCCCCTCGCCGTGCCTGCTAGCTCTTGCCCTGCGCGGCGACGGCGGCCGCGCCGGCCGCTGCGGCGTCGGGATCGAGGTACTCGCCCGGGCCGAGCGGCACGAGGTTCTCGTCCAGCTTGTAGACCAGCGGGATGCCGGTGGGGATGTTCAGTTCCGAGATGTCGGCATCGCTGATGCCTTCCAGGTGCTTGACGAGTCCGCGCAGCGAGTTGCCGTGGGCGGTGACGAGCACCACCTTGCCATTGCGCAGGTCGGCGGCGATGTCGGTCTCCCAGTAGGGGAGAAGGCGGTCGATGACGAGCTTGAGCGACTCCGTGCGGGGCACCTCGCCGTCCATGCCGGCATAGCGCGGATCGCCGATCTGGCTGTACTGGTCGTCCTCCGCGAGCAGCGGGGGCGGCACGTCGAACGAGCGGCGCCAGAGCATGAACTGCTCCTGACCGAACTCCTCCAGCGTCTGAGCCTTGTCCTTGCCCTGCAGCGCTCCATAGTGGCGCTCATTCAGGCGCCACGTGCGCTTGACAGGGATCCAGAGCCGATCGGCCGCGTCCAGCGCGATGTTCGCGGTCTGGATCGCGCGGCTCAGCACCGATGTGTAGAGGATGTCGGGGTGCAACCCGGCCTCGGCGAGCAGCTCGCCGCCACGCTGGGCCTCGGCCTTGCCCTGCTCGGTGAGCCGGACGTCGACCCATCCCGTGAAGAGGTTGAGTTCGTTCCATTCGCTCTGGCCGTGGCGGAGCAGGATCAGCGTGTAGGGCGCGGTCATGGCCCCATGATACCGACGGCGCACGACGCGCCCGCGCGCGAGCGGTCGGGGCGCGATCCCTCCGTCGGGGCGCAATGCGTGCGCCCCGACGGAGGGGATGCGCCCCGAACCCGCGGCGGCTCAGATGCGCGGCACCGCCGCGCGGCGGCTCAGATGCGCGGCACCGCCGCGCGGGCATCCGCCTGCGTCATCCCGGTGCCGACGAGGAGGTCGACCGCGAGCGGTCGCATCGCCGCGAGCAGGTTCTGGTCCCCCAGCGAGGCACCGGGCATCAGCTCCCGTGGATCGAGATGCGCGGCGATCGCGCGGATGGTCTCCCGGGCGACCGGCTCGAGGGAGATGTCATCCAGGGAGCGCCCCACGAGGTCGATGCCCCTCGCCAGCTCTGCCAGCACATCCGCGGCGACGGGTCTCGGGGTGCCGTCGTCGCAGAGATAGACGACCCGGCGGGCGATGACGCGCAGGTTGCGGGTGGCGAGATCCATCGCAGCCAGCACGCGGGCGTGTCGGTCGAGCTCGCCGCGCTGTCGGCGCAGGAACGGCGAGATCCGGGCGATCGCCAGACCGGAATCCAGGGAATCCCGCCACTCGTCCACGCGCGACTGCAGGGCGCGTGCCTTCTCGAGCCCGCGCTCGGCGCGCATCCGGTCCGATCGCCGCAGCGCCTGGCCGAGGGCCGCCGCGGCGCTGCCGACATCCCGGAACAGCGCCCGGGCATCGCGGAGTTCCACGCGCCGGGGACTGCGCGGGATCAGCGCCGTCACGAGGAGCGCGAAGACCCCGCCGACGATCCCGTCCGTGAGACGCACGAAGGGGGCGCCGCCGGTCATCGGGATGACCATGACGATCAGGGACTGGATGGCCGCGGCGATCGCGAAGCTCGCCTGCGGCGACAGGAAGCGGGCGACCGCGAGGGTGAGACCGAGCGCCAGGGCGAGCTGCCACCATCCGGTGCCCGCGACGATCAGCAGCAGCTCGCTGACCAGGATGCCGAGGAGCATGCCGAGCACCGTCTCGAGCACTCGGCGCGGCCGCGCGTCGCGCACCAGCCCGAGGCTCGAGACCGTCACCGTGGCGGCCAGCAGCGGCGCGGGATGCCCGAGCACCGATGACGCGAAGGCATAGGCCGCCGTCGAGGCCACGACGATCTGGATGATCGCGAGCCCGGAGTCCCGCACCCGGCGCACACGCCGGGACGGATCGATCCTGGTGCGCCACCCGACGGCGATGGGAGCGGTGACCGGCTCCGGGCGGTCGCCGGTCCCCTGACTCATCGAGCGGGAGCGCGACGGTTCAGACGAGGCAGACGAGGGACGGATGCGGTGGCCCCGGCATCCGCCGGCACGATGACCTCCTGGCCGGCGGCGATCAGCACCTCGTCGGCCCGAACCGCGAGTGGCGCGTCATCGGGCACGCGGCGCGTGATGATCGCGAGCGCGATCGGGCCTTCTTCGTAGTGCAGCGCGGACGAGGTGATGGCGCCCACCGTGTCATCCCCGCTCAGCACGGGCGCACCCGGATCGGGCAGCACGCTGTCGCTGCCATCGAGATGCAGCAGAACGAGCCGCCGCGGAGGGTGCCCGAGGTTGTGCACCTTCGCCACGGTCTCCTGACCGCGGTAGCAGCCCTTGCTGAGGTGCACGGCGCTGCGCAGCCAGTCGACCTCGTGCGGCAGGGAGCGCTCGTCCACTTCATTGGCCCACCGGGGGCGCCAGGCGGCGATGCGCAGGGCTTCTGCGGCGAGCAGCCCGGCCACCGGGGTCTTCCCCGCGGCGAGTGCATCGCGGGCGGGCTGGGCCACGATCGCCTCGCGCCACGCGAAGCCCGCGCCGGGATGCGGGTCGACCGCGGCGTACTGCCAGCCGCCCGGCGTCACCGCGGCCCACGGATCGGCCCACACGAAGGCGTCCGGTGCGACATCCTCGACCGCCCGCCGAGCGGGACCGTCGCCGAGGAAGGCGATGATCGCGACATCCGGCTCGTCGCGCACCTCCACCCGGGAGCGGAAGACCATGCGGCGAAGCCAGGCGCCCAGGCCCGGCGCGTCGCCCTCATCGACGATCAGCCACGTCGTCTCGCCGTCATCGACGACGGATGCGGCGTGCTCGACCCGCCCGTTGGGATCGAGGATGAGCAACTCCGTGCCCCGCCCGGGCTCCAGGGCGGCCAGTGCCTGCGACGCGATCGAGTCCAGCCAGGTCAGCCGATCCGGCCCGGTGACCGAGAGCACGCGGCGATCGGTGCGATCGACGATCGCGTCGCCGTCCGCGAGCCGGCGCTGCTCGCCGAGAGGGTTGCCGTAGTGCAGGATGCCGGCGTCGCCGGAGACCGCACCGGGGCGGGAGGTGAAATCGGTCATCAGAAGGTCACTCCGCTCGCGCCAGCCGGGCCGAGGCATGGGAGCCGAGCTCCTGGCCCAGCGCAGCGATGTCCCACGCCCACAGCAGGTGCCCATCGACGAGCCCGTACATGCGAGTGGCCGCGGCATAGTGCTTCGCCCCGGCCGTGCGCACGACGGCATCCGTCGCGATGTCGATGCGAGGACCGCGCGCCTGCCCGAGATACAGCTCGCTCACCCCGTCGGAGTGCACGATCGACACCTCGATGTCGAAGCCGCCGTCAGGGGTTCGGAGTCGCTCCACATCGTCGGCGGTGCGAGGAGGGGCATCGGCCGTCGGAGGCAGCAGTCCTGGCCCTGGGTCGGCATCCGTCGCCTCGCGGATCAGCCGCCAGAAGCCGACCTCGGCGACCAGGGGCACCCGAGGAGCATCGTCGGCGACCGCCAGCCATGCGGTCGCGGAGTAGTTGAGGTACGGGCCGCCGTCGTGGCTGAAGCTCACCCGGTGCGCGAACTCGCCCGCGTAGTGCGTGTCGCCGACGCGATAGTCGATCACGCCGGTGCCCTCCCAGACGCCGACGAGCCAGGCGAGGGGTGCGAGGTCGGCGGGCAGGTCGGTCGGAAGATCGAACACGACTCGCCTCGTCAGCGCTGGCCGCGGAAGAGGTTCAGGAGCACGACGCCCGAGACGAACGCGATCGCCAGCGATGCCAGGCCGAGCAGTCCGACGTAGAACAGTTCGAGCGCGACGAGATCCATGACTTCACTTTATCCCGGAATGATCGCCGCGAGTCCGAGCCCCGCGGAGATAACGCCCATCACCACGAGGGCGCCCAGGACGCTCGCCGCGACGCGGTCGATGAACCCCTTGGACCGGCCGGTGAAGAGCTGCACGGCGAAGGCGAGGAGCAGGCACGCCCCGAGCCCGACGGTCAGCCATGCGGCGCGCCAATCGGGGGGAACGAAGAGTCCGATGGCGATGGCGACGAGGCCGCCGGTGACCCACACCGCGACGACCCCGCCGAACATGCTGCGGGGAGCGAGCTCCGGTGTCGTCATGCCCTCATTCTGTCGCAGGATGCCTCGGGACGCACAAGAATCGGCCATGATAGGGCACGGCCTATCATTGGAACCACGGCGCGGAACCGCCCGCCCGAAAGGAACGCGTTGGCTCAGCTTCTCGTATTGAGTTCCGCCCAGGGCGGGGGTGCTGTCCTGCCTTCGCTCGAACTGCTGAGCCACCGAGTGCGCCAGATCCCCGCGGAGCCGGCCCAGCTGGTCAACGCACCGAGCGCCGACGTCATCTTCGTCGATGCGCGCGTGGACCTCGTCGGGGCCAAATCCCTCTGCAAGATCCTGAACACCACGGGGCTCGATGCCCCGCTGCTGCTCGTGGTGACAGAGGGCGGGCTGACCGCCGTGTCCACCGACTGGGGCGTCGATGACGTCATCCTCTTCACCGCGGGTCCCGCAGAGGTCGATGCACGCGTCCGCCTGGCGATGGGGCGGATGACGCAGGAGCAGGTCTCGACGCGCATCCAGACCTCCGGAATCACGATCGACGAATCCTCATACTCCGCCAAGGTGCACGGCAAGCCGCTGGATCTGACCTACAAGGAGTTCCAGCTCCTGCACTTCTTCGCCACGCACCCCTCACGGGTGTTCACGCGCGAGCAGCTGCTCAGCGAGGTGTGGGGCTACGACTACTTCGGCGGCACGCGCACCGTGGACGTGCACGTGCGCCGCCTCCGCGCCAAGCTCGGCGACCTCGAGCAGCTGATCGGCACGGTGCGCAACGTCGGCTACCGCTTCAACGTCTACGAGGACGACGCGGTTCCGGCTCCCCGCAAGAGCTGAGCCCGCCTCGCGTGCGACCGCGGACACGGTGGTGCCGCGGACATCGGTCTGAGACCGACGCCCGCGGCACGGATCCGTGGACTACTCGGCGACGGGGATGGACTGGGCCTCCATCGCCGCGATCGTGGCATCCTGCCCGGTGGCGAGGGCATCCGCAAGGGTTCCACTGCCACTGACGGCGGCCTTGAATCCGTCCGAGACGTCCGCGTACGTCTGCGTCATGGTCGGACCCCACACGAAGTCGGGGTCGACCTCACCGGCAGCCTCGGCGAAGACGTCGTAGATCGGCTGGTCGCCGTAGAACGGAACGCCCTCGGAGAGCGCGGGAAGCTCCAGACCCGCCTTCGTCGCCGGGTAGATCGCCGCCGTCTCGTTCAGAGAGGTCAGCGACTCCTCCGATGTGTTGAGCCAGAGCGCGAACTTCGCGGCCTCATAGAGGTGCTCGGTTCCCTTGAAGACGGCGATCGAGGATCCGCCCCAGTTTCCGGCGGCGGACTCGCCCGCGTTCCACTGCGGCGCCTTTGCCACGGACCAGTTGCCTGCGGTGTCGGGAGCCCCACTGGCGATGGAGTTGGCACCCCATACGGCCGAGTTCCACGACCACACCTCGCCGGAGTTGTACGCGTTGTTCCATTCGTCGGTCCACGCGGGGTAGGTCGAGACGAGGTCGTTGGCGATCAGGTCCTGCCAGTAGTCGGCGACCTGCTTGGAGGTCTCGTCCGTCATCTCCACCGTCCACTCGTCGCCGTCGTTGGCGAACCACTCACCGCCGGCCTGCCAGACGAAGCCGGCGAACTGGTTGATGTCGGTCTGCGAGAAATTGGTGATGTAGCCGCCCAGCGCGCGGATCTTCTCCGCGGCCGCCTTGTACTCCTCCCAGGTGGTCGGAACGGCGATCCCGTTCTGCTCGAACAGGTCGGAGCGGTAGAAGAGCGCCATCGGGCCGGAGTCCTGAGGAACTCCGTAGACCTCTGACTCGGTGCCCAGGGTGACCTGGCCCCATGTCCAGTCGACGAAATCGCCCTTGCCCGCAACGATCTCCTCGCATGCGCCCAGGTCGGCGAGGCCGTCCTGCACGCGGAAGTTCGGGAGCGCGTCGTACTCGATCTGGCCGAGGTCGGGGGCGTTGCCCGCCTTCAGCTGGTTGAAGAAGTTCTGGTACGTGCCGGCGTTGCCGGACGGACCGGTCTGCACCTCGACCTGGATGTCGGGGTTGGCATCGTTCCACATCGCAACAGCCTCTTCGATGCCGGGGATCCACGATGTGAAGGACAGGTTGACCTTCCCTTCGGAAGGCTCGCACGCGCCGGCATCAGTGCCGCCGCCGTCGCCGCTTCCTGCGGAGCAACCGGCCATCGCAAGGGCGACGGAGGTGATCACCGCCGCTGCTGCTGCTCGCTTCATGTGACGCATGGTCTCTCTTTCTGGGGTGGTGGATTTCTCAGTGGTGGATTTTCGAGGGCCGGCCGGTCGGATCCGGCCGGGGTCTGTCACTTGAGCGCGCCGGTGCCGAGGCCCGTGCGCCAGTACCGCTGAAGCAGGAGGAACGTGATGATGAGCGGGATGATCGACAGCAGCGCGCCGATCAGCACGAAACTGCGCAGCTCGGGGAACTGGTTGATCGTGGAGTTCCAGGCATAGAGCCCGAAGGTGACGGGGAAGAGCTCTTCGCTGCGCAGCATGATCAGCGGCAGGAAGAAGTTGTTCCAGATGCCGACGAACTGGAACAGGAAGATCGTGACGAGTGCCGGCAGCATCAGCCGGATCGATACCGTGAAGAACGTCCGCAGCTCGCCCGCTCCGTCCAGGCGGCTCGCCTCCAGCAGTTCCTCCGGAACGCTGGCCTCGGCGAAGACCCGTGCCAGGTAGACCCCGAAGGGGCTGACGATGCTCGGCAGGAAGACGGCCCAGAACGTGTTGGTCAGCTGCACCTGGCTGAAGAGCAGGAACAGCGGCAGCGCGAGGGCCGTCGCGGGGACGAGCACCCCACCGAGCACGACGTTGAACAGCAGCTCCCGTCCGCGGAAACGGTACTTCGCGAGGGCATAGCCGCACATGCCCGCCAGCAGTGTCGCGACGAAGGCGCCGACACCGGCGTAGAGCACGCTGTTGACCATCCAGCGCACGTAGATGCCGTTGTCGTAGCCGATCAGCGCCACCAGGTTGTTCCAGAACGCCATGTCGGCGAACCACAGGGGGTTGGTGGTGAACAGCTGACCCCGGCTCTTGGTCGATGCGACCAGCAGCCACCAGATCGGGATCAGGAAGTAGACCGTGAACGTCAGCATGATGATCATGGCGACCCCGCGAGAGATCAGGCTCTCCTGCGGCTTGGTGCGCGTGCCCTTGCCGCCGGCGGAGGAGCGGAGCGCCGCGGCATCCGCGTCGATCACACGGCTCATGACTCTTCCTTCCGTCGGGTGATGCGCAGGAACGTGAACGACAGCGCGAAGGTCGCGAGCGCCAGCACCACGGAGAACGCGGCGGCGAGGCTCACGTTCGGCACGGCCGACGTGGCGTAGATCGTCATGTTCGGGGTGTAGGTGCTGGTCACCGCGGAGCTGAACGAGCGGAACACCTGCGGCTCGGCGAGCAGCTGCAGCGTGCCGATGATCGAAAGGATCGCCGTGAGCACGAGCGACGGGCGGACCATCGGGATCTTGATCGACCATGCGATGCGCATCTGCCCCGCGCCGTCGAGCCGGGCGGCCTCGTAGATATCGGTCGGGATCGCCAGCAGCGAGGAGTAGATGATCAGCATGTTGTAGCCGACGAAGACCCACGTGACGACGTTCGCGATGGCCCACAGCACGATGTCGGCGGAGAGGAAGTCGATGCGCTCGGTCAGCACCGTGAAGGGCGAGAGGTTCGGCGAGTAGAGGAACCCCCACATGATCGCCGCGATGACGCCGGGCACGGCGTAGGGAACGAAGAACGCGAGACGGAAGAAGCGCCGGCCCCGCAGCAGCGGGGAATCGAGCAGCAGCGCGAAGAGCAGCGCCAGCCCGAGCATGACGGGCACCTGCACGATGCCGAAGAGCAGCACCCGGCCGACCGACGTCCAGAACGGGCCGTTCTGGAACACGAGGGCGTACTGCTGCAGGCCTCCGAAGACCTCCTTGGCCTCACCGAACGTTCCCTCCCGCTCGACGACGAGCAGCGACTGCCAGATCGCGACGGCGATGGGCACGAGATAGAAGAGGATGAACAGGATGCCGAACGGCGCCACGAAGGCGATGATGGCTCCCTTGTGCTGCAGGCGGCCTCGACGGCGGTCGGGGCCGCGTCGCCTGCCTCCTGTGACGAGCGTCTCTGTGACGATCTGGGCCGTCATGGCGCGACATCCTCTCTGATCACGCGCACCGCTCCCGCTGGCACGCGAACGGTTCCGGTGGCGGCTTCGCCTGTGACGAGGTCGAGGCCCCGGGCGTTGAGCAGCACGTCCTCCGTGCCGTGGTTGATGAGGAACCGATAGCTGCGGCCGTCGCCGACACGCCGGACGATGTCCAGGCCGGCGCGGGCGCCGGCCTCGCGCAGCGCATCGGATCCGCTCAACACGCGATCGACGATGCGGGCGAGCCCGGCGGCATCCGGAAGCGTTGCGAGATACCAGGCATCGCCGGCACCGTCCGCCCCCCGGCGGCGCGTGAGGGCGGGGAGGCCTCCCGCTGGGCCGCCCACGAAGCGGTCGAGCACCTCGGCGTCGCTCGCGACGAGGCGCTCGGTCCAGAGGGAGGCGACCGTACCGGATTCCAGCAGCACCGGTTCGCCCGGCAGGACGGGGGCGAATTCCTCGACCCGGATGCCGAGCAGTTCACGCCACGCACCCGGGTAGCCACCCGCGCGCACCCTGTCGTTCTCGTCGACGATGCCGCTGTAGAAGGTCACGAGCACATGCGCTCCCCCGGCAGCGGCGGCGTCGAGTGTCGCCGCATCCTCGTCGCGCACGAGATGCAGGCCCGGAACCACGATGAGGCGATAGCCCGAGAGGTCTGCGCCCGGGCGGACGACGTCTACGGTGGCGCCGGACTCGCGAAGCGCCCGGTGCAGGGCCCCGACCTGGTCGAGGTACGAGACGGACTCGCTCGGGCGGTTCTCTGCGTCGCCGGCCCACCACGCCTCCCAACTGAACAGGAGGGCCACGTCGGCGGCGACGCGGGTGCCGGCGACCTCTCCCATGCGCTCCAGCAGCGCTCCGAGCTCGAGCGCCTCCCGCCACAGCGCGGAGTCGGTGCCGGCGTGCGGCAGAAGCGCCGAGTGGTATTTCTCGGAGCCCTGCAGTGAGGCGCGCCACTGGAAGAAGCACACCGAATCGGCGCCGCGCGCCACATGCCGGAGGGAATCGCGCGTCATCTGCCCCGGCGCCTTCGCCAGGTTGTGCGGCTGCCAGTTGACGGCGCCGGTCGAGTGCTCCATCAGCATCCACGGGGAACCCCCGGAGAGCCCCCGCGTCAGATCGGCCGCGAAGGCGAGCTCGGCGGCCGGGTCGGCGAGGCGGTTGTCGAGATAGTGGTCGTTGGCGATGACATCCATCTCTTCCGCCCACGACCAGTAGTCCAGGTCGCGGATGTGCGCCGTCACCATGAAGTTCGTGGTGACCGGCACATCGCTGTGTCGGCGGAGCACGGCTGCCTCCGCGCGATAGTAGTCGAGCAGCTCGTCGGAGCTGAAGCGCGAGAAGTCGAGCATCTGGCTCGGATTGCGCGACGAGAGCGTGAGGCGCGGCGTGCCGATCTCGTCCCAGTCGGTGTACCGCTGACTCCAGAAGCTCGTGCCCCATGCGCGGTTGAGGGACTCGATCGACCCGTAGCGCTTCTGCAGCCAGATCCGGAAAGCCCCGGCACTCACGTCGCAGAAGCAGTGCGCGTTGTGGCAGCCGAGCTCGTTGGAGACGTGCCAGAGAGCGACGGCCGGGTGGCGGCCGTAGCGTTCTGCAACCGCCTCCACGAGGGCCTGCGCGTGCTGCCGGAACACCGGAGAGCTCGGGCACCACGCCTGACGGCCGCCGGGGTAGCGCGTGGTCCCGTCCTCTACCATCGGAAGGATCTCCGGATGCCGCGCGGTGAGCCAGGGCGGCGGTGACGATGTGCCCGTGCCCAGGTTCACCCGGATGCCGGCCCCATGCAGCAGCGCGATGATCTCGTCGAGCCGCGAGAAGTCGATGGCACCGTCGGGGCCCTGCAGATCCGACCAGCCGAAGATGTTGACCGCGACCAGCCCGACCCCTACCTCCCGCATCAGCGCGACGTCCTCGCGCCAGACGGCGGGGTCCCACTGCTCGGGGTTGTAGTCGCATCCGAAGTCGATGCCGCGGTGCACGTACCGGGGCTTGGCGATGCGCGGCTCGGGCGAGGCGAGGTGCGGGTTCACGGATCTCCTGAGCGACGTCGGCGGCGTGTGTGTGCACGTGCACAGCCTCGCGAGCAAAGACTCGCCCTCGAGCTTCTGTGAACGTGCACAGCCTCGCACCCGCCAATCCGGTCTGTCAAGCGACCGGGCGATACAGTGGTCACGTGTCGACCGCTTCCGACCGCCCCCGCCGTGCCACCGTGCACGACGTCGCGCGCGTCGCCGGCGTCTCACGCGGCACCGTCAGCCGCTTCGTGAACGGCGAACCGTACGTTTCGGCCTCTGCCCGCGCGGCCATCGAGGCCGCCATCGCCGAAGTGGGCTACGTTCCCAACACCGCCGCTCGACACCTCGTGATGCAGCGGACGGAGACCGTCGCGTTCATCGTGCACGAACCGCATTCTCTGTTCGTCGAGGACCCCAACATCGGCCGCATCCTGCTGGGGGCCAACACCGCGCTCTCCGACGCCGACCTGCAGATGGCGGTGCTCATCATCGATACGGATCGGGATACGGATCGCGTCGCCCGCTACCTCTCCGGAGGCGCCGTCGACGGGGCGATCGTGGTTTCGGCACGTGCGTACGATCCCATCGGCCGGGTGCTGGAGCGACTCCGCCTTCCCGCCGCCTTCGTCGGCCATCCCCCGGGGGCCGCCTCGGCCGCGTTCGTCGTCATCGACAACCGCGGCTCCGCGCGCGCGATCACCGAACGACTCGCCGCCACCGGGCGCCGGCGCATCGGCATGATCGCCGCAGCACTCGACCGCGATTCCGGCGCGGACCGTCTGGCGGGATTCGCCGACGCGCTCGGGGCCGCATACGACGACGCCCTCGTGGAGCCGGTCTCGCTCTATTCGTACTCGGCGGGCCGGGAGGGGATGCGGCGGCTGCTGGAGCGGGCGCCGGATCTGGACGGCGTGTTCGCGGCGTCCGATGCCGTCGCGGCCGGCGCGATGGATGCGCTGCGGAGCGCCCACAGGCGGGTGCCCGAGGATGTCGGGGTGGTCGGCTTCGATGACAGCGAGTGGGCGAGGAGGACGGTTCCGCCCCTGTCGACGGTGCATCAGCCGGCCGAAGGGCTCGGGCGGGAGGCCGCCATGCTGGTGCTGCGGCAGCTGCGCGGAGAGCCGGCCTCCCGCGACGTTCTGCTGCCTTCGGAGATCGTGTGGCGGGGCTCGGCGTGAGTGGACCTTCTGCGGAGTTCACACCAGCGACACGTCGCCCTGCAATGATGAAGACATGATCGATCACGCGATCCTCGATGCCGGCCTGGGTGACTCCGACGATGACTTCGACGAAGCCTTCGAGGCGTTCGACGAGCTGCTGCCCGACAACCGCTATCTCGACAGGGAGCTGAGCTGGCTCGCCTTCAACCAGCGGGTGCTCGAGCTGGCCGAAGACGACACCCTCCCCCTGCTCGAGCGGGCGAACTTCCTCGCGATCTTCGCCAGCAACCTCGACGAGTTCTTCATGGTCCGGGTGGCAGGCCTCAAACGCCGCATCGTCACCGGGCTCGCGGTGCCGACGAACGTCGGCCGGCAGCCGGCGGAGGCGCTCGCCGACATCTCTGCGGCCGCCCACACCCTGCAGCTGCGGCACGCCGACGTGTGGACGCGAGCCGTCAAACCCGCCCTCGAGAGCGTCGGCATCAGCGTCACGACCTGGTCCGCGCTGGATGATGACGAGCGCGCCGGGCTGTACGAGTACTTCCAGCAGCAGGTGTTCCCCGTGCTGATGCCGCTGGCGGTCGACCCCGCGCATCCCTTCCCCTACATCTCCGGGCTCAGCCTCAATCTCAGCGTCCGCATCCGCAACGCCAAGACCGGCCGCGAAGAGTTCGCCCGCGTCAAGGTGCCTCCGATGATGCCGCGCTTCGTCGAGGTCCCGTCGGAGAACAGCGACACGAAGTACCTGCCGCTCGAGGATCTGATCTCCAACAACCTGGGCGACCTGTTCCCCGGCATGGAGGTGCTCGATCACCACACCTTCCGCCTCACGCGCAACGAAGACGTGGTGATCGAGGAGGACGAGACCGAGAACCTGATCCAGGCGCTCGAGGCGGAGCTCCTGCGCCGCCGGTTCGGTCCGCCCATCCGGCTCGAGATCACCGACGACATGGACGACCTCACGCTCGGGCTGCTGATCCGCGAGCTCGACATCACCGAGCAGGAGGTCTACCGCCTCCCCGGTCCGCTCGATCTGCGGGGCCTCTTCGACATGGCCAAGCTCGATCGACCGGAGCTGCGCTACCCGCCGCGCGTACCGACGACGGCGATGGCCTTCCAGCCGGCCGAGCAGAACGGGCGCGCCGACATCTTCGCCGCCATCCGCAAGGAAGACGTGCTGGTGCACCACCCGTACGAGTCGTTCACGACCTCCGTGCAGGCCTTCCTCGAGCAGGCGGCGGCCGACCCCCATGTGCTGGCCATCAAGCAGACTCTGTACCGCACGAGCGGCGATTCGCCCATCGTCGAGGCGCTCATCGACGCGGCCGAAGCGGGCAAGCAGGTGCTCGCCCTGGTGGAGATCAAGGCCCGTTTCGACGAACAGGCGAACATCTCCTGGGCCCGAAAGCTCGAGAAGGCCGGCGTGCACGTCGTGTACGGGCTCGTGGGGCTGAAGACCCACTGCAAGCTCGCGCTCGTCATCCGCGAAGAGAACGGGATGCTGCGCAGCTACAGCCACATCGGCACCGGAAACTACAATCCGAAGACCAGCCGGCTCTACGAGGATCTCGGCCTCTTCACGATCGACCCGCAGGTCGGCAAGGACCTGACCCGGCTGTTCAACGAGCTGAGCGGCTACGCCATCGAGAAGAAGTTCAAGCGCCTGCTCGTCGCCCCGCTTCACCTGCGCAAGGGATTGCTCCGCCTCATCGACAAGGAGCGCCGCAATGCGCTCGCCGGCAAGCCGTCAGGCATCCGCATCAAGGTGAACTCCATGGTCGACGAGCAGATCATCGACGCCCTGTACCGGGCGAGCCAGGCGGGCGTGCCGATCGATGTGTGGGTACGAGGGATCTGCAGCCTCAAGGCGGGCGTGGAGGGGATGAGCGAGAACATCCGTGTCCGCAGCATCCTGGGCCGGTATCTCGAGCACTCGCGGATCTTCATGTTCGCCAACGACGGCGACCCGCAGGTCTACATCGGCAGCGCCGACATGATGCACCGCAACCTCGACCGCCGGGTGGAGGCGCTCGTGCGGGTCGTCTCGCCGGCCCACCTCACCCAGATCGAGGATCTCTTCGATCAGGCGATGGATGACGCCACCGCGTCGTGGTGGCTGGAGCCGGACGGCGAGTGGGTGCGGCACAGCGAGGGCCCGGACGGCGCGCACCTCGCCGACCTCCAGGAGCGCAACATGGCGCGGGTCATCCGCCGACGACGGACCCGAGTCGCCCGATGAGCGAGACCGCGGTCTACGCCGCGGGTGCTGTGATCTGGCGCCTCATCGAGGGCAGGCTGATGGTGCTCGTGATCCACCGGACGACGTATGCCGATGTCACCCTCCCCAAGGGCAAGGTCGACCCCGGCGAGACGCTGGCCGAGACGGCCGTGCGCGAGGTCTTCGAGGAGACCGGCATCCGCGTGCGTCTCGGCATCCCCGTCGGCGTCTCGCACTATCGCATGCCCAGCAAGCGTCAGAAGATCGTGCACTATTGGGCAGCCGAGGCGACCGATGACGCCATCCGCGCCTCGGCGTTCGTGCCGAACAAGGAGATCGCCGCGCTGGAGTGGGTCACGCCGAAGCGGGCGCTCGCGTACCTGAGCTACCCCGTCGACGTCGAGATCCTCGAGAACTTCCTCCGGTTCGTCGACGACGGCGTGCTGCAGACCTTTCCGATCATCGCTCTCCGACACGGCAAGGCGGTCGCACGCGGGGACTGGAAGGGACCGGATGCCGCGAGGCCGCTGACCGCGCGCGGCGCCAAGCAGGCGGGGGTGATCGTCGGACCGCTCAGGGCCTTCGGCGTCCGGAAGATCATCTCGAGCCCGGCGGTGCGCTGCGTCACGACCGTGACGCCCCTCGCGGTGGCACTCGGTCGCTCGGTCGAGCGGACCCCGGCCATCAGCCAGGACGCCTGGGAGGAGGGCGAATCCGACGTGCGCGGGGTGATCGGCAAACGGGTGCGCTCGCGCAAGGCGGCGGTGCTGTGCAGCCACGGACCGGTGCTCCCGGACATCATCAACGAGATCGCCCTTGCCACCGGGACCCTGCGAGGGTCGTACCTCGGGAGCGCGGCGGCGCTGGAGACCGGAGCCTTCTCGGTGGTGCACCTGTCGGCGACGAACCCCGGTTCGGGCATCGTGGCCATCGAGACGCACGAACCGCGCGAGTAGCCGGAAGCGACGGCGGAGTAGGCGCACGCCCTTGCAGAGTAGACGCCGGTGTCGGGCGGACGTACCCAGTTCACCTTCCGTTCACCGTCAGCGCGCACTCTCTTAAGAATCCGCTTCTACCTTCAGAGCGGGCCCTGCAGCGGGGCCGTCCCTGACACCCGAAGGATTCACACAGTGAAGCTCTCTCGCATTGCCCGCATCGGCGCCATCGGCGCCGTGGCAGCCCTCGCCCTCACCGCATGCGCCGCGAACGAAGGCGGCACCGCCAGCGGCACCGACGCTCCCAGCGAGGAAAGCAGCCTGTCCGGCAACCTCGTCGGCTCCGGTTCGTCGGCCCAGGAGGTGGCGGTCCAGGCGTGGAGCGCCGGCTTCCAGACGGCCAATCCCGACGTCACGATCGACTACGACCCCGCCGGTTCCGGCACGGGCCGCGAGTCCTTCCAGGCCGGCGCCGTGAATTTCGCCGGCTCCGACCGCGCGTTCGACCTCGAGGAGATCGAGGCGGGGCCCTTCGACGCCTGCGCCGCCGACTCGCCGATCATCGAGTTGCCGACGTACGTCTCGCCGATCGCGGTCGTCTTCAACATCGAGGGCGTCGAGACGCTGAACCTCGACGCCGCCACGATCGCGGGCCTCTTCGCCGGCACGATCACCAACTGGAACGACCCGGCCATCGCGGCGCTCAACGCCGACGCGACCCTGCCGGATCTGGCCGTCACCCCGGTGCACCGCTCCGACGACTCGGGCACCACGGAGAACTTCACCGACTACCTCTTCGCCACGGCGCCGGACGTCTGGACCAGCGAGCCCGATGGTGTGTGGCCGCTTCAGACCGGCGAGGCCGCGCAGGGAACGTCTGGTGTCATCTCGGCGGTGGAGGGCGGCCAGGGCACGATCACCTACGCCGACGCCTCCCGCGCCGGTGAGCTGGGCACGGTCGCCGTGCAGGTCGGCGAGGAGTTCGTGGAGTACTCCCCCGAGGCGGCAGCGGCCATCATCGACGCCTCCCCACTCGAAGAGGGCCGCACCGAGGGAGACCTCGCCATCGCGATCGATCGCACCACGCAGGAAGCGGGCGTGTACCCCATCGTCCTCGTGAGCTACATGATCGCCTGCGAGCAGTACGAGGACGCCGCGATCGCGGAGCTCGTCAAGGGCTTCCTGAGCTACGTCGCCAGCCCCGAGGGTCAGGACGAGGCTGCCGCAGCGGCCGGCAGCGCACCGATCTCCGACACGGTTCGCGAGCAGGTCGACGCGGCGATCGCGCTGATCCAGTAGCCCTTCCCGGCCCCGGTCTCCCGCAGGGAGTCCGGGGCCGGATCCACTCCGAGTGAGGAATGCCCCGCGCATGACGACCACTGAAGCCCCGGCTCCGCCTCCGGCGCCCGCCCCGGCGAAGCCCAAGGCCAAGGTCCGGCCGGGAGACCGCTGGTTCTCCGGAGCCGCTCTCTTCGCCGGATCGATGATCCTGGTGACGCTCGCCGCGGTCGCGGTGTTCCTCCTCGTCCAGTCGATCCCGGCGCTGACGGCCACGAGCGAGGACGCCTCGCTCCTGACGACGAACTTCTGGGACTATGTCTGGCCGCTGCTCTTCGGCACCGTGTACGCGGCGATCCTGGCGCTGCTGATGGCCGTGCCCATCTCGATCGGCGTCGCCCTCTTCATCTCGCACTACGCCCCTCGCCGGCTCGCTGCGGCGCTCGGCTACGTCGTCGATCTGCTGGCCGCGGTGCCCTCGGTGGTCTTCGGCCTCTGGGGCATCATGGTGCTGGCCCCGGCCGTCCAGCCCCTGTACGAGTGGCTGACGGTCAACATGGGCTGGTTCCCGCTGTTCTCCGGTGAGGCATCGAGCACCGGCCGCACGATCCTCACCGCCGGCATGGTGCTCGCCGTCATGGTCATACCGATCATCACCGCCATCTGCCGGGAGATCTTCCTGCAGACCCCGGTGCTGCACGAAGAGGCGGCGCTCGCGCTCGGATCGACCCGCTGGGAGATGATCCGGATGGCGGTGCTGCCGTTCGGTCGCAGCGGTATCGTCTCAGCATCCATGCTCGGTCTCGGCCGCGCGCTCGGCGAGACGATGGCCGTCGCGATGGTGCTCTCTGCGACGAACATCGTCTCGTGGCAGGTGCTGACCTCGACCAACCCGCTGACGATCGCCGCAAACATCGCGCTGAAGTTCCCTGAGGCCTTCGGCACCAACATCAACGTGCTGATCGCGACGGGTCTCATCCTGTTCGTCGTGACCTTCGCCGTCAACGCGCTTGCCCGCTGGATCGTCAGCCGGCGCAAGGAATTCTCGGGGGCCAACTGACATGACGATCACCGCCACTCCCGCTCCCGCGCCGGCCAGCACCGAGTCCTCGCACCGGAGCATCACCGCCGGTCACCTCGCCGTCTGGGCGCCATGGGGCCTGCTCGCCGCGAGCCTCGCCATCTCGCTCGCTCTCTTCGGAACGATGGCCGTCGCCGGCGACGCCGGCCTGAACTACGGCGGCTGGCTCGTCGTATCGGCGCTGCTTTACCTGCTGCTGATCGGCGTCATCTCGGCCATCGTCGAGGGCCGCCGCCGGGCGACCGACCGGTTCGTCACCGGCCTCGTGACCGGAGCGTTCCTCATCGCGATGGTGCCGCTCATCTCTGTGGCCTACACGGTGATCACCTACGGCATCAATCGCTTCGATGTGATGTTCTTCACCAACTCGATGCGCAATGTGGTGGGCGAGGGCGGTGGCGCACTCCACGCGATCATCGGCACACTGCTGATCACATTCGCCGCCGCCGTGATCTCCATCCCGATCGGGCTCTTCACCGCGATCTATCTGGTGGAGTACGGCCGTGGAGCGCTGGCGCGCGGAATCACCTTCCTCGTGGACGTCATGACCGGCATCCCGTCCATCGTCGCCGGCCTCTTCGCCTACGCGCTCTTCGCGCTCTTCTTCGGACCGGGCATCCGGATGGGCTTCATGGGATCGGTCGCCCTGGCCGTGCTGATGATCCCGGTGGTGGTGCGCTCCAGCGAGGAGATGCTCAAGCTGGTGCCGAACGAGCTGCGGGAGGCATCCCTGGCCCTCGGCGTGCCGAAGTGGCTGACCGTGGTGAAGGTCGTGCTCCCGACATCCATCGCCGGCATCACGACGGGCATCATGCTCTCCATCTCCCGCGTCATCGGCGAGACAGCGCCGCTGCTCATCACGGCCGGCTTCACGGCATCCGTCAACTACGACCTCTTCTCCGGCCGGATGCAGACCCTGCCGGTCTTCACGTACACCCAGTATGCGAATCAGGGCATCCCGGCCTCCGCGTACCTCGACCGGGCGTGGGCCGCCGCCCTCACCCTCATCATCATCGTGATGCTGCTGAACCTCATCGCGCGCATCGTCGCCAAGGTCTTCTCGCCGAAGACCGGTCGCTGACAAGGAAAGAAAGAGCACCGTGTCCAAGAGCATCGAAGTGAACGACCTGAACGTCTACTACGGCGACTTCCTCGCCGTCGAAGGCGTCGGGCTCGAGATCGATCCCCGCAGCGTCACCGCGTTCATCGGCCCATCCGGCTGCGGCAAGTCCACCTTCCTGCGCACCCTCAACCGCATGCACGAGGTCATCCCCGGAGCGCGCGTGGAGGGCGAGGTCCTGTTGGACGGCAGCGACCTGTACGGCCCCGGGGTGGACCCGGTGCTGGTTCGTCGTCAGGTCGGCATGGTGTTCCAGAGGCCGAACCCGTTCCCGACCATGTCGATCCGCGAGAACGTGCTGGCCGGTGTGAAGCTCAACAACAGCCGGATCTCCAGGAGCGACGCGGATGCGCTCGTCGAGAAGTCACTGCAAGGCGCGAACCTGTGGAACGAGGTCAAGGACCGCCTCGACCGCCCCGGCTCCGGACTCTCGGGCGGCCAGCAGCAGCGCCTGTGCATCGCCCGCGCGATCGCCGTCTCGCCCGAGGTGCTGCTGATGGACGAGCCGTGCTCGGCCCTCGACCCGATCTCGACGTACGCGATCGAGGAGCTGATCGGCGAGCTCAAGAAGGACTACACGATCGTCATCGTGACGCACAACATGCAGCAGGCATCCCGCGTCAGCGACAAGACCGCGTTCTTCAACATCGCGGGCACCGGCAAGCCGGGCAAGCTCATCGAGTACAACGACACGCGTGCGATCTTCACGACGCCGTCGGTGCAGGCGACCGAGGACTACGTCTCCGGCCGGTTCGGGTAGGCAGGTCCGGGGCGGGGCCGGGGCGGGCCCGGGGTTCGGGCGGTCGGGTCGGGGTTCGGGCGGTCGGGTCGGGCGCCTGCGGCGCCGCTGGAGGTCCTGCGGGCACAACGGCGGGGATCGCCCGCGACACGCCGTCGGGCGGCGTCCAATCCCGGCGTGTCGCCGAGGATCCCCGCAGTTGTGTCCGAGGGGCAGGAGGCGTCCGGGCAAAGACTCCCGAGCCGCCTCTTGACGCCCCCTCCACTGAGCACCTCCACGGCTCCGTGATCCACAGATCACCTCTTTCGGGCCGGCGGACAAGCGACGCGACGCACGATCTGACGTGTGCCTATCGCCTGAGCCCATCCAGACGTACGGCCGGCTTCGAGCGACCGGGACGAGCCGGACGGCGATCGCGACCGCTGTCGATGAGGGGCGGATGCTGTGGCTCCGGCGAGGTGTGTACGCGGCCTCCGGAGCATGCGGCTACGTTCTCGACGCGGCGCGACACGGCGGTCCGCTGGCCTGTGTGTCCGCCGCGCGCCATCTCGGACTGTGGGTGATCGAGCCCGAGTCCGAGGTGCATGTGTGGATGCGCGGCACAGGACACCGGCATCCGCACCCGTCGTGCCTGTGTATGGAGCACTGGGATGACGGAGCGCGAGCGGACCCGTTCGCCCCTCCGTCGCTCCCCCGGGTGCTCCGACAGATTCTCGGATGCCGGGGCGTCGAGTCGTTCTTCGTCGCTCTCGAGTCCGCCCTGCGCCAGCGGCGCCCACGAAGGCGGCCCTCGCCTGGCTGCGCAGCCAGACGAACGATGCCGGGCGGGACGCCATCGCGTTCGCTCGGTCGAACTCCGACAGCGGCCTCGAGTCGCTCTTGCGCTGGCGGCTGCGCCGATACGGCCTCTCGGTCCGGACGCAGGTCGAGATCGCGGGCGTTGGCCGTGTCGACTTCCTCGTCGGCGAGCGGCTCCTCCTCGAGGTCGATGGGAGGGCCAACCACGACGAGTCGGCGCTGCATCCCGATGGCACGTCCCTCCGACACAAGGACCTGGTGCGCGACGCCAACGCCGCCGCGTGGGACTACGTGACGCTGCGTTTCGACTACGCCATGGTCGTACACGACTGGGACCTCGTCGAGCGCGCGATCCTCGCTCAGATTGCGGCCTCTCGGCACCTCCGCTGAGGGCGTTCGCGGCACAGCGGCGGGGATTGCTGCCGACACGCCGTTCACGGATGCCGAGGGCCGGCGTGTCGCGACGGATCCCCGCCGTTGTGCTCGCCGCGGCGGTCGGGTGCACCATTCTCGCGCGGACGGCGGCTCTCAGGAGACTCCGCCGACCGTGTCGGCGGCACAGCGGCGGGGATTGTGCGCGACACTCCGAGCACGGATGCCGAGGGCCGGCGTGTCCCGAGGGATCCCCGCCGTTGTGCTGGCAGCGGCCGTCGGGTGAACCATTCTCGCGCGGACGGCCGTTCCCAGGGACTCTGCTGACCCGGTTGGCAGCACAACGGCGGGGATCGTAGGCGACACACCCATCACGGATGCCCGAGCCGGCGTGTCCCTAGGGATCCCCGCCGTTGTGCTCGCAG